>NZ_JBNHIN010000014.1:0-24722 GCF_050054615.1 Streptomyces sp. YGL11-2
ACAGGCCCCGCCGCTCGCCGGTGTCGTCCAATTTGATGGTGCCGAGCGCGCCACGAATGTCGCCGACATGGGCGTCGTCGAGCACCGCGGTGCGCTGCGATCGAGTCGACGGTGTGGCGGTGGTGGTGAGGTTGGTCATGAGAGCCTCCCAGGTCCCCCGGCGGGGGAGGTTGGGGTACGCAGCAGCAATCCCCCCTGCGAGCGCGCAGCACGGCGACCCGGGACGGCCGGTGGCCGTACGGGTGCCAAGGCAGGTGGGGGAAGGCGCAGGGAAGGTGGTTACCGCGTACCGGAGGTCGGAGAAGACATACGGATACGGGGCCAACTGTGGCCCGGACTACTGCAATTGCCGTCCATGTCTCTCGCCTCCTTCTGGCCGGGGCGCACGCGGGCGCCTAACGGACACAGCAAAGAGCGCACCAGTCCGTATGACTGGCTCACCCCAACTCGTCAGAGCTTTGGCACTCCACGGCGTAATCCCCTTGCCGGGGAAGCCACTTGGGGTCACCCCTTAGGCCGGGGAGACCTGTCCTGAACCTGGGCGTCTCTCGACGTCGTGGGGTCAGTGGCCTGTGTCCGTGAAGACGCCTCACCGAACGAGGTGCTTCCATTCGTTCAAACGGCGAAAACTCTACCCTCACACTCGCGGGGTTACGCAAGCGCTTGGCTCATTCTTGACCAAGCCTCGGCGAGTGCGGCAGCCCAGGGACACGCGACGCCAGCACCAGGGCGATGTTTTGCCCCTTTTGCCACATGATTCCGCAGGGGCACGCGAACGGCTTCATGCGCCGGGAAAGCCATCAACGAGCCTGCGGTGAAAGCCCCGCAGGCACCGGGCACTGGGCACTGGGCACTGGCGTCTTGCGCCGTCGCCCCGCATGCGGCACCAATGCGCCCAACCCCCAGAAAGGGCGAATCGGGTCGCTGATCGAGGGCAGTCAAGCTCGCGTCAATGCGTTGCGTTCATGTGCACGTAAGAGGCTATGCTGCGTAAGCGTTCGAGAAACGGAAGTATCAGGCACCTCGTTCGGTGAGGCGTCTTCACGGACACCGGCCGCTGACCCCGCAACGTCGAGAGACGCTCAGGTTCAGACAGGTCTCCCCGGCCTGAGGGGTGACCCCAAGTGGCTTCCCTGGCAAGGGGATTACGCCGTGGAGTGCCAAAGCCCTGACGAGTTGGGGTGAGCCGGTCGCATGGGCTGGTCCGTTCCTCGACATGTCCGTTCGGCGCCCGCGTGCGCCCCGGCCGGGAGGAGGCGAGCGACATGGACGGCCATTGCAGTAGTCCGGGCCGCAGTCGGCCCCGCGCCCTTACGTCCTCGCTGACTTCCGGTACACGGTAACCACCTTCCCTGCGCGGATTTCGCGCGTCCCCTGACACCCGTGCGGCCCTTCGCCGCCCCGGGCCATTGGGTTGCGCGCTCGCGGGGCGGATCGCTGCCGCATGCCCCCACTCCCCCGCCGGGGGCTCGGGAGGCCCGTCATGACCGACCTGACCACCACCACATCACCAGCTGCCGCACCGCGCACGGCAGTACGCGATGACGCCCATATCGCGACATCTACGGCGCGCTCGTTCCCGGGCCTCGTACATCCGCAATCACTCGACTCTGCCGCGTCGTTCTGCCGCCGCGCTGCTTCTTCACGGAGGTGACCTTCGTATGCCCGTCCTCCCCGTCATCCGCACCATCCGCTACGCAACGCCGTGCGTCGTTCCGGCGGTACGCGCCTGCTCCCGCTTCTTCAGCGAGGCCGTTCAGGTCCTGGGCGCCCCGGCTCTCGCGCGCCCGGCAGTCGGCCACACCACGCTCAAGCGGCTCCGCGCCCGCCGGCACGCGGCCTCCGACTCCCAGGGCCGGAACCGTCCTGAGGCCACCCGTCATCCGGAGCCCTGACCGAGCCGGTCACCACGCTGCCGACACCACGAGACCACGACACCACTACCGAGGTGCCGCCGTGCCCTTCCCGTCCGCCCTTCTGCCGGCACGCGCCGAGCGGATCACCGACCGCACCCCGCGCGCTGCCGCCGATCCCGTCGTCCTCGCGACCGTGCACACGGTCTGCGACCAGGACGCCGAACCGCGTGTCCGAGACCGGCTCGCTCAGGCACTCAGCGCCCACGGCATCGAACCCCACACCCTGCGCACCCGCCCGGCGAGTCCCGAAACCGTGCTCGTGGAAGCCGACTTCACGACCGAGGGGTCCACCATCGCGCGACTGGCTCGGCTGATCACCCTGGTCTGGCTCGATCCCGCGGTCCACGACCTCCACTGGTGCCTGGACTCAGCGCCCCGCAGACGACCGGCGCCACGACCGCTCCGGGCGGGCGGCCTGGTGGTGGGCCCCGAGGGACGCACACCGCCCGGGATGTGAGGGGACGGCCAAGAACGCCATCGCACTCGACATCGCGCCGTTCGGCGTCAGACGAGGGTCAGTTGACGCAGGGGACGCCCCCGGCCGTCACCGCGTTCTTCTCGTAGTCGTCGTCCGACGGATCCGGCGACGAGCTCGACGCCGAGCTCTGGTCGGGGCTCGTGGCGGACGAGGCGGATTTCGGACCGGTGAAGTCCTGGCCGAGTGTGACCCGGACGTGCCCGGCCTGGATCTGTGCGTCGGGCGCCGGCGCTGCGGTCACACCGAGCTTCGCCGCGATCTGCTGGGCCGCGGCCTGGGCACCCTGCCCGTACGTGACCGTGACGTGCGGCTGCGGCGCGGTGTTGGATGCCTGGCCCTCCGTGTAGCCCAGCGCCTTGAGGGCCTTGAGTTCCTCGGAAGCGGCACCCGTCCTGCCGGAGCCGTTGAAGACGTCGACGGTGGCGGGTGCCGCCTTCGCGGAGGACGGGGAGTCCGACGCACCGCCCTTCGCGCCGGGCGAGGCCGCCGGGCCCTCGTGGAACGCGTCCTGCACCAGTCGGCGCATCTGCTCCACGTCCACGATCTGCACCTGTTCGTTGTTCTGCATCGCGGAATGCCCGGCCGGAAGGGTGTGGAAGACGACGTTCCCACCGGTGAGGTTGGTGGCCTGCTGGGCGAAGTCGATCGGATTGAGCTTGCTGTCGATGACCAGGTCCTTCTTCATCACGCCGTAGAGACCCTGCATCTTGCCCAGGTCCGTGAAGACGCCCTGGGTCTTGAGCTTGTGGGTGATCGACGAGATGAACGCCTGCTGGCGGTGGGTACGGTCGATGTCGTTGTTGGGCAACCCGTGCCGCTGGCGGACGAAGGCCAGGGCCTGCTTGGCGTTGAGCTGCTGCGGCCCGGCGGGGAAGTCGGCGCCTGAGTACCGGTCCTTCACCGGGTGCTTGAGGCAGACATCGATCGGCTTGAGCTGGTCGGCGATGTCGTAGAAGCCGATCAGGTTGACCTCGGCGAAGTGGTCGATCGGGACGCCGAGGAGGTTCTGTACGGTGGCCAGCGTCGCCGCCCGGCCCGCCTCCCGGCTGTCCGCCTCCAGCTGGGCGCCCTTCTCCCCCTGTGCGGACAGCTTCTCCCGGCGCCCCTCGTAGGCGTTGCCGTACGCCTCCTTGATCTTGTGGTGCCCCTGGAGCGAGCCGTCGCCGTTGTGGGTCTCGACGAAGGAGTCGCGCGGAATGGAGAACGCCTGCACCTTGCCGCCGTCGGCGGGTATGTGCAGCAGGATCAGGGTGTTGGTGTTGTAGAACCCCTCGTCGCTGTTTCCGGCGTGGAGTTGGTCCTTCACGACCCAGTTCGGCAGCGGGTTGCCGTTCATGTCCTTGCGCGAATCGAGGCCGATCAGCAGCAGGTTGACGGAGCCGTCGAGGTGTTTCGGCCCGCGTCCGAGCAGCGGGTCGAGTGCGTGCGAGATGTTGAGCCCGCCGGAGATCCAGTGGTACGCGGCCCAGGAGACGCCGCTGGTCGCCAGTATGGCGAAGGAGGCGACGCCGGCCAGAGTGCGTCCGACGGCCACCCGGCGGGGCGTGCGCCTGCCGCCCTTGCCGCTTGCGCCGCCCCGGCCCTGGTTGGCCGCCATGCCCGCTGCGCGCCCGCCGGCGCCCGGTTTGTTGTCACGCACCGCTTACTTCCTCACGCTTCGCCTGAGCCGGAACCATCGCACCGCGAGCACCGCGATCACCGCGGCCTCGGCGGCCGCCATCGCCGGAAAGGCGTCGATCGCCCAGTGCAGCACTCCGGTGGTGAGTCCCTTGCCGCCGCTGCCGCTCGTCCTGCCCGCCCACTCCTCGGCAGCCGCGGTGATCAACATCGCTACGACCGGCGGCGCGTACGCAACCCACCAAGCGCCCGCCCGCGAGCACCGCCAGGCCGCCAGGGCCCCGCCGACCAACGCGGTGAGCACGAAGACCGTCCCGAGTGAGCCGCCGATCAGCTCGTCCACGACCGCGCCGAGCACCGGCAGCGCCAGCCCGATCAGGGCGGCCTTCCGGGCGTGTTGGGGCGAGTGCCGCCGCGACTGCTCTGGTGTCCTGCCGCTTCCGCGGCTCCGCGCACCTGCCGCCGCCCGGCCCCGCTGAGCCGGCACTCGGCGCGCATCGCGTGCGGAGGGTGGGGATATGGCCGGGTTCTGGCCTGACATGGACGCTCCGGAGTGCATAGTTGCGCAATGTAGCAAGTATGGTGACTAGTCTGTACGGGTGTGCGGTGAGAGACCTGCCGCACCGACAGCGTGGGACGACCATGATCCAAGAAGGGGAGGGGCCACGTCGATGGGGGTACCCGAAGGGGACAGAGCTGCGGATCCCCCGGAGCGGGCGTTCCATTCGGCAGCCCTGAGATTCGGGCTGCTCGCGTCCCCGCTGCGGCTGCGCATCGTGTGGATGCTCATCCGGAACGAGAGCGATGTCACACAGCTCGCCCTCCGCGTCGGCGCCCGGCCCCAGGCCGTCAGCCAGCACCTCGCCCGCCTCAAGCTCGCCGGTGCGGTGCGCGCGCGGAGCGAGGGCCGACGCCAGATCTACGCCGTCACCGACCCTCGGGTGAAGGCCGTGGCCGAGACGATGATGGCGATGACGGCCGCAGACGAGGCCGCGGCCCAGAACCCCGCCGCCCCGGCCCCGTAGGCCGACCTGGCCTCGTAGGCCGGGGCGGCCTCAGCCGCGGCCCCGTCACCACGGCGATGGGACGAGGCGCTCCGCCCCCCGTCGACCGGCCACCGCGTGCGGGCTCGCCGCGTGCCCGTCACCGTCGCGCCCGTACAGCGGAGCGTGATCGAACATTGACCACAGCGCACCGACGGGGCCGGCCGGACAGTGACGGTCGCCAGCCCGCGACGGTCGTCAGTCCACGACGGTCGTCAGTCCGCGGTCCCGGGCTTCACCGAGGTCACGTCGAACTGCCCGCCGCACACCCGCAGACCGTCGGTGCCGGCGGTCATCGCCTTCTTGGAGCCGGGCGCGTAGACGTGGACCAGCTGCGCCGTGGACCAGCACGGGGTGTCCGAGACACCGTCGTTGACCGTGTGCAGCACGGCGTGCGCGCTCTGTCCCGGCTTCAGGCGGACGACGCCACCCGCGGCGCCCGAGCGGGTGGCGGGCTTGCCGACGGGTGTGCCCTCCTTGAGCGTCAGGGAGACGCCGGGGAAGCCGCGCAGCGAACAGGTCTTCTTGCCCTTGTTGGTGAAGACCAGCGGTATGTGGATGTTGCCCGCACCGATGTCCGTGCGGCCCAGGCCCACCGACATGTTCTCCGCGGTGCAGCGATCCGAGGCGGGCTTCGGCTTCGCCGAGGTGTGAGCCTGGGCCACGCCGGCGGTGAGCGTGAGCGCCGTGACAGCGATCAGTGATCCGGCAGCGACCCGGCGGCCGCGGCGGAGGGTCTTGGACGTGAGCGACATCCCTCTGTTCCCCTTTGTGTGGTGGCGCGCGCCGATCTCGGACAGCGCACGCTCGGTCGGTGCGTTGCGCTTCCAACGTCCTCCGAGGCGCTGCCAGATGGCTAATGAGGCACTAATGCACCACTAATGCCGCGGCCACCCCACCTTGGCCATTTCGGTCTATTTACCGGACACTCGAACATACCGGACCTCGGAACTCGTGGGTACGTCGACGGCCAGACGCACCGCGCCGCCCGGACCAGCATCCGCACGGCTGTCACGTCACGACACGGGCACGGGCTCTCTGATGCGGACTGGTTCCTTCGCCTGATCAAGCCGCTGGCAGGCGGCGGGTCAGGACAGGAGATCGAGGGTCGTTCCGATTCCGGTGGTCTCGGCCTGCTGATAGGCCAGCCAGCTCAGGGCCAGGTCCTGCCAGGGCAGGCCGACCGGGGCGTAGACGGTGATCTCCTCGCTGTGGGAGCGGGCGGGGGCGTGGCCGCGGATCACGTCGCTCAGGGAGGCGGCGGCCGTGGTGGCGGGCAGGCCGGCGTTGGCGAGAGCGCCGTGCGCGGCGACGAGGTCGATGTCGTCGACGATCAGCCGGGCGCAGGTGAGGACCCCCGGGGCCAGTTCCTGCTTACCGGGTTCGTCGGCGCCGAGCGCGGTCAGATGCTGACCGTGCCTCAGATCGCTTAGGTGGAGCAGGGGTTGGCGCGACCAGGTGGCCAGCATCACCACATCTGCCTCAGCGGCCACCTGCCGGGGCGTGGACACCACGGTACCGCCGTACCGCTCGGCGAAGTCGGCCGCGCGCTGCCCATCGGTGTCATGGACGACAAGGCGGTTCCACGAGCGCAGCGTCCGCAGTCCCCGGATGGTCAGTTCGGCCTGGGCGCCGGCTCCGATCACGCCGACCGTGTGGGCACCGTCGCTGCCCGGTTCCGCGATCAGGTCGGTGGCCAGGGCCGCGGCGAGGCCGGTGCGCCAGGCGGTGACAGTGGCCGATTCGATCAGCGCCAGCAAGGCGCCGTCCGTGCCGCTGTGGAGGCAGATCACACCCCGCAGCGCCGGGTCCGCGCCGGGAAACTTCGCGTTGACCTTGACCGTGTAGGCGTCGATGCCCGGCAGCAGTCCGGGCAGCAAGGCTGTGGCGGTTCCGGGGAACGGGAGGTCGGTACGCACCCGTTGGCCCGGCACCGCGCCGCGCGGGGCTGTCGCGAAACCCTCCCGGAGTGCCTGGATGCAGTCGTCGGGGTTGAGTAGCTCCAGAAGATCGGCGCGGGTCAGGATCCGGGTCATGGCGTCAGGGTTTCACGGACTCCGTGGCGGTCGGCGCGGAGCAACGCCTGCCCTCCGGTTTCCGGTAACTCGCCAGGCACGCAAGGGGCTTGTGGGGCCCTCGAACGCTCGGCATGCCGACCCGGTGTCGGCTTCCCGCGTTCCGTTCGCCGGTGCGGCTTTTCTGATGGCGATGGTCCCCGGGCCGAGTACGGCTGTGATCCTGCGTCGAGCGGTGATGAACGGCCGCAGAAGCGGTATGGCCACGGTCCTGGGCAATGAGTGCGGCTGCTGTGGGGTCTCGCGGCGGCGTTCGGGCTCTCCGCGCTGCTGCCGTCCTCGCAGGTCGCCTACGACGCGATGCGGATCTCCGGCGCCGCGGTACTGGTGTGGATGGGGGCCCGCACGCCATGGCAGGCGCGGCGGGTCGGCGGGCCGGGTGAGGCGACCGGGCCGTTTCGCGGGCGGCCTCGCCACCCCCTTCCCGCCGGCCGGCGGGGCGTGGTGGTGCCGCATGGGAGCAGGGATCTCGCCTGGTCCGATCCGGACGGTCGGGTTCCCGTCAAGAGATGGCAATGGTTTTCATCTGATTATTGAAGTGATAACCATTGCCATCTAGCTTCGGGGGGCACCTGCGCCAGAGCGCACCACCGCGCATCCGGCACCGCCCGAAGGAGTCCCGTATGAGCACCGCCCCTACCGTCCGCACCCCAGGTTCCTCCCGACGGTCCGTACGCATCGCGCTCGCCGCCGCGGTGGCCACCGCGACCGCCGTGACGGCGACCGCCTGCTCGACCTCCTCGCCGAAGACCGGCAACACCGCCGCGGCCGGCAGCGGCTCGGGCAAGACAGTCCAGGTCGTGGCGGCGGAGAACTTCTGGGGCAGCATCGCGACCCAGATCGGCGGCAGCCATGTGAAGGTGACCAGCATCATCACCAACCCGGACACCGACCCGCACGACTACGAAGCGACCTCCGCGGACGCCCGCACCGTCAGCAGCGCCCAGTACGTGATCGTCAACGGCGTCGGCTACGACGGCTGGGCCGACAAGCTGCTGTCGACAAACCCCGGCAGCGGGCGTACCGAGCTGAAGGTCGGCGACCTCGTCGGGGTCAAGCCGGGCGGCAACCCGCACCGCTGGTACTCCCCGGGCGACGTCCACAAGGTCGTCGAGCAGATCACCACCGGCTACAAGAAGATCGACCCGGCCGACTCCGCCTACTTCGACCAGCAGAAGAACACCTTCGAGACCAGGACGCTGGCCGACTACAACAAGCTCATAGCCGACATCAAGGCGAAGTACGCGGGCACCCCGATCGGTGCGTCGGAGTCGATCGTCACGCCGCTCGCCGAGGGTCTGGGGCTGAAGATGCTGACGCCGGAGACGTTCCTGGACGCGATGAGCGAGGGCACCGACCCCACGGCCCAGGACAAGACCACCATCGACCAGCAGATCAAGAACAAGCAGATCAGGATCTACGTCTACAACTCCCAGAACTCCACGCCGGACGTGCAGGCGCAGGTCAAGGCGGCCAAGGAGGCAGGCATCCCCGTGGCCACCGTCACCGAGACCCTCGCGCCGGCCAAGGCCACCTTCCAGCAGTGGCAGACCAGCCAACTCCAGGGCATCCAGCAGGCCCTGGCCAAGGCGACCGGGAAGTGATCTGACGCCATGAACCCGACAGCGAAGGTCCGCGAAGCCGTCACCCCCGCCGTTCCCGCGCCCCGAGCAGGCGGCCACGACACAGCCGCGGAAACCGGAGGCGAACCGGTGGTCGCCCTGCGGGACGCCGCCGTGCGTGTCGGCGGTCGCACGTTGTGGTCGGGGGTGGACCTTCGCATCGGGCCTGGCGAGTTCACCGCCGTCCTCGGCCCGAACGGGGTCGGCAAGTCGACCATGATCAAGGTCCTCCTCGGCGCCCTGCCCACCGCTGCCGGCGAGGTGCGGGTGCTCGGCGCCCGCCCCGGGCAGGCCAACGACCGGATCGGCTACCTGCCGCAGCGCCGCAGCTTCGACGCCGCCATGCGCATCCGCGGCATCGACGTGGTGCGGATGGGGCTGGACGGTGACCGGTGGGGGGTTCCGCTGCCGTTCCCCGGTGCACGCCGTCGGGCCGAACGCGAACGCATCGCCGAGGTCGTCGAGTTGGTCGGGGCGTCGACGTACGCCCACCGGCCGATCGGGCAGTGTTCCGGCGGCGAGCAGCAGCGGCTGCTGATCGCCCAGGCGCTGGTGCGCAGGCCCGAACTACTGCTGCTGGACGAGCCGTTGGACAGTCTCGACCTGCCCAACCAGAGTGCGGTGGCCGCGTTGATCGGGCGGATCTGCCACCAGGAAGGCGTGGCGGTGGTGATGGTCGCCCATGACGTGAACCCGATACTCCACCACCTGGACCGGGTCGTCTATCTGGCCGAGGGCGGTGCCGCGACCGGCACGCCGGGCGAGGTCGTCACCTCCGAAACGCTGACCAGGCTGTACGGCACTGCCGTCGAGGTGCTCCAGACCTCGGACGGGCGGCTGGTCGTGGTCGGCCAGCCGGAGGCACCCGCGGTCCACACCGACCGCCACGCGGCGCTCGGGGCCGGTCATGCTGCTGGCTGACACCAACTCCCCTGTGTGGTCGTGGAACCTCATCGCCGACTTCCAGCAGATGTGGTCGTTCCCGTTCATGGTCAACGCCTTCCGCGCGGGCGCCATCGTGGCCGTGGTCTCCGCCGTCGTCGGCTGGTTCGTGGTCCTGCGGCGGCAGACGTTCGCCGCCCACACCGTCTCCGTGGTCGCCTTCCCCGGCGCGGCCGGAGCCGTCCTGCTCGGGGTGAGTGCGGTCTACGGGTACTTCACCCTGTGCGTGGCCGCGGCGCTGGTCATCGCCGCGCTCGGATCGCGTGCCGGCGGCGCGGAGGAGTCCGCGCTCACCGGCACCGTGCAGGCGTTCCTGCTGGCCGCCGGGTTCCTCTTCATGGCCTTGTACAAGGGGCTGTTGGAGGGCCCGCAGACGATTCTCTTCGGCACCTTCCTGGGCATCACCGCTTCCCAGGTGATGGTGTTGGCGGTGGTCGGTGCCGTGGTCCTCGCGGTGCTGGCGTGGGTCGGACGGCCGTTGTTGTTCGCCTCCGTCGACCCGCAGGTCGCTGCCGGGCGCGGGGTACCGGTGCGGACGCTGTCCGTCGTCTTCCTGGTTCTGCTCGGTGCGGCGACGGCCGAGGCCAGCCAGATCACGGGGACGCTGCTGGTCTTCGCGCTGATGGTGATTCCGGGCGCCACCGCGCAGGCCGTCACCGCCCGCCCGGCCGCAAGCCTCGCCCTGGCCGTGCTGCTGGCGTTCGCCGCCACCTGGCTCGGACTGATCGCCGCGTACTACTCGCCATACCCGTTGGGCTTCTTCGTGACCTCGTTCGCCTTCGCCGGATACGTCATCACCCGGGGCGTGCGCGCACTGCACGCGGTCCGTGGCCGCATCGGGACGCCGCTGCCCGCCAAGGAGGTGGTGGCATGACCGTGCTGCCGGCCGCCTCGCCGTTCGCCCAGCCGTTCTTCCAGCACGCGTTGCTCGCCGGTACCGCCATCGCCGTCGCGTCCGGGCTCGTCGGCTACTTCCTGGTGCTGCGCGCGCAGGTCTTCACCGGCGACGCCCTCAGCCACGTCGCCTTCACCGGCGCCATGGCCGCGCTCGCCTTCGGATACGACCTGCGCCTCGGCCTGTTCGCCGCCACGATCGCCATCGCGCTGCTCTTCGGCGCCCTCGGCCGCAAGGCCCGACCCGACGACGTGGTCATAGGCAGCGTGTTCTCGTGGATCCTCGGCCTGGGGGCCTTCTTCATCACGCTGTACACGACCTCGCGCAGCACGGGCGACGGCACCGCAGGGGTCAGCGTGCTGTTCGGGTCGATCTTCGGTATCTCCGCGGGCAGTGCGGTCGTGGCCGCCCTGGTCGCCGTCGGGGTCTGTCTGCTGATCCTGCTCATCGCCCGCCCGCTGGTGTTCGCCACCCTGGACGAGTCCGTGGCCGCCGCCCGCGGCGTGCCCGTACGGGTGCTCGGCTTCGGCTTCCTCGCCGTGGCGGGAGTCTGCGCCGCCGAGGCCACGCAGGCCGTGGGTTCGCTGCTCCTGCTCGGCCTGCTCACCGCGCCCGCCGGCGCCGCGGTCCGGCTCACCGACCGCCCCTACCGGGCCCTGGCCCTGTCCGCCGGTCTCGCCGTGCTGGAGATGTGGGCCGGGCTGTTCGCCTCGTACGCGGTGCCGAACGTGCCGCCGAGCTTCGCCATCATGGCCGCCGCCACCGCCGTGTACGCGGCCACCTTCCTGATACGTCGCCCCGTCGCCCCGACCCGGACCCCAGCCCCCGCGGGGGCCTGAGCGAAAGCACGGTGATGGCTCGGAAACGACCGTACGCGGCCGGACCAGCGCGTGAGGTGGCACTGATCGGCCGCCTCACGCAGCAGCGCGCCAACGTGCTGAAGGCCCTCATGGCGGTGGAAGGGTTCGTCGGCGCCCAGGCCCTGCACAGCCGTATGGTCGACGACGGCTCGCGACTGCACCCGGGAGCAGGCGCCGACCCGCTGACGAAGCGGGCGCGGACGGTCGGCGGTGGACCACGACAGGACGCCTCGGCCGACCCGTGCGTGCGCTTCCGTGCGCCCGCGGCGCGTCTGGCCCGATCGCCGTGCGCGACACCGCCGACACCAGACCCCGCCTTCCCGGCCGCGCCGACCCCGATATCCCGGGAGTCCCCAGGGCCGGTCCGAAGGAGTCAGGGCCGGCCCGAGGGGTCAAGGCCGGGTGCCGGTGCCGTAGTCCAGTACCGCGGCGAGGTAGTCGGCGATGGCGTCCCGGTTGCGGGTCAGGCAGGAGATGCGGTCGGTCATCCGGTCGCGTTCGTGTTCCAGGGTGGCGATCATCTCGGGGGTCGCGTCGGGGAAGTAGATGTCCCGGGGTTTGTCGAGGCAGGGGAGGATCTGCCTGATGATGCGGGTGGGCAGTCCGGCGTCGAGCAGTCCCCTGATCTGGAGGACGCGGTCCACGTAGCGCTCGTCGTAGTCGCGGTAGCCGTTCGGGGTGCGCGCGGCGCGGATCAGCCCCTGCTCTTCGTAGTAACGCAGCAGCCGGCGGGGGGTGTTGGTGCGTTCCGACAGTTCTCCGATGCGCATCCCGCGTTGACCGCCCTCGCCGTCCGTGGCGCCGCCCGGTGCGCGGGCTTCGCGCTTGTCCTTCCCACGCGTGCCATGACACGCGGGCCATGTCCCTCACATGCGTGTGAGGGTTCGAGCATACGGGGGGCGTGGCCCCGGGCGCGTGGCGGCGCCGGGGCGCGCCCTGGTGCGGGGTGACGCCCCGGCGTCGCGGGGACGGAAGGGATGGAGGTGAGTTACGGACGGGGTGGTGGTGAGCCGACGTCAGTGCACGGTCACGGTGACGGTGGACGACACGGTCTTGCCGTGGGCCACCCGGAGCTTCTCCGTGCCCTTCTTGCTCAGCTTCACCTTGGTGCTGTAGTTGCCGCCGTGCTTGGTCTTGGTGCTGGCGTGCAGCGTGGTCCACTTGCCGTTGTGCAGGTGCTGCACGGTGAGCTTGGTCCCGGTCGGGATGTCCTTGGTCCGCCCGACGAGAGTGACCGAGTGGCCTGCCTTGATCGACTTGACGCTCGCCTTGACGCTGATCGATTCCTTCTTCGCCTTCGCCGTGGTCACGGTGACGGCGGTGGCCGGATGGTGGCCCGGTATGGCGCTCGGTGCGGCTACCGCGGTGCCCGCACCGCCGGCGAGGAGCGCGGCGACCGCGGCGCCGATGGTCGCGGTCCGCAGGCGGTAGGACTTCTTGGTGGTCCCCATAGGAATTCACCTCACATGGATTCCGGTTCCGGGGTGTTCTTGCCGCCAGTGTGCGGATCGGTCGGTGAGGCCACGGTGTACGGACGATGTGAATGCTGACATGTCGGCCGGCGGCTGCGGCGCACGGCCGGGGAGGGCCGGTGGGCGTACCGGCGGACGTACCCGGAGGCCGGGGGCCGGCCCGTGTGTCTCCGGCCCGGCTACGTGGAGCGGCAGGTGCAGGCATACGCGGGCGCCGCCGCCGGGCGGGTTGTCGGCGGTGGCCCGGCCGCCGTGCGCCCGCGCGATGGCGGCGACGATCGCCAGCCCCAGGCCCGCGCCGCCGCTCCGGCTGCCTCGGGGGGTGTTCCGCTCCCGGGCCCGCGGCGATGTGTTCCGCCGCGCCCCGCGGCGGCGCGGCGGAACCGTTCGAAGGCGAAGGGGAGGAAGGCGGGCGGGAAGCCGGGCGGCCCGGCCAGGCGTGTGCCCGTCAGGCGCCCGGCGGGCACGCGCCTGGCCGGGCCGCCGGGCACCGCGCCTCAACTGCCGTTCACAGGGGCCGGGTTGAGCAGGCGGTAGCCGGCGCCGCGGACCGTCTCCAGGTGGGAGGCCGGGCCTCCCGGGTCGATCTTGCGCCGCAGATAGGCCACGTACTGGTCGACGACGTTGGACACCCCGTCGCACGGGAACTCCCATACGTGTTCCAGGATCCGGGTCCGGGTCAGCACCTCGCCGGGGTGCCGCAGGAACAGCTCCAGCAGCGCGAACTCCTTGGGCGACAGCCGAAGCTCCGTCTCACCGCGCCAGGCCCGCCGGCTGGCCGGATCCAGCCGCAGATCGCCCACGGCCACCAGCGTCGGCCGTTCGAGTGCACCGCGCCGCACCAGGGCCCGCAGCCGCGCGAAGAGTTCGTCGAAGCTGAACGGCTTGGCCAGGTAGTCGTCCGCCCCCGCGTCCAGTCCGCGCACCCGGTCGCTGACGGCGTTCCGGGCGCTGAGCACCAGCACCGGCGACCAGCAGCCGCCGGCCCGCAGCCGGCGGCACACCTCGAAGCCGTCGAAGCCCGGCAGCAGGACGTCGAGGACGATCAGGTCGTACAGCACCTCGGCGGCCCGCCACACCGCCTCCGGGCCGTCCGCCGCCAGGTCGACGGCGTAGCCCTCCTCGGACAGCCCGCGCCGCAGCAGCGCCGCCGTGCGGGCCTCGTCGTCGACCACCAGGACGCGCATTCCTCCACGGTATGAGGTCGGCGGGGGTTCGACATGTGGAGCGCGGCGCCGGACCGCGCCGGGCGCGCCGCCGGGTCAGTCGTGCGGCGGGAGGTGGCGGACCCGGTGGTCGGCGGCGCTGAGGGCCTCGTCCACCAGGCGCCGCAGATGCCCGTGCCGCAGGGCGTAGACGGCCCGGCGGCCGTCCTTGCGGGTGGTGACCAGCCCGGCCAGCCGGAGCCGGGCCAGGTGCTGGCTGACGGACGTACGTGAGGCGCCGGATGCCTCCGTCAGGGTGGTCACATCGGCCTCGCCCGCGCCGAGCCGCCGCAGCAGGGACAGCCGGGTGCGGTCGGCGAGCAGCCCCAGGATCTCCACGGCGACGGCGATGCGCTCCCCGTCGTCCGGCCCGTGCCCGTCGGCCCCGTGCCCGGCCGCGCTGCCGCCGGCCGGCTGCTGCGAACCATGCGCATCTGATAGATGCATGCGTGCGCTCATACGCACATAATGAGGGGGTGAGCGCGCGGGACACAAGCCGCGCCCGGGACCTGGCGGGAAGGTACGGCCTGTGAGTGAGCAAACTGCCCCCGGTACACCGCACGACGAGACAGTGGCCGAGACCGAGACAGTGGCCGAGACGGCGACCGCGACGGGAACCGGGGCCGAGAACGGCGGCGGGCGGCGGCCCGGGGAGGCGTACGCGCCCGAGCCCCACGCCCACCACGGGCACGGGCACAGCCACGGGCACGGTCACGGGCACCACCCGCACCCCGCCACCGCGTGGTCGCGCCTGCGGCACCGGCTCGCGCACGCCCTGACCCCCCACAGCCACGAGGCCCGCGACAAGGTCGACCAGGCCATGGAGACCTCCCGCGAGGGGATGCGAACGCTCTGGATTTCGCTGGCCGTCCTCGGGGTGACCGCCGTGGTCCAGGCGGCGGTGGTCGCCCTGTCCGGTTCGGTGGCGCTGCTCGGCGACACCCTCCACAACGCCGCCGACGCGCTGACCGCGGTCCCCCTCGGGATCGCGTTCCTCCTCGGCCGGCGGGCCGCCAACCGCCGCTACACCTACGGCTACGGCCGGGCCGAGGACCTGGCCGGGATCGTCATCGTGCTCACCATCGCCGCCTCCTCCGTGCCCGCGCTCTACGAGGCCGTCGACCGGCTGCTGCACCCGCGCGACGTCCACCACCTGTGGGCGGTCGCCGCCGCCGCGCTGGTCGGCTTCCTCGGCAACGAGTGGGTGGCCCGCTACCGCATCCGCACCGGGCGGCGGATCGGCTCCGCCGCCCTGGTCGCGGACGGACTGCACGCCCGTACCGACGGGTTCACGTCCCTGGCGGTGCTGCTGGGCGCGGGCGGCGCCGCGCTCGGCTGGCGGGCCGCCGACCCGGTCATCGGGCTGCTGATCACCGCGGCGATCCTGCTCGCCCTCAAGGACGCCGCCCGCGAGGTGGTCCGGCGGCTGATGGACTCGGTCGACCCGGCCCTGGTCGAGGACGCGGAGACCGCGCTGCGGAAGGTGCCCGGCGTGCGGGACGTGGGCCAGCTGCGGATGCGCTGGATCGGGCATGCGCTGCGGGCCGAGGCCGATATCGTCATCGATCCGCGGCTGACCGTGGTCCGGGCCCACCAGCTGGCCGTGGCCGCCGAGCATGCGCTGATCCACGGCGTGCCGCGGCTGACCGCGGCCACCGTGCACACCGACCACACGCGGGTGGCCGACGGCACGGATCCGCATGCCGCGCTCGCCCACCATCACTGACGTTGCGTCAAAGGCTGACAGGGCATCAAGTGGGCGCTGCGGGCGGGATGTTGGCCACCCGGGGCCGCAGCGCCGCGGATCGGTACGCTCAGGCGGTCTGCACCAGCCGCCCCAGCGACGCGACGAGTTGGTCCACCTCCTCGGACGTGTTGTAGAGGGCGAGTGAGGCGCGGGCCGCGCTGTCCAGACCGTAGTGGGCCAGGGCGGGCTGGGCGCAGTGGTGGCCGGCGCGGATGGCGATGCCGTCGCGGTCCAGCCAGTCGGCTATCCCGGCCGGGTCATGGCCGGCCAGGGTGAAGGTGAGGACGGCGATCCGGTCGGGGGCGGAGCCCAGCAGCTCCAGTCCGGGGACCGTCGCCAGGGCCGTCCGGGCGTACGCCAGCAGGCCGTTCTCGTACGCGGCGACGGCGTCCCGGTCGAAGGAGGTCAGCCAGTTCAGCGCGGCGAGCAGGCCGACCACTCCGGAGATGTGCCCGGTGCCGGCCTCCAGGCGGTGCGGCATCGGCGCGTAGGTGGTGCGGTCGAAGCCGACGGACTCGATCATGTTGCCGCCGCCCTGCCAGGGCGCCATGCTCTCCAGGACCTCCGGCTTGGCGTACAGCGCGCCGATGCCCGTGGGGGCGAACAGCTTGTGGCCGGAGAACGCGTAGAAGTCGGCGTCGAGGTCCTGCACGTCGACGGGGAAGTGGGCCACCGCCTGGGCGCCGTCGACCAGGACCCTGGCCCCGTAGCGGTGGGCGAGCGCGGTCATCTCCTTCACCGGCGGGACGCTGCCCAGGACGTTCGACGCCTGGCTGACGACGACGAGTTGGGTCCGCATGGAGAGCAGGTCGGCGTACGCGCCGAAGTCGATCTGCCCGTCCGGGCGCAGTGGTACGGGGACCACCCGGGCGCGGGTCTCCTTGGCGACCAGCTGCCAGGGCACGATGTTGGAGTGGTGCTCCAGCACCGGTACCAGGATGTCGTCACCGGGGCCGAGGTGGGACCGGCCCCAACTCTGGGCGACGAGGTTGATCGCCTCGGTGGTGCCGCGGACGAAGACGATCTCGTCCGGGGACGCCGCGCCCAGGAACCGGGCGACCGCCGCCCGGCCCGCCTCGTACGCCTCGGTGGCCTCGCGGGCCATGGTGTGCGCACCGCGGTGGATGTTGGAGTTGCCCGCCCCGTAGAAGCCGGCGACCGCCTCGATGACCTGGCGGGGCTTCTGGGTGGTGGCCCCGTTGTCGAGCCAGACCAGCGGCTTGCCGTTGACGGTCCGGTGCAGGATGGGGAAGTCCTGGCGGGCCAGCTCCGGCGAGAACGCGGGCGGCGGGGTGAGTTGCGGGAACTGATAGGCCGTCGGCGACCGGCCGGCGGACGGCCGGTCGGCCCGGTCCAGGCCGGCCCGCTCCAGGTCAGGCGTAGTCATGGTAGTTGTTCACCTCGACGTTCTGGAGGACGGCGAGGGCGTCCTCCACCAGCACCGCGGCGTTGAAGTAGGCGGTCATCAGGTACGAGGTGATGCCCTTCTGGTCCACGCCCATGTTCCGCATGGCCAGGCCGGGTTCGACCTCGTCCTCGACCTTCGACGGGCGCAGCCCCACCACGCCCTGCTCGGCCTCACCGACCCGCATCAGCAGGATCTCGGTGGTGCCCAGGCCCGAGCCGCCGGAGAACCGCACCTTGTCGGAGGGCAGCAGCGGCACTCCGCGCCAGGTCAGCAGGGGGCTGCCGAAGCTGGTGTCGATCACCGGGGGCACGCCCCGGCGGGTACATTCCCGGCCGAACGCCGCGATGGCCCGCGGGTGCGCGAGGAAGAATCCGGGCTGCTTCCACACCCGGGTCAGCAGCTCGTCCAGGTCGTCGGGGGTGGGGGAACCGTGGCGCGCCTGCACCCGCTGGCCCGGGGCGACGTTGCGGAAGAGGCCGAACTCCGCGTGGTTGAGGATCGACGCCTCCTGCCGTTCGCGGAGCGCGTGCACGGTGAGGTTGGACTGGGCGCGGGTCTGGTCGATGGGCCCGTTGTAGAGGTCGGAGACCCGGGTGTGGATGCGCAGCACGGTCTGGGCGAGGGTCATGTGGTACTCGCGCGGCGCGTCCTCGTAGTCGACGAAGGTCGCCGGCAGGTCGGGTTCGCCGCTGTGCCCGGCGGAGAGGTCCACCGGCACCTCGGCGCCGGGCAGGACGCCGTCCGCCGCGAGGTAGGCGTCCATCGCCGCGCGGATGCCGGCGTCGCGGTCGCGCAGCCGGGCGAGCGCGGCGCGGTCGAGGCAGAGCGCCACGCCCGGGGTGAGCGCCTTGACCCGGTACGGCATGGGAGCGGAGCGGGTCCAGGAGTCGAGGTCGAAGAACTGGCCGTCGCCGATGACTTCGAGGAGCGCGTCCTCGCCGAAGCGGCCGTGCGCCCGCTTCTCGGCGCGGCCCTGCGCGATCACCATCAGACGGTCCGTCATGTCGCCCTCGTCGGCGAGCATTTGCCCGGTCTCGAAGGGCATCTCGGTGAAGGCGCTGGCGAGTTCGGTGAGCAGGTCGTCGTCGGCCTCGCGCAGGTACGGGAGTTCTCGCAGATCGCCGGGGATGACTCGGGTGTCGTCGCCTTCGGTGAAGGTGCTGATGCGGTCGTCGCCGACGACGTAGGTGCGGCGGCGGTTGACGCGGAAGACACCGGATTCGACGTCCACCCAGGGCAGTGCGCGCAGCAGGTAGCGCGGGGTGATACCGCGCATCTGCGGAGTGGTCTTGGTGGTGGTGGCGAGCTGCCGTGCCGCATCCGGGCCGAGACTCATCCGGTCGTTCACAGGGACCTCCTCGCAGGGCGAACGGGCATGCCGGCCGGCCCCGTAGGGCCGGTGACACGCGGAATGACCGGATCGTCGCGCCGGGAACCGGCCGCCCGCAACGGGCAGTTGGCGGGCCCGCGGCCGGAAACGCTCGATGCCATGAATCCGCGATTCCGCATATGCGTGCGACTACCTTGTGTTCCACGTCCGCTACCACGCGTGAAAATGACCGGGCCGGCGATCCGAAGCCGTCGCGCGCCACCTATCAACGGCCCGTCAGCCCCCACAACCGACCAAATTTGCCCTCATAAAGGCACTTTGCCATTCCAAAAGGATTGCTTATGACGTCGGCGCAGCTGATCGCGATACAGGAGACAGAGTGCTAAATATGGCGCGTGATGGAAAATTTCGGGCGAAAAGGTGATGTAAGGCGCCGCGTTCGCTCGTTGCTGAGCGTGCACAGCGTCGCGGGCCAGGTGCTCGCGCTGCAGCTCGGCCTCGTCGCGCTGCTGGTGGCGGCGGCCGCGGTCGCGCTCGCGCTGCAGGCGCAGGGGGCGAGCCTCGCGGAGGCCGAACAGCGTTCGATCGTCGCCGCCCAGGCGTTCGCGCACGCCCCCGGCACCCGCGCCGCGATGCAGTCCGCCGACCCCAGCACCGTGCTCCAGCCCAAGGCCGAGGAGGCCCGCCGGGAAGCCGGGCTCGACTACCTCGTCGCGTTCAGCCCGTCCGGCATCCGCTGGACCCACCCCGACCCGAAGCTGATCGGCGAACCCGTGCCCGGCGACTACCGCAAGGCGCTGGCCGGCAGGGCGTACACCTCCACCTCCCACTCCGCCGTCGGCCGCGCCGTGGACACCACCGTCCCCGTCCGGGACGCGCACGGCTCGGTCGTCGGCCTGGTCGCCGCCGGCATCAGGGTGCAGCGCACCAACGAATGGGCGCTCCAGCGGCTGCCGCTGCTGATCGGGGCGGCCGCCGGTGCGCTGTGCGTCGGAACGGTCGGGGCGGCCCTGGTGAGCCGCCGGTTGCGCCGCCAGACCCGCGGTCTCGACCCGGCCGAGATGACGCGGATGTACGACCACCACGACGCCGTCCTGCACGCCGTACGCGAGGGCGTCCTCATCATCGGGAGCGACGGCCGGCTGCTGCTCGCCAACGACGAGGCGCGGCGGCTGCTCGACCTGCCCGACGACGCCGAACACCGCCCGGTCACGGAACTGGGCCTGGAGCCCGGCACGGCCGGCCTGCTCGCCTCCGGCCGGCCGGCCACCGACGAGGTGCACCCCGCGGGCGGCCGGCTGCTGGCGGTGAACATCCGCCCCACCGCCCCGTACGGCGGCCCCGCCGGCACCGCCGTCACCCTCCGGGACACCACCGAACTCCAGGCGCTGTCCGGCAGGGCGGAGGTCGCCCAGGGGCGCCTCAAGCTGCTGTACGACGCGGGGATGCGGATCGGCAGCACCCTGGACGTGGCCCGGACCGCGGAGGAACTCGCCGACGTCGCGGTCCCGAGGTTCGCCGACCTGGTCTCCGTCGAGCTGCTGGAGCCGGTGCTGCGCGGCGACGAGCCGGCCGGGGAGCACGGCCCGATGCGCCGGCTGGCGATCCGCGGCGTCCCCGAAGACTCGGCGATCTACCGGGTCGGGGAACAGATCCGGTTCGCGCCCGGCGCCCTGCTCACCGCGAGCCTCGCCGACAGCCGCCCGGTCCTCGTCCGCGACCTGCGCACCTCGCACGACTGGCGCGCCCAGGACCCGGACGGCACCCGCCGCGTACTGGACAACGGCATCCGCTCCCTGATCGCCGTGCCGCTGCGCGCCCGGGGTGTGGTCCTGGGCCTCGTCAACTTCTGGCGCGCCGAGACCTCCGACGTCTTCGAGGAGGAGGACCTGTCCTTCGCCGAGGAACTGGCCGCCCGCGCCGCGGTCTCCATCGACAACGCCCGCCGCTTCACCCGCGAGCACGCCACCACCATCACCCTCCAGCGCAGCCTGCTCCCCCAGACCCTCCCGGCGCAGACGGCCCTGGAGGTCGCCCACCGGTACCGGCCCGCCCAGGCCGGCGTCGGCGGCGACTGGTTCGACCTCATCCCCCTCCCCGGCGCCCGGGTCGCCCTCGTCGTCGGCGATGTCGTCGGCCACGGCCTGCACGCCGCGGCCACCATGGGCCGGCTGCGCACCGCCGTCCTCAACTTCTCCGCCCTGGACCTCCCGCCCGACGAACTCCTGGGCCATCTGGACGAGTTGGTCAGCCACATCGACACGGACGAGGCACGGGAGGGCACCGTGCGGTCCGCGGCCGACGACCCGCCCCCCGAGGGCGAGCGGTCCACCGCCCGGCCCGCCGCGCCGCACGAGGCGCCCGGCGCGGACGCGGCCACCGGCACCGGCACGGCCGCCGAAACCTCCGCGAGCGATGGCGTCGACGAGGCAGACGGAGCCGACGCGGCACCGGTCGGCGACGGCAGCGCCGGAATCACCGGCGCGACCTGCCTCTACGGCATCTACGACCCGGTCGACGGCCGCACCACCCTGGCCAGGGCGGGCCACCCCGGCCCCGCCCTGGTCCTGCCCGACGGCACCGTCTCCTTCCCCGACGTACCGGTCTCCCCACCGCTCGGCCTCGGCGGCAGCATGCCCGTCGAAACCGCCGAACTGACGCTGCCCGAGGGCTCCCGGCTGGTCCTGTACACCGACGGACTCGTCGAGGACCGCGACCGGGACATCGACACCGGCCTGGACCTGCTGCGCGCCACCCTGGCCGGCGCCCCCGACCACACACCGGAACAGACCTGCACCGCTGTCCTGGACGCCCTGCTCCCCGAGCGCCCCAGCGACGACATCGCCCTGCTGGTGGCCCGCACCCGGCTACTGGCCCCGGACCGGATCGCCGAATGGCACGTCCCCTCCGACCCCGCCGCCGTGGGCCCGATCCGCTCCGCCTGCATGAGCACCCTGGAAACCTGGGGACTGGACGCGATCGGCTTCACCACCGAACTGATCCTCAGCGAACTGATCACCAACGCCATCCGCTACGGCGCCCAGCCCATCCGCGTCCGCCTGCTCCGCGACCGCGCCCTGATCTGCGAGGTCTCCGACGGCACCAGCGCCTCCCCGCATCTGCGCCGCGCCGCCACCACCGACGAGGGCGGCCGGGGCCTGTTCCTCGTGGCCCAGTTCGCGCAGCGCTGGGGGACCCGCTACACCCCCGGCGGCAAGGTCATCTGGACCGAGCAGTCCTTGGACGAGGCACCCGGCCCGGACGTCCCGGAGGGCGACCGGATCGACGCCCTCCTCGACCAGTGGGACGAGTCCGCCCTGTGAACACGGGGCGCCGGGCCGCCCGTTACGCTCCCCGCCGCGCCGTACGCCGCCGGACCGCCCGGACGGCCGCCGCGCACCCCGCGCCCGCGAGGCCCGCACCGGCCAGGACGCAGAAGCTGGTCCGGTCCACCTGCTGCCAACCCAGCTCCGCGCGCTGGTGCACCACGAATCCGTCGAAGAACATCCAGGAGACGAGGATGACGGCGGGGACCAGGAACGGCCGTGCCGGGGCGGCGACGGCGACGGTCAGCAGGGCGAAGGCCGCCAGCGAGAAGGACAGATGCGCGGCCTGGCCGGTCACCAGCAGGGCGGTCACCAGCATCGCCGTCACGGCCGCCCCGACCGGCAGTACGAGGTCGCGCCCGAGGTCGGCGGTCGGCGGCGGCCGGTGCGCTGCCGCTCCCGGCTCGGCCGCGCCGCGCGTCCCGGCGGCCGGGCGCCCCGCGGCGGAACGCGTGGTGACTGCGTGATGGGTGGTGGCCATGGGGCACCTCCGGCGCGGACCCGGTCGCCGCGGCTCCGAGGCCGGGCGGGCCCGGTCCTCGGGAGCGCGAGGGTCCTCCGGGGCGGGGACCCGGTGCCAGGTTGCGCCGGTGAGTGCGGTGCGGAGCGGTCGGGTGGGGACTTTAACGGGGCCGGTACGGCACGCGAATGTTTCCTGATGCGCCCCTGACGCGAGGGGCCGAGAGGGATGTGTTGCATACTCGCTCCTCGTTGCCAAATCCGACGACCGACGATCGGCAGGACGTGCCCGCATGACCGGTACCACGGTGGAACCCACTCCGCCCCCGGTGGAACAGACTCCGCCTCCCACCCCCGCCTTGCCGAGGTGGCGGTCCTGGCTGCTGGACGGGCTCAGCGAGCAGAGCGCCCGGCACCCCGGGCCGCACGGCACGCCGCCTGCCGAGCACAAGGGGCAGTCGTGGTGGCGCGTGATGTGCCTGACGGGAGTGGACTACTTCTCGACGCTCGGCTACCAGCCCGGTATCGCGGCGCTGGCGGCGGGACTGCTGTCGCCGTTCGCGACGCTGGTGCTGATCGCGCTGACGCTGCTGGGTGCGCTGCCGGTCTACCGGCGGGTGGCCAAGGAGAGCCCGCACGGCGAGGGTTCGATCGCGATGCTGGAGCGGCTGCTGCCCTGGTGGGCCGGGAAGCTGCTGGTGCTGGTGCTGCTGGGGTTCGCGGCGACCGACTTCGTCATCACGATGACGCTGTCGGCGGCGGACGCCTCCGCCCATGTCGTGGAGAATCCCTTCGCCCCGGCGATGCTGCACGGTGCGAACCTCTGGATCACGCTGCTGCTGCTCGCCGCCCTGGGCGCGGTGTTCCTCAAGGGGTTCCGCGAGGCCATCGGGATCGCCGTGGCGCTGGTCGGCGTCTACCTGGTGCTCAATGTGGTCGTGCTGGCCACGTCGGCCTGGCAGGTGCTGTCCAAGCCGGTGGCGATCGGCAACTGGTGGGACGCGATGATGGCCCAGCACTCCTCACCGTTGGCGATCGTCGGGGTGGCGCTGCTGGTCTTCCCGAAGCTGGCGCTGGGCATGTCCGGTTTCGAGACGGGTGTGGCGGTGATGCCGCAGATAGCCGGTGACGCCGGTGACGACCCCGCGAAGCCGGCCGGGCGGATCCGGGACACCCGGCGGCTGCTGACCACCGCGGCGCTGATCATGAGCGGGTTCCTGCTGCTGTCGAGCCTGGCGACCACCATCCTGATCCCGCAGAAGGAGTTCGAGGACGGCGGCTCGGCCAACGGGCGCGCGCTGGCGTACCTGGCGCACCAGCACCTCGGCGAGGCGTTCGGCACCGTCTACGACATCTCGACCATCGCCATCCTGTGGTTCGCCGGGGCGTCGGCGATGGCCGGGCTGCTCAACCTCGTGCCGCGCTATCTGCCGCGGTACGGCATGGCTCCCGAATGGACGCGTGCGGTGCGCCCGCTGGTGCTGATCTTCATGGTGATCGGCTTCGCCATCACGGTGTTCTTCAACGCCAACGTCGACGACCAGAGCGGCGCCTATGCGACCGGTGTGCTGGTGCTCATGCTGTCCGCGTCGTTCGCGTCCACGGTCGCCGCGCGGCACCGCCGGAACCGGAAGGCGACCATCGGGTTCGGTGCGATCACCCTGGTCTTCGGCTACACCACGGTCGCCAACGTCATCGAGCGGCCGGACGGTCTGAAGATCGCGCTGCTGTTCATCCTCGGCATCCTGCTGACGTCGTTCGCGTCCCGGGTCCACCGCGCCTTCGAACTGCGTGCCGTGGAGGTCGTCTTCGACGAGACCGCCGCGCGGCTGATCGACGAGGCGTTGGTGGCCGGGCCGCTGCGGGTGATCGCCAACGAGCCCGACGAGCGGGACGTGGCGGAGGACTACCGGGCGAAGGAGTACAGCCAGCGCGAGGAGACACACATCCCCGACGGCGGTCCCGTGCTGTTCCTTGAGGTGGTCGTCAAGGACTCCTCCGACTTCACGACCGTGCTGGACGTGCACGGCGAGGAGCGGTCCGGCGCGCGGATCCTGCGGGTGGAGGGCGCGGTGGTGGCGAACGTCATGGCCGCGGTGCTGATGCAGCTGCGAGACCGCACCGGGCAGGTCCCGCACGCGTACTTCCACTGGACCGAGGGCCATCCGTTCAGCCATCTGCTGCGGTTCCTGGTCTTCGGCGACGGCGAGGTCGCCCCGGTCACCCGCGAGGTGCTGCGCCGCGCCGAGCCGGACCTGAGCCGGCGCCCGCGCGTGCACGTGGGCTGACCCACCACCCGGCGGGGGGGGGGGGGGGGGGGGGGAGGA
>NZ_JBNHIN010000014.1:24846-45983 GCF_050054615.1 Streptomyces sp. YGL11-2
GCCCCTCCGCCCGCCTGCGCTCCGCCCTTTCCCGGCCGCCGGATCAGTTCCGGCGGCCGAGTGCTTTTGCGCGGGAGTGGGACCAGCCGCCGAGCAGGACGCCGGCGGTGGTGAGCGCCGCATAGGCGGTGAGCAGCACCGGGAATCCGAGGCCGAGGCCGCCCAGCAGCCCGGTGTTGCCGTGGTCGATGAGCAGGCGGAACACGCTCTGTCCGGCGATGACCATCACGGCCGCGCCGGCGATCTGTAGGACGTCGTACTTCATGGCACTCCTCCGGGAGTCCGCGCACGGGGTGTGGGTGGGGTCGCGGCGGAGGCGGTCCGCGAGTCTGTCCGGCGGACGCCCGGTGTGGTGTGCGCGCGGGTGCTCCGCCGCAGCGACGTTACGAACGTACCATTGGGGTGGGTGCCCAATTGGCCTGCTGGTGCTGAATCATTGGGCTTTCGTCACGGAATTTGAGGGGTGCTGACGGGCTGTGGATCGTGACGAAAAGAGGATCCGGGGCGGGTCCGGGTGCCGGATGTGCGGGGCGCGGCTGGCGCCCGCGGGGCGGGGGCGGCCGGCGGTGTACTGCTCGCGCAGCTGCCAGGCCAGGGCGTACCGGCGGCGGAAGCAGCCGCCGGTTCCGTTGCGTGCGGAGCCGGCTGCGGCCAGGGCGGACGGTGCGGCGGACGGCGGCGGGTCGCCCAGGCGCCGGGAGATCGTCGAGGCGCTGTGGCGGATCGCCGCGGAGCGCGGGCTGCATGCGGCGAGCATGCGGGAGGTCGCGGCGGAGGCGGGGGTGTCGCTGCGGGCGGTGCAGTACCACTTCGCGAGCAAGCACCGGTTGCTGGTGGCGGCGCTGCATGTGCTGCACGAGGAGAACGAGCGGATCGCCCGGACGCGGGTCCGGTTCGATCCGGCCGATCCGCGCGGCCTCCTGCGCGGGGTGCTGGACGAGTTCCTGCCGGTGGACGACCAGCGGGCCACCGCGCTGCGGGTGCTCGCCGCGTACTACGCGCGCAGCCTGACCGATCCGGCGCTCGCCCGGGTGTTCCTGCACGACGAGCATCCGCTGGAGGAACTGGTCGCGGGCATCATCGAGGCGGCGCGGGACGGCGGGCGGACGGCGCCGGGGCTGGACGCACGGGCGGAGGCCGATCTACTGGTGTCGGCGGCGGTGGGGCTGGGCGGCGACGTGCTGCACGAGCGGCGGACGCTGGAGGAGGTGCGGCGGACGCTGGACTACCGGCTGGGGACGATCTTCGCCGACGGTCCCGCCACGTCCGGTGACGCGCCGGGGGACGGGGAAGCGGACGCGTAAGGGGGCCGGCGTCCGTGGACGCCGGCCCCCTTGTGCCGAGGGGTTCAGCGCAGGGCGGGTTCGGGATAGAACTCGCGGGGGCGCCCGCCGGGGTCCTTGAGGCGGCCGAGGAGTCCGGCCGGGTACTCGATGATCCAGTAGCTGACCGCGGCGGTCGGGACGGCCGCGAGGAAGACGATCGGCATGGCCAGGGGGAAGCCGGACTGGCCGGTGGGCAGCAGGCCGGCGTTGTGGAGCAGCAGCATCACCGGCTCGTGCCAGATGAAGAGGCTGTAGCTGACCAGGCCGACGAGGGTGAGCCAACGCGCCGTCAGGAAGCGGTTCCAGAAGGTGCGTTGGCGGATGTGCAGGGTGCTGAAGAGGAGCAGCACCCACAGCGCGGAGGCGATGGGGTGGTAGTAGGTGAAGGTGTTGCCCTCCTCGTCGGAGTACAGGGACAGGCAGAAGAGGCCGGCCAGGGCGAGCGCGGTGAGCGGGAGCGCGGTGCGCGGGGAGAGGCGGGCGCGGTCGCCGAGGGCGGTCAGTGCCACCGCCAGTGCCATACCGGCCGCGAAGCCGCCGAAGCGGGCCTGCGGGCCGAAGTAGGCGACCCAGTCGGTGTGCGGGATGCCGAGCGCGTAGTGCGCGACGGTGAGCCAGCCGAGCGGCGCGGCGTACAGGAACAGGCAGCCCGCCGCGCATACCGCGATCCGGCTGCCGCGCCGGCGCAGCGGCCGGCAGGCGCGCACCGCCAGCGGCCCGAGGCCCACCAGGACGAAGTAGAAGAGGACCTCCAGCGAGAGGGACCAGGTGGGTCCCAGGGTGTAGAAGATCCGCTCCTGGTCGAAGACGTGGGTGAACGTGAGGTGTTCGAGCAGGTCCTGCCAGTTGCCGGGCAGGTCGGGGTTGCGGGTCGCCCAGACCACGAGGACGGCGAGGACGTACAGCGGCAGGATGCGGATCGCGCGCCGGAAGAGGAAGACGCGGGCGGGCCGGGTGGAGCCGCCGTCGATGGCGGCGCGCGCGTACGACAGGGTCAGCAGGAACGCGGAGATCACGAAGAACAGGTCGATGACTTCGAGGGAGAGCACCGCGCCGAGGGCCGGGTTCGTCACCGGCGGGTGGCCGCCCCGGGCGTCGTAGACGAAGTACTCCTGCCAGACGTGGAAGGCGACGGTGCTGAGCGCGGCCAGTCCGCGGAAGCCGTCGATGTCGCGGGCCCGGCGGCGGGGCGGGCCGGCCTCCCGTGCGGAGGGCGGGGCGGCGGGGGCGGTCGCGATGGTCATCGGCGGGCCACCGCCTTGACCGCCGCGGCGCGCGGGGTGACCCGCCACTGCCGGTCGCCCAGGGCCTCCTTGAGGTGCGCCTGGCGGGCCACCATGTTCTTGAAGTGGCTGTAGAAGACAGTGGAGACGACGAAGTACGCCCAGAACCACGGTGTGCGGGCACGGAGTTCGGGGACCGCGAGCCGCCAGGCGAAGAGCGCCTGCACGGGGCCGGCCGCGAGGGTGAAGAGCATGGCGAGGACGCAGACCGGCACCGTCCAGTGGAGGTTCTGGAGCCCGCCGGCCTTCCAGGCGGAGTACGCCAGGATCGGCAGGATCTGGAGGGTCAGCCAGGGCTGGACCTCGCGCCAGCCCAGCAGGACCAGGAGGCCCAGTTTCTGACGGGCTGTGAAGACGGGCGAACGCAGGCCGTGCCGGAGGTGTTTGAGGGAGACCTGGAGCCAGCCCTGAGCCCAGCGCGAGCGCTGGTTCCACAGCGCCTTGAGGGTGGTGGGGGCCAGTTCGCGGGAGATGAGGGTGCGGTCGACGGCGATCCGGGCGCCTTCGTTCAGGGCCCGCATCGTGGAGTCGATGTCCTCGGTGAGCATCGAGCCGTGCATCCGGGTGCGGGCGAGCAGGTCGGTGCGCCAGAAGCCGTTGGAGCCGCCGAAGACGCCGAAGCCGTAGAGGCGGGTGCGGCCGGGGTGGCTGACGGCGTAGATGGCCTCGAACTCGACGGCGACGGTCTCGGCGACCCGGGAGCTCTCGCCGTTGCGGACGACGCAGTGGCCCTGGACGACGTCGTAGCCGTGGGAGAGCCAGTGCCAGGCATCACGGAAGGAGTGCCGGGCGGGGTGGTGGTCGGCGTCGAAGATGCCGACGAACTCGCCGCGGACGCGGGTGACCGCGGCGTTGATGTTCTGTGCCTTGGAGGTGCTGCCGGCGACCGGCATCAGGACCAGGCGCGGATCGCGGGCGGCGACCTCGCGGAGGGTGTCCTCGACGGGCAGGGCGTGCGGGGTGTTGTAGGCGAGGACGATCTCCAGGTCGCCGGGGTAGTCCAGGCGAAGGAACGATTCGACGGTGTCGACGATGGTGGCGGCCTCGTTGGGCAGGTACGCGGCGATCACCGCGCTGGCCGGCGGATAGGGCGCGCCGGGCCGTTCGGGCCGGGACGGGGCGTCGAGCGAGTAGAGGCATTCCAGGACGATCAGCAGCGCGGACAGCACCAGTCCGGCGACCACCACCCAGTACATGGCCGAACCCAGGTCCCAACCGGCCAGGTACGCCTGCTGGTAGAGGAGGAACGGCGCGCCGATGCCGAGCAGCAGCGCGAGGACCGGTGAGAGGGCGGAGAGCGCGGGGCGGATGAGGGTGCGCAGTGGGGGGCGCCGGTGCCGGTTGGGGGTGTCGCGCATCCAGGGCGCGTACCGGACGGGCTGGAGGTCGCGGTGCCGGAGGGCTTCGCGTACCGCGTCCCGGGCCTGTTCGACGGAGGGGCCGCCGTCGGTGCATTCGCCGAGCGGCAGCCAGCCGATGGCGGGGGTGAGCCGGACGTTCTCGTCGGCGACGATGAAGCGGGTGCCGGCGACGGTGGCGGCGAACTTCCGCAGGCCGCGCAGTGCGGTCTCCTCGTCGACGCCGGGCAGCAGCATCAGCAGCCGGCCGTCGTCGTCCCGGCCGAACCGGTCGCAGAAGCCGCCGAGTTGCTGGGCGACGCCGGCCAGCCGTTCGGCGATCTCGCGGCGGACCCGGGGGCCGAGCCGGGCTTCGAGGGTGTCGGTCTCGGCGACGCCGATGACGGCGAGCACGCCGCCGTGCCGGGCGGCGCCGGGGCGCCTCAGTTCGCGGTCGAGTTCGTCGAGGAAGTGCGGCCGTGAGTAGAGCCCGGTGCGCGGGTCGCGCAGCAGGTTCTCGACGGGGACCGGGACGCGGCGGAGCTTGGCCTCGATGCGGGCGGAGAGTTCGACCGGGTCGGAGGCTTCGGGTATGCAGTCGTCGGCGCCCCGGCGGAGCATGTCGACGACGCCGGCCGGTTCCGGGGTGTCGGTGACCATGAGCAGCGGCAGTGCCCGTCCGGCGGGGACGGTGCGGACCTCGCGGATGACGTCGACGCCGGCGTGCCGGTCGCCGGGTTCGTCGAGGGCGACGATGGCGTCCGGGGGTGCCTGGCGGACGCGGGGGTCCACCTCGCCGGGCGGCGCGTGGCTGACGTCGTGGCCGGTGGCGCGCAGGGTCCGGGTGAGGCGCTCCAGGCGCGGTCCTGGAGTGCCGACGACGAGAACGTGGCCGCCATGGCCGTCGTACCCGCCGGGTGGGGGTGTCCCGGGGGCGGGCCGGTCGTCCGTTTCGCGGAGCAGGGCCGTGGGGGTGCCCTGGGGGGTGGCTCGGTGCGAAGTGAGCACCTGGGGTTGTCCTTTCAGGCTGAAGTCCGGCGGTGTTCCGTCTGATGGCATGCGGAAGCCGGCGGCGGCCGTGGGGGTGCCCGGTGGCCGTACGCGGGCAGGGCGGCTCAACCGCCCGTCGGCGTACGCGGGTTCCGGGTTCCCGGGCGGCCGTGTGGGGGGCCGGCGTGTCCGGGGTGCGCGTGGGGGCGCGCCCGGCGATCAGGCGGCGTACGCGGGCATGATTGTCAGATGCATGACATGGCGAACTGCGGCGGTCGCACGGGGATCCGTCTTCTCTCCGCGGAACGGACGGTGGCGTACCGGCGCACGGCCCTTAAGGCAGGCTCCAGGTCTCGGACCGCGCGGGCGCGGTCGAGTTCGTATCGCATAGGAAGGGTCCCATCCTGATCGGATTGTGGGGGGAGGACCGGATGTCAGGTGTACACCGACCGACTCTGCTCGGCAAGGCCCGTCGGCAAACGCCAGCCTCGATGATCACTGTGACACCACACCTTCATTCACGTAACACCTTGATTACGTCCGGCGGTCGCGGCGGCCGCGGGGTGCGCTACCAACCGGTAGGCGAGGGTGAATCGGCTATACCCAGTACGGGAGTTTTGAGCTGGAGATTCGTACCTCTCTCCCATCTGTTAATCTGCCCGCCCCTGGAGGTTCCTCCATCTCCCCTCCCCCGAAGCGCCCTCTGCTCGCCGGGTGCAGCGAGGTGTCCCGTACGTGTACAGCGTTCCGTTCTCTCCCGCACAGGCCCGATCCGCGCGGGCCCGGGTGGGCCTGACCACCGCTCAGGTCGCCCAGGCGATGACGGCGTGCGGTGCGCCGGTGCGCCCCGAGCTGATCGAGGCGTGGGAGTACGGCTCCCAGCCGCCCACCGAGCCGCAGTTGTTCGCGCTGGCCGACGCGCTGTGGTGCCCGCCGGCGGTGCTGATGGGCGTGGAACCGCGGACGCTGGCCGAGCACCGCATGGCACGGCAGCTGAGCGCGGAGCGGCTGGCGCAGGTCATCGGGATGGATCCGGACGCGTACCGGGCGGCGGAGGCGGCCAACCAGTGGCACGGCGACTACCGGCAGACCAAGGCGCTGGTGGAGGCGCTGGGGCTGTCGCTGCGCAAGCTGATCGGAGTGATGGGCCGGGTCGACGAGTTGGCCGGGCACCTGCGGGCGGCCATCGAGGGCCGCTGGAAGTCGCATGTCGGGCCGGTCTGCGAGATCACGTCGCTGAACAAGACGCGGGTGGGCGATGCGCTGCGCGTGATGCACGGGGAGTTCGCGGAGTTCGCCGAGCGGTACATGGGGCATGTGGTGGCCCGTAACGCCGACGCCCGGCTCAAGGAGGTCGCGGCCGAGCGGTCGGCGTATCTGCGCCGGCTGGTGGACCACTTCTGGGAGTTGATCGGGGAGGCGGGCGAGGCGCCGCCGTTCCACTCGGTGCACTGAGCGAAGAGCCTGCGGCGGGGAGGGGGCGGCGGGGAGGGTCCGGCGGCCGCCCCGCCCGCCCCTCCCCGCGGAACGCCGGGCGTCAGTAGGCGCCCTGAGGGTGCGGCGGCTGCTCGGCCGCCGCGGGCTCGTCGTCGTCCGCGAACTCGTCCCAGTCGATCTCCGTCGACTTGCGGCGGGTGAAGACGTTGAAGAAGAGGTTCAGCGCGATCGCGGTCAGCCCGCCGAGCGTGATGCCGCTGTCGAGGACCGCCCTGACCTCCTGGGGCATCCGGTCGAAGAACGGATGGATGGCGGTGGGCAGGAAGGCCGCGCCCAGACTGACGGCCAGGATCAGGGCGTTGCGCTCCTCGCGGAGGTCCACCTTGCCCAGGATCTGGATGCCGACCGCGGCGACCATGCCGAACATGGAGAGGGCGGCGCCGCCGAGCACCGGGTGCGGGATCGCGGCGACCAGCGAGCCGGCCTTCGGGAGCAGTCCCAGCACGACCATGAAACCGCCGGCGGCGACCACCACGAACCGGCTCATCACCTTGGACATCCGGACCAGACCGATGTTCTCGGCGAAGGCCACGTAGGGAAAGGAGTTGAAGATTCCGCCGAGGACGGTGGCGACGCCGTCGGCGCGCAGCGCCCGGGCGACGGTGTCGTTGCTGACCGGCTTGCGGGTGATCTCGCCGATGGCGTAGACGTCGCCGGTGGTCTCCACCATCGTGATCAGCATGACGACGATCATCGCGAGGATCGGGAACGGCTCGAACTTGGGCATTCCGTAATGGAACGGGGTGCTGACGCCGAACCAGTCGGCATGCCCCACCGCGCTGAAATCCGCGTCACCGAGCAGCCAGGCGGTGGCGGTTCCGGCGACGAGTCCGAGGAGTACCGCGACGCTGCTGAGAATCGGCTTCCCGAGCCGGACGACGGCAAGGATGAACAGCAGCGTACCGAGGGCGTATCCGAGGTTCTTGAGGTCGCCGTATTCGGGCTTGCCCAGCAACTGGGCGCCGCCGGCCGCGTCCTGGAGGGCCTGCGGTATGAGGGTGAAGCCGATGATGGTGAGGATGGTGCCGATGACGACCGGCGGGAAATACTTCACCAACTTGCTGAAGAACGGGGCGAAAAGGAACGTCGCGATACCGGCCGTGATGACCGCGCCGTAGACGACCAGCAGTCCGGCGGTGCCGCCGCCGGCGCCCAGCCCGATGGCGATCATCGGGGAGACCGCGGTGAACGTGGCGCCCTGGACGAGCGGCAGCCGCGCGCCGATCTTCCAGATGCCGAACGCCTGGATGATCGAGGCGATTCCGCAGGTCAGCAGGTCCGCGTTGATCAGGTAGACGAGTTCGTCGTGGGACAGGCCGATGGCGTTGCCGAGCAGGATCGGAACGATGACCGCCGCCGCGTAGAAGGCGAGGACGTGCTGGAAACCGTAGAGCGTGAGTTTGCCGAGCGGGAGCACCTCGTCGACCGGATGGGTTTCCCGGTCGGGGAATTGCTGGGGGGACTGTGGCGCGCGTCGTGCCATCTCTGCCTTGCCTTCACGAGGTAGGTGAATAAGAGGGAACAGCAGGCCCTGCAGTGCGGTGTAGTGCAGGCTGTGCATTGCAGTGCCCTGCATTGCGTATTGCGTCCCGGTTCGCCTGGACATCCTTCGATCAGCGGAGCAAAGTCCGGCATTTCCATGGAATTTTCAGGTGTCGGCTCATCGGGGCGATCACCTTAGTTGACCTCCGGCGCTCCGCGCGAGTAACCGCGGGCGGGCGCGGGGCAGTCGCCGTAAGATCTGAGATATGGCTGAGCGGCCGGATGCGTCGAATGCGCCCGAACTCGTCGTCGAGTCGGACGGCGGCGCTCAGGTGATCACCCCGGACCACGCCTATCACGTGGGCCGGGACCCGGCCAGCGACCTCGTCCTGAAGGACTCCCGGGTCTCCTGGCACCACGCGGTGCTGCGCGCCTCCGAAGGCCACTGGCTGGTGGAGGACGAGGGCAGCACGAACGGCACCTACACCGACGGGCGGCGGGTGCAGCAGTCCGGCGTCGGGCCGGGCAGCGTGATCCGCTTCGGCAACCCCGCCGACGGCCCGTGCGCAGTACTCACCGGCATCCCCCGGCCCAAGCGGTCGGGGCGCCCCTCGTCCGTGTCGTACCCGGCGGCCACCCACACCTTCCGGCGGCCCAGTACGGTCCGGCCGCTGCCGTCGGCGCGCACCACCCGCATCGGCCGGGCGGCCGACAACGACCTGGTGGTCGACGACCTGGCGGTCTCGCGGCGGCACGCAGAGCTGCGCGCCGGTCCGGGAGACCACGAACCCGGAGGCTACGAAATCGTGGACCTGGGAAGCCACAACGGCACCTATCTCAACGGCCGTCCCGTCGAGCGGGCCCCGGTGCTGCCAGGCGACATCATCGGCATCGGCCACTCCGCGTTCGTCCTCGTCGGCGACCAGCTCCAGGAGTTCGTGGACACCGGCGAGGTGTCACTCGACGTACAGGAGCTGTCCGTACGAGTCGGCCGCAACCGCGACCGCAGGACCCTGCTCGACCAGGTGTCCTTCCCCGTGGGTGAGAAGTCGCTGCTGGCCGTGGTCGGCCCCAGCGGGGCGGGCAAGTCGACGCTGCTGAACGCGCTGACCGGGCTGCGGCCGGCCGACCAGGGCACCGTCCTCTACGACGGCCGCGACCTCTACCGGGACTACGCCGAGCTGCGCCGGCGCATCGGACTCGTCCCGCAGGACGACATCCTGCACACCCAGCTCACCGTCCGCCGCGCCCTCGGTTACGCGGCGGAGCTGCGCTTCCCCGAGGACACCGCCCCGGCCGAACGGGAGGCCCGGGTCGACGAGGTGATCCGGGAACTGGGCCTCGTCGACCGGGCCGACCTGCCGATCCACCGCCTCTCGGGCGGCCAGCGCAAACGCGTCAGCGTGGCGCTGGAACTGTTGACCAAACCGTCGCTGCTCTTCCTCGACGAACCGACGTCCGGCCTCGACCCGGGGATGGACCGGTCGGTGATGCACATGCTGCGCGGGCTGGCGGACGACGGCCGCACGGTCATCGTGGTCACCCACAGCGTGCTGAGCCTGGACGTCTGCGACCGGCTGCTGGTGATGGCGCCGGGCGGCACGATCGCGTACTACGGGCCGCCGGAGGAGGCACTGCCGTTCTTCGGGTTGGCCGAGTGGCCGGAGGCGTTCGAGGCGTTCGAGAACGATCAAGGGCGGGACTGGGCGGGCGAGTTCCGGGCCTCGCCGCTGTACCGGCGGTATGTGGCCGCGGAGACCCGGCAGCCGCGGCGGGCCCCCGAGCCCCGCGCACCGGTGCCAGAGCCCGCGCACCGGCACCCGGGCAGGCAGTTGTGGACGCTGATGCGGCGGTATGCGGCGGCGCTGTCGTCGGACCGCACGTTCCTGATCATCATGGTGGCGCTGCCGTTCGTGATGGGCGGGATGGCGCACGGCCTGAGCACCGGGAAGCTGACCTCGGACTCGGCGTCGAACGTGCTGCTGATCCTGTGCGTCGGCGCGGTGCTGACCGGCTCCGCCAACGCGGTCCGCGAACTGGTCAAGGAGCGGGTGATCTACCAACGGGAGCGGGCGGTGGGGCTGTCCCGGTCGGCGTACCTGCTCTCCAAGGTGCTGGTGCTGGGGACCGTCACGGTGGTCCAGGCGGTGGTGCTGACGCTGGTCGCGCTGGTCGGGGTGGACCTCAACACCCCGGGCGGCAAAGGGGTGCTGATGCCGCCGCTGCTCGAAATCACGCTGGCCGTGGCGCTGTTGGCGTTCACCGCGATGATGCTGGGCCTGCTGGTGTCCGCGCTGGTGCGCAAGGAGGAGGTCACCATGCCGCTGCTGGTCCTCCTCGCGATCGTCCAGGTGGTGTTCTGCGGGGCGCTGCACTCGCTGCGCGGCACACCGGTGCTGGAGCAGCTGTCGTGGCTGGTGCCGTCCCACTGGGCGCTCGGGGCCATGGCGGGCACCGTCGGCCTGTACCGGCTGCAACCGGGACCGATCACCGCGGACCCGCTCTTCCGGCACGCGGTCGGCCCGTGGCTGCTGGACATGGGGATGCTGGTGGCGCTGTCGACGGTGCTCGGCTTCCTCGTCTACCGGCTGCTGCGGCGGCACGAGCCCGAGATCATGCGTCAGTAGCCGAGAGGGCGCGCGGGCGCGCGCACCGAGGAGCCGCTTGTGACCTCGCCGGACTTCCTTCCCAGCCATGTCGTCCCGCCGGGCGGGCTGGCGACCTGGGCGGCGCCGGACGCCACCCGGCCGCTGGTGCCGCTCGATCCGCTGCTGCCCGTGCAGGTCGTGGAGCGGCGCGGCGACTGGGCGTTGGCGCTCTGCTCCAACGGCTGGTCGGCGTGGGTGGACGGGCGGCTGCTGCTGTCCGTGCCGCACGGCCCGCCGGCCGCCGGGCAGGCCGCCGCCCGGACCGCGGACCCCCGGCCACTGCTGGGCACCGCGGAGGGCGCGCTGGGCCGCTACCGGCAGCTGGTGGACGAGCTGCTGGCCGGGCGGCTGGACGGGGAGTCGTTCGGCGCGCGGACCCGGGGGACGCGGGTGGGGGTCGTGGTCGACGGCGACGCGGTGTGGCTGTACGACGCGCGGCACGAGCGGTGGTGCTACTGCGACGGGGCGGCGCTCCAGACGTTCGCGGTGGCCCAGGCGCCCTCGGCGGACGCGGGCGGGCCCGGGGAGACGGAGGGTGCGGGGAGCGGGGCGGACGCGGGACGGGGTTCGGGTGCGGGTCCGGCTTCGGGTTCGGGGCCGGGGCACGCCGCGGAGCCGGCGCCGTCGCGCCTGCCCTCCTGGCCGGAGCGGCCGTCCGAACCGCCGCCACACCGGCCGGCTTCCGGCTCCCCGGCCGGCTCCGGCGGCTCCGCCGAGCCGGGCGGTCCGCCGCCCGAACCGCCGCCGCGGCCGGGTGACTTCCGGTGAACGGGCAGTCCGCGCAGCGGGACCGCTCCACCGTCCCCGACTCCTCCGGTCTGCGGGGCCGCCGGATCGCCGGCTATCTGCTCCAGGACGAGATCGGGCGGGGCGGCATGGCGGTGGTCTACCGTGCCGAGGACCTGAAGCTGGGCCGCACGGTGGCGCTGAAACTGCTGGCGCCCGAACTCGCCCGCAACGACACCTTCCGCAAGCGGTTCGCGCACGAGTCGCGGGTGGCCGCGGCGATCGACCATCCGCACATCGTGCCGGTCTTCGAGGCCGGGGAGGCCGAGGGGATGCTCTACATCGCGATGCGCTACGTCCAGGGCAGCGATCTTCGGGCGCTGCTGGACCGCGACGGCCGGCTGCCGCTGGAGACCGCCTGCCGGATCGCGCTCCAGGTGGCCTCCGCGCTGGACGCCGCCCATGCCCACGACCTGGTGCACCGCGACGTCAAACCGGGCAACATCCTGGTCGCGGAGGGCACCGACAGCGACCGGCCGGAGCATGTCTACCTCACCGACTTCGGGCTGACGAAGAAGTCCCTGTCGCTGACCGGCTTCACCAGCGTCGGCCAGTTCGTCGGCACGCTCGACTACGTGGCACCCGAGCAGATCTCCGGCCGCCCGGTGGACGGCCGGTGCGATGTGTACGGGCTGGCCTGCGTCGCCTACGAGATGCTGACCGGGGCGCCGCCGTTCCGGCGCGAGGACGACATGGCGCTGCTCTGGGCGCATCAGTACGACCCGCCGCCGGCCCCGAGCGAGCTGCGGCCGGATCTGCCGGCGGGCGTCGACGCGGTGTTCGTCCGCGGGCTGGCCAAGACACCGGAGGACCGCTACGAGACCTGCCGGGGGTTCGTGGAGGCGCTCCGGGCGGCGGGGCGGACCGCGGCGCCCGGTGCCGCGCCCCCGGCGTCCGCGCCGACGCGGGTGGACGACCGGGCGGCCCGGGGCGGCCTGCCGGGCACCGCTCCCCCGCCGCCACCGCGCTGGGCGATCCCGGTGTTCCCCGGCCGCGCCGCCCGGGGACCGTAGCGGCGGGCGGCCCGGGGCGCGGGGGCGCAGGGCTCGTTCAGCGCTCCGGCGGGCGGGCGTCCCCCGCGTCCGGGGCCTCTCCGCGGTGGCGTACCCGCCGGGCCAGCGCGCTGCCGAGGAATCCGGTGACCAGGCCCCAGGCGGCACCCGCCCCGACCAGCCGCCACAGCTGCGGCTCCAGGGTGACCCCGCCGCCGAGGTTGCCGGTCAGGTCCCCGACGCCGATCAGGGAGAGCCCGTAGTGGGCGTCGATGCGGGTGACGAGTCCGACGACGAGCAGGGTGAGCGCCAGCGCCACCGCCATCTCCAGGGCGCAGCGCCAGGCCGGCAGCCGGGCCGGGGAGCGGACCGCGGCGGCGAACGCGGCGCCGAGCAGCACGGCGGCCGCCAGCACCACCAGCAGCCAGACCCGCCCGTCGTGCTCCCCGATCGAGCCGAGGTCGAGGGTGTGCGTGCCGCGCCGGGTGTGCAGCACCTCGTCCAGGATGTGCGGCAGCGGCAGCCCGAGGGCCTTGTCCGCGTGGCCGGTCCAGCCGCCGCCGGTGCCGATGCCCAGCGCCAGCCAGGCCAGGTTGGGCAGTCCGAGCAGGATGACCGCGAGCGTCTGCGCCGGCCGGTCCCTGGTGATCAGTTCGATCACGCCGACGACCAGCCCGACCGCCGCGTAGACCAGCAGCGTCAGCAGCATCGCGAACGCGGGCGGCCGTACGGAGTCCTGGAAGTGCAGCAGCCGGGAGGAGAGCGGCACCTTGCGGGACACCAGGAAGGTCAGCACGAGCACCGCCAGCACCCACAGCAGCCCGAAGCCGAGGGTGGCCGGGACGTCGGCGCGGAAACCGACGGTGGGGGTGGTGCCGAGCACGGCGCCGAGCTCGTCGGCGATGTCGTTGCCGACGGTGATGGTGAAATCGTGGTGGGCGGCGAGCGCGAGCAGCAGGAGAAGGACCAGCCAGCACGCGGCCGTCCGGGCGATCCGGCCGAGCAGTTCGCCCGTGGAGGCCACCGCGCGGTGGCGCAGCGGCAGCCGGAAGACGGTCGCGGTCACCAGGGCGCCGGCCAGGGTCACCGACAGCGGGACGACGTCGAGGGCGGCGTGCGCCTGGACGATGATCCCGGCGTCGCCGGCAGCGTCGACCGAGCCGCCGGCCGCGGTGACGACGGCCGCCGCGACGACCGGGGGGAACGCCCCGCCGGGCAGACCGGCCGCACCGGCCGCCCACAGGCCGAGGGCGGCGACCACCAGCATCGTGGCCAGGCCGGCCAGGGCGGTGCCGAGGGCCTCCGCCCAGCCCCGGAGGAACGGCGGTGCGCCGCCGGACGGGGCGCCGCCGGGGGGCGCCGGACTTCCGGCGCCGGCCGCTGCCGGGCCACGCATCTGGCTCACGCTGCCTCCTGCGGGACGCGGTACGGGGGTGTGGGGGCGGGCCCCGGTTGCTGCTCGTGGGGCGGGGGTTGGCGTCCCGGCCACCGTAAGCAGGGGGTCGCCGCCCCGCTTGCGGAGCGCGCCGGTCAGCCGCACACAATGGTCTGAACCTGTATGAATACGGGCAAAATCCTCGGATCTGGATAGCCCGAAAGCGCCGGAAGAGGGACCTGTGACATCTCCACCGCCGCCGGAAGGCCGGGAGCCGGGGCAGCCGACCGGCCCCCCGTCGGGGCCGCTGTCCGGCTCCCCGTCCGAGCCCCCGCACGAACCGACCCGCCCCTGGCAGCAGCCGGAGCAGCCCACCGCGCCGGGCGGACCGGCTCCCCCGCGCGGCCCCGGCGACGGGGGCGGGGGCGACGGAGGCGGCGGCCCGGGCGACGGGCGCGGCGACGGGCGGCACTGGTGGCGGTCGGCGCCGCGGGTGGCGATCATCGCGGGCGCGGTGGTGCTGGCCGTGGTCCTGGCCGTGGTGTTCACGCGGATGGGCGGCGGCTCCGGCAAGGGCGAGCTGTTCCTGCAACCGGCCGGCGCCGCCGGCAACGACCCGTTCACCGAGTCGACGGCGGAGAACGGCGGCGCACCCGCGTCGCCGGTGCCCGGCCCACCGGCCCGGGGCGACGGCAAGGTCACCGTCGTCGAGGGGTCGGCACCCGGCCTGTACGGCGGCAGCCGCGACGCCGCCAGCTGCGACGTCGAGAAGCAGATCCGCTATCTGCGGGCCAACCCGGACAAGGCGCGGGCGTTCGCCGCCGTCCAGGGCAGGACCGCGGACACGCTGCCGGCGTATCTGCGGTCGCTGACCTCCGTGCAACTGCTGGCGGACACCCGGGTGACCAACCACGGCTACAAGGACGGCCGGGCGACCGGCTACCAGGCGGTGCTCCAGGCGGGCACCGCGGTGATGGTCGACGCGTACGGGGTGCCGCGGGTGCGCTGCGCGTGCGGGAACCCGCTGACGCCGCCGGTCGCCATCCAGGGCGCACCGAAGCCGGTCGGCAAGCCCTGGCCCGGCTACCAGCCGTCGAAGGAGGTGACGGTCCGGCGGGCGCCGGCGCCGGTCGGCAGCTTCGTGCTGCTCGACCCGCACACGGGGCAGTACTTCAGGCGCCCCGAGAGCGACGACGGCAGCACGGACACCGCGACACCGGCGCCGTCGGAATCGCCGTTCGGCCCCGGGTCGTCCTCGCCGTCGGGCTCCACGTCGGCGTCGCCGCAGTCCCCGTCCGGGACCGGAGGCTCGCCGTCCGGCGCGACGTCGCCCGGCGAGACGCCGTCGGGATCGCCGGGATCGCCGGGGTCACCACCGGCGCAGGTCACCCCCGGGCCCGGCACGCCCCAGGGGCCCAGCACCCCGCCGCAGCCCGGCACCCCCGGGCAGTCGTCCTAGCCCGCGCCCGACGGCTCCGGGCCGGACGGCGGGCAGCCGTCCGACCTGGACACTCGACCCCTTCCCTCTCCATGGATATCGAACCGTGTCCTAATTAATCGATGCACCGCACAACCTCCGAAGCAGACAAAACGTCTTGATATGCGGCGGATGCCTACGCATCCGCCGTTGTCAGCTGTTCTGCTTTGGAGGGACCTTCGTGCACGCCGGAACACGTCGCCACACCGCCCGGTTGATACCCGCCCTGCTGGCGGCGGGGCTCCTGATGACCGCGTGCGGCACCGGCGCCGGTTCGTCCGAGGCGGCCGGGCCGGCGGCCAAGGTGACCGTCACCCCGGCCGCCGGCGCCACGCCGGCGAAGCTCGGCTCGCCGATATCCGTGAAGGCCGACGGGGGGAAGCTGACCACGGTCGACGTCAAGGACGACAAGGGGGCGACGGTTCCCGGCAAGCTGGCGACTGACGGTACGTCATGGAAGTCGGAGGGCAGGGTCCGCCCGAAGACCACGTACACCGTGCACACCAAGGCCACGTCGGCGATGGGCAAGGAGTCCGCCGCCACCGCCACCTTCACCACCGAGCAGGCCGACAAGGTCAACAAGCTCACCAACACCCCCGGCGACGGGCAGACGGTGGGCACCGGCATGCCGGTCTCGATCCTCTTCGACCACCCCATAGCCAAGGACCGACGCGCCGAGATCGAGAAGGCCCTGAAGGTCACCACCCAGCCGCACGTCGAGGGCGCCTGGGGCTGGGTCACGGACTGGTCGGGCAAGGACCGCATCGACTGGCGGCCCAAGGACTACTGGCCGGCCGGCACCAAGGTCTCCGTCAAGGGCGCGCTGTCCGGGGTCAGCTCCGGCGCCGGCGGCTGGTTCGTCCGGGACTACGACTTCGGATTCGCCATAGGCGCCGACCACAAGGCCGTCATCGACGTGCCCTCGCACACCCTGACGATGTACGAGAACGGCAAGCCGGTCGGCAGCGTCAAGGGCTCCGCGGGCTCCGTGCAGGACCCCACCCGCGGCGGGGTGCACACGGTACGCAGCAAGAACGCGGCGGAGACCATGGACTCCGCCACCATCGGGCACGGCGACGAGTGGATGCTGGACTCCCAGTGGGTCACCCACCTCACCGCGTCCGGGACGTTCCTGCACTCCGCGCCGTGGAACAAGTCCCTCGGTGTGGTCAACAACAGCCACGGCTGCTTCGGAATGACCACCTCGGACGCCAAGCGGGTCTACGACTTCCTGACGGTCGGCTCCACGGTCGAGGTGAAGGGCACCGCCAGCACCAAGAAGACCGCTGTCGGCAACGGCCTGGAGGTCTGGCAGGAGACCTGGCAGCAGTGGCAGCAGCGCAGCGCCCTCAAGTAAGGCCGGGTCAGCGGACCGTCAGAGTGCCTTTCATGTAGGGGTGGACGGTGCAGATGTAGGGGTAGCTGCCGGGCTTGGTGGGCGCGGTGATCACGGCGCTCTGCCCCTGCGCGAGGTTGCCGGTGTCGAAGGGCTTGCCGGCGCCGGTGGCCGTCACGGTGTGCGGCGCGCTGTCCTCGTTCACGACGGTGATCTTGGTCCCCGGCCGCACGGTCAGCGTGGCGGGCCGGTAGACGAAGTCCTTGATGACGATCCGCGTCCGGGCGTTCCCCGGGGCGGAGGCCGAGGGGGCGGACGCCGACGGGGACGGGGACGGGCCGCCGCCGGTGTGCGTGCAGCCGGTGAGGGCGGCCAGGCAGAGCGCCGAGGCCGCCACCGCGATCCGTACCGGGCGCATGGTCAGGAACCGGGGCTGGCGCTGCCGGTACCGGCGCCCGGACTGCCGCTCGGCGCAGGCTTGGTGATCTCCTTGCCCGAGGGATCGAGCACCCACCACTTCGCCCCGCTGTCGTTCGACCCCTGGCCCTTGGCGTCCCCGGGGTGCCTGTCCGCGACGAAGTAGTAGAGCGGATGCCCGTTGTAGGTGACTTCCTTGGTGCCGTCGCGGCGGGTCGTGGTCCCGAGCAGCGCGCTCTGGACGCCGGTGCCGGCCTGCGGCGTGCCGGTCACCAGCAGCGGCGGCCAGACCTTGGCGCAGTCGCCGTAGCAGGTCGAGGTGTGGCCCTTGTCCGCCACGAAGAGGTAGAGCGTCCGGCCCTGCCCGTCGACCAGGAACGTGCCGAGCTGCCCGGAGCGCACCCGGATGGTCACCGCGCCCGCCGCCGGCGACCCGGACGGCCGGGGGCTGGCGCTCGGGGCGGAGGGGGTGGCGGACGGTGACGGGGTGGTCCCGCCGCCGCCGTGCGAGCAGCCTCCGAGGGCTGTGGCGAGCAAGGTGACGGCCGCCGCGGTGGCGGCCGTCCTGGCGGTGTGGCGCATCGGACGTCTCCTTCGGCACGCGCTGAGGTGGGCGGACCGCCCGCCCACCTCAGTGGACCGCAGCGCCCGCGGTCCGGCCATCGGGAGAGCGGCGTTCGGCGTAGTGCGCCGGGCCGTTCCGGTCAGCGGATCTCGCCGGTGGTGCGCCGGTAGGTGGAGCGCCGGTCGTCGATGGCGGCCCAGCGGTCGCCATAGACGTTCTCGGTGATGCCGGGCTCGCGCAGGAAGGCGTGCGGGAAGCCGAGCGGGACCTCGCTGGTGGCGTCGAGGCGCTCCAGCGCGTCCGCGTCGAGCGTGACGTCGATGCTGGCGAGGTTGTCGGCCAGCTGCGCCTCCTTGGTGGCGCCGATGATCGGGATGACGTTGCCGGGGCGGCCGCGGAGCCAGGCCAGGGCGACCTGCGCCGGGCTCCAGCCACCCTGTTCGGCGATCTCCAGGACGGCGGTGACGGTCTCGTCCTCATTGTGGTCGGTGCGGTCGTGCCCGTCCTGGCCGTCCAGCCGGCCGCTCTCGCCGCGCCGGTACTTGCCGGTGAGCTTGCCGGCCGCCAGCGGGGCCCAGGCGAGGACGGCCAGGTCGAACGCCCGGGCCTGCGGGAGCAGTTCGCGCTCCACGGTCCGCTCCAGCAGGTTGTAGCGCAGCTGCGAGCCGGCGAAGGCGGTCCAGCCCCGCAGCTCGGCGAGGGTGTTGGCCTGCGCGATCTCCCAGGCGGGCCAGTCGGACACGCCCAGGTAGAGCACCTTGCCGGACCGTACGAGGTCGTCCAGCGCCCGCATCACCTCGTCGACGGGGGTGAAGTTGTCGCGAGCGTGCACCCACAGCACGTCGAGGCGGTCGGTGCCCAGCCGGCGCAGGCTGGCCTCCACGGACTGGACGAGGTTCTTGCGGTGGTTGCCGGCCGAGTTCACATCGCCCGGGACGGTCGCGCAGGTGTACTTGCTGGCGAGCACGAACCGGTCCCGGCGGCCGTCGAGCAGTTCGCCGAGGATGGTCTCCGAGGTGCCGCCGGTGTAGTTGTTGGCGGTGTCGACGAAGTTGCCGCCCGCATCGGCGTAGGCGTCGAGGAGCCGTCCGCTGGTCTCCTTGGCGGCGCCCCAGCCCCAGTCCTCGCCGAAGGTCATGGCGCCCAGGGCCAGTTCGCTGACGCGCAGGCCGGTCTTGCCGAACAGTGTGTACCGCACGTGTTCCCCTAGTTCTTCTCGCCCGTGGGTCCTTGCGGATCACACGCTAGGAGGTGGAGTGCACTCCAGGGCAAGGCGCCGCGTGCGCGTCCCCGGTGCGGAACGCGACGGGCCCCCGCCGGTCTCGGCGGAGGCCCGTGCACGGAGCTGACCGGGGTCAGCCGGTGATGATGGCCGGGTCGCTGACGCCCGGCTTGCCGGTCTCGACATGGCCGGCGAACCGGCGCAGGAAGCCGGCGTCGGTGTCGGCGGTGACCGTGAGGTCGTACCAGCGCTTGCCGGCGCTCAGGTCGACGGACCGGGTGACGGTGCCGCCCGGGTCGACCCGGACGGTCTGCTTCCCGCCGCCGTACGCGTCGGCGATGGTGAGGCGACAGGGGGCGGTGCCCGGGTTCGTCAGGGACAGCTCGACGTGGCCGGAGGCGGCGTTGTGGCGGGCGGTCACCTCGGGGGTCTTCTTCTTGCCGGGGCCCTTGAAGACGCGCAGGAAGCCGTTCGGGCCGTACACCGTCAGGTCGTAATCGCCCTTGGAGTAGGCCGTGTTCCAGGTGTCGGAGATCTTCTTGCCGGCCTCGGTGGTGTAGGTCCAGGGGCCGTCGGTGCGGTCGCCGGCGGCGACCAGGAAGCAGGCGCCGGCCGTGCTGCCGCTGCTGAAGGTGAGCGTGAAGCGGCCGCCCGCGGTGTCCGCGGTGCCGTCCGCCAGCGGGGCGTAGGGCAGCGGGCGGCTGGGCCGGGAGCCGTGCTCCTGCTTGGGCAGGACGGGGTTGGCGGGCGGCTTGGGGACGTAGCTGTCGTGCCGCTTGTTGTCCGGCGGCTGGTAGCCCTTGGTGTCGGGGAGCGGCGCCGGCTTGGTGTTCTCCAGGGAGAAGTCGAAGGCCGAGGTGAGGTCGCCGCAGATGGCGCGCCGCCAGGGCGTGATGTTGGGCTCGTGGACGCCGAAGCGGCGCTCCATGAACCGGATGACGGAGGTGTGGTCGAAGACCTCGGAGCAGACGTAGCCGCCGGTGCTCCAGGGGGAGACGACGAGCATCGGGACGCGCTGGCCGAGGCCGTAGGGGCCGGCGGCGTAGGTGGCGTTGCCGGGGAAGTTGTCGAGCTTGACGTCGGCGGTGGACTGGCCCTGGGCGCTGGAGCCGGGGGAGAACGGCGGGACGACGTGGTCGAAGTAGCCGTCGTTCTCGTCGTAGGTGATGAACAGCGCGGTCTTGCTCCACACCTCGGGGTTGGAGGTGAGGGCGTCCAGCACCTGGGAGACGTACCAGGCGCCGTAGTTCGCGGGCCAGTTGGGGTGCTCGGAGAAGGCTTCGGGGGCGGCTATCCAGGAGATCTGGGGCAGCTTTCCGGCCTTGACGTCGGCCTTGAGCTGGTCGAAGTAGCCCTCGCCCTGCTTGGCGTTCGTGCCGGTGCGGGCCTTGTCGTAGAGCGGGTCGCCGGGCTTGGCGTTGCGGTACTGGTTGAAGAAGAGCAGCGAGTTGTCGCCGTAGTTGCCGCGGTAGGCGTCCTCGATCCAGCCCCACTTGCCGTTCGCGTCCAGGCCGTCGCCGATGTCCTGGTAGACCTTCCAGGAGATCCCCGCCTTCTCCAGGCGCTCCGGGTAGGTGGTCCAGCCGTAGCCGGCTTCCTCGTTGCCGACGACGGGGCCGCCGCCCTTGCCGTCGTTGCCGACGTAGCCGGTCCACATGTAGTAGCGGTTGGGGTCGGTGGAGCTCATCAGCGAGCAGTGGTACGCGTCGCAGATGGTGAAGGCGTCGGCGAGCGCGTAGTGGAACGGGATGTCCTTACGCGTGAGGTGCGCCATGGTCCCGGTGCCCTTGGCGGGGATCCACTGGTCGTACTTGCCGTTGTTCCATGCCTGGTGGCCGCCGTGCCAGTCGTGGTTGAGGCCCTCGATGAACTGCATGCCGAGGTCCTTGGCATCGGGGTGGTACGGGAGGATGTCCTTGGTGCCGTCGGACTGGTGCCAGACGGACTTGCCGTTCTCCAGGGTGACCGGGCGCGGGTCGCCGAAGCCGCGGACGCCCCGCAGCGCGCCGAAGTAGTGGTCGAAGGAACGGTTCTCCTGCATGAGGACGACGATGTGCTCGACGTCCTTGATGGAGCCGGAGGTGCGCTTGGCCGGGATCGACGCGGCGCGGGCGATGCTGCTCGACAGCGCCGAGGCGCCCGCGGTGGCACCCGCGATCTGGAGGAAGCGCCGGCGGTTGATATCAGGCATGAGTCTGGGGACCTCGCGGTGGGGGATGACGGGTGATCAGGTCGTACGGGTGGTGCGGATACGGCCCTGGGGGAAACCGCGGTCAGCAGTGTTCCAAGAGGAACCAGTGCTCGGGAAGGGGGGGTGTCCTCAAGGTTGCCCGGCGCGGTACGCACCGCGAACTCCCCGGCGGGCCGCGGTGCGGGACGGCCCGGTGCGCGGGGCGGCCACCCCC
>NZ_JBNHIN010000014.1:46129-95174 GCF_050054615.1 Streptomyces sp. YGL11-2
CGCGGCTCCCTCAGCCCAACGCCACCTCCGGTCCGCCGGCCGGGGCGAGCCGGCCGGTGCGGTGCAGCGCCCGGAGCGCGGCGGCGCAGACCAGGCCCAGCAGCAGGAGGGCCGCCCAGGGCAGGGCGGGCAGTCCGGCGGCGCGGGCTGTGTCCAGCGCGGCGCCGGTGAGCAGGTTGCCGAGGGTGATGCCGATACCGCAGACGGTGTTGTAGAGCCCGTAGTGGGTGGCGACCAGGCGGTCGCCACAGAGCCGGACGATAGTGTCCATCTCGAAGGGGTAGGCGGTCATCGTGCCGACGGCGAGCAGCAGCGCGGTCAGTGCCGGCGGCAGCGCGGCGAGGAGCCAGCGGGCCGGGCCGCCGGCCGGCACCGGCAGCGCGGTGGCCGCCAGCAGCGGGAGGAACGCCAGGCCCATGATCACCAGGCCGGTGGCGAGCGCGTGCCCGGGCGCCATCCGATCCTTGCACCAGGCGGTCACCCGGGTCTGGCCGAGGATCGTGCTCAGCCCCGAGACGGCGAACAGCAGCGCCACCGCCGCCGTTCCGGAACGCCCCTCGCCGCCCAGGCGCTTCACCTCCAGCGGCAGCGCCAGGTAGACCTGGAAGGACAGCACGTACGACCCGATCATGGCGCCGGAGAACAGCAGGAACGGCCGGTTGGCGAGCACCGCGCGCCACTGGGCGAGCAGCCCCGACCGGTCCGCCGCGGCGCCGGACCGGCCGGCGGTGCCGCCGCGGGCCGGCAGGGCGCGCAGCTGGACGAGGCTGAGCAGCGCGAAGATCCCGGCCGCCACGAGGCAGGTGAGTCGGAAGCCGACCCCGGTCAGCACCATCCCGACGACGGGGCCGAGCAGGATGCCGGCCTGGTAGAAGACGTTGAACAGTGCGAACGCCTCCAGCCGGCGCTCTCCCGCCTCGGCCGCGAGATACGCCCGGACCGCCGGGTTGAACAGCGCCCCGGCCAGGCCGGTGGCCGCGGACGCCGCCAGCAGGGCGGGCAGCGCGTCCACCAGCCCGAGCGCGGCGAAGCCCGCCGTGCGCAGCAGACAGCCGGCCACGATCAGCGGTTTGCAGCCGAACCGGTCGGCGAGCGCGCCGCCGACCAGGAACATCCCCTGCTGGCTGAAGTTGCGGACGCCGAGCACCAGCCCGACCAGCCAGCCGGCCAGGCCCAACGTCCCGGACAGATGCGCGGCCAGGTACGGCATCAGCATGTAGAAGCCGAGGTTGATGGTGAACTGATTGACCATCAGCAACTGCACGCTGCGCTCGTAGGAGCGGACCTGTGCGAGGGTGCCTTTCACCGGGACGCCACCTCCGCCGGGCCCAGCGGGTCGGCGACCCGCTCGCAGCGGCTCCAGCGGGTGACCTCCCGCTCCGCCGTGTGGCGCAGGGTTTCCGGGGCGTCGGGCGGCGGGGCGCCGAGCAGACCGTGGGCGGCGCAGTACGCGTCGTCGTACACGGTGCTCAGATAGCGCTGCGGTCCGTCCGGGAAGACCGCCGCGATACGGGCGCCGGGCGAAAGGGTGCGGCTGAGCCAGCCGGCGACCAGCGCGACCGCGCCGACGCTCCAGCCGCCGGTGGCGTAGTGCGAGGCCGCCAACTGCCGGCAGGTCCAGACCGCTTCGGCGGGGGCGACCCAGTGCACCTCGCTGAACTGCTCGTAGGCGACGTTGCGCGGGTAGATGCTCGACCCCAGTCCGCGCATCAGGCGGGGGCGGGCGGGCTGGCCGAAGATGGTCGAGCCGACGGTGTCGACGCCGACCAGCCGCAGCTCCGGGTAGAGCTGGCGCAGCACCCGGGACACGCCGGCGGAGTGGCCGCCGGTGCCGACGCTGCACACCAGGACGTCGATGTGCACCAGCTGGGCGGCGAGTTCGAGGGCCAGCGGCAGGTAGGCGGTGGTGTTGTCGGGGTTGTGGTACTGGTCCGGGCACCACGATCCCGGGTGCCGGCCGAGGAGTTCGGCGACCCGGTCGCGGCGGGCCTGCTGCCAGCCGCCGTCGGGATGGGGCTCGGGGACCGGGTCGACGTCGGCGCCGTAGGCGGTCAGCAGCCGGGTCATGGCCGGTTCCAGCCCGGGGTCGGTGACCAGGGTGACGGGGTGCCCGTACACCATCCCGGCGAGCGCCAGGCCCAGGCCCAGGGTGCCGCTGGTGGACTCCACGATCCGGGCGCCGGGCCGCACATCGCCCCGGGCGCGGGCGCGTTCGACCATGTGGAGCGCGGGGCGGTCCTTGATGCCGCCCGGGTTGCTGCCCTCCAGCTTCGCCCAGAAGCCGCGGTCCGGCGGGGTGAGCGGCGCGGAGATGTGCAGTACGGGCGTGTTGCCGACGAGCCCGGACACCGCGGACGCCGGGGGCGGGGCGAGCGGAGCCGCAGGGCCGGGGGTGCCGGGTCCGGCCGCGGGGACGGGGAGGGGACGGGTGGGAAGTGCGGGTGGAGACTGCATGATTCGCTCTCGTTCGGTGTTCCGGGTACGGACGGTGGGGCGCGTCCGGCGGCCGCCCGGCGGTGGCACGGCGCGCCGCGGCGGCTCCTATATCCGGCACCGGCAGAGGGCGGCGAGGGTCGGCCGGCCGCCGCGGGGCGGCCCGTGGCGCGCGGCGCGGCCGGACGCGGCCGGACGGCGGGCGGCGGCGGAGCGCACGGCGGTCCCGAGGACGCCGGGCGCGGCGCCCGGCGCGGCGGCGGCGGTCCGCCCGGCCGCGGCGGAGCGGGCCGGGGGGATGCGTCCGGCCGCGTCGGGCGGGCAGTCGGTGTCGTCGGAGCGCCCGCCCTCCACCGCGGCGCCGGCGAGGGCCGCCGCGGTCACCGGACCCGCGGTGCGGTGGTGGTGCGGGGTGTGGGCCGCGCAGGGCACGGCGGCCAGCAGCAGCCCGCCGAGCAGCAGGGGCAGGGCCAGCCGCCGGAGGACGGTGCGGGCGGCGGTGGCACGAAACGGGAAGCGGAGGGGGGTGCGTCGGGGCACAGGGTCTCCGTACACAGGGCGTGCGGAAGCAGCAGGAGGTCGTGCGGAACCGGAAGTTGGCCGGAACCGGCCGGGAATCTAGACCTGCTGAACGACGGAGCCCGTGGTGCCGGACGGCGGTGGCAGGGCGAACGCGTCGGCGGGTGTGCCGTACCGGGCCGGGACGGGGGCGCGGCAGGGCGGACCGGCGATCGACGCGGCGCGCGGCGGCGCCAGCTCGGCGCCCTGCTGCACCTGGCCCGCCAGGCACACCGGGTGCGCGGGATGCCCGGCGGGAGCCGGGTGGTCCGTGTGGTGGGCGGGGCCCGCGGGCGCGGCGTGCGCGGGATGCACCGTGTCCGCGGCGCGCCGCACATGCGCGCCGTACACGGCCTCAACGGGCTGCTGCGCTACGGCGGTTGTCCGGGCGGCGGCCGGTACGGCGCTGTCGAGGTGCCCCTCGGCGCCCTCCGCCCGCGCGCCGTGCGCGAGCAGCACCGCGAGCAGCAGCACGGCCGCCCACAGGGCCCGGAACGACACCGCGCGATCGCGGTGCCGTACGGCGCTCAGGGGCGGCGGGGCCGTTGCCATGCCGCGATCGTAGCGGCGGCGCCCGCGCGGCCGGCGGGACACGGCGGGAACACGCCGCGATCCCACCGGCCGCGCGTCAGACCAGCGACGCCTCGGACGCGGCGGGTTCGGACGGCGGCGCGACGGGGTGCACGGGGGCGGGCTCCGCGGCGGGGCCGGGTGCCGCGACCGGCGCGGGCTCCGGGGCGGGGGCGGGCTCCACCACGTCCGGGACGCTGCGCAGCGGCACCTGCGGGGTCACCGGCGCGGTGCGGGCGGCCTCGACCCGGCGGGTGAACCAGATGACCTTGCCGGTCGGTGTGCCGCAGGTGCCCCAGCTGTCGCTCAGCGCGGCCACTTTGGCGAGTCCGCCGCCGGCGGCGCTGCTCAGTCTCGGCAGCCGGGGGCCGTCGTCGGCGACCGAGGCGGTCAGGTGGCGGCCGGTCCAGCGGAGTTCGACCACGCACCGGGTGTCCGCGCCGATATGGCGGTGGACGTTGGTGAGGAGTTCCGCCACTCCCCTGCACACGGGCGGGATGTGCAGTTCGAGATTCCAGTACCGCAGATGCGCGGCGATGATCCGTCGGATCTGCGGTACGCGCTCCGCCGCGGCGTGCAGTTCGACCGTGTAGTGCCGGCCGCCGGGAAGTGTCATGTTGTGGCTCCTCACCGCGAGGCTCACCACCTTCACCTCGTTGGACCAAACGAACCCCGAACAAGAAGAGTGAGCATTCGTCACGTATGGGTCATACGCCATCGTGGCCCCGGGGTTTCGGGCCCGCAACAGGTGGTGGTCCGTTCGGGTCCCGGCCCGTTCAGGGCAGGTGGGGCAGGAGTCGGTCGGGGGTCAGCGGCAGGTCGCGCAGCCGGGCGCCGGTGGCGTGCCACACGGCGTTCCCGATGGCTGCCGCGGTGCCGACGATGCCGATCTCGCCGATGCCCTTGCTGCCCATGGGGTTGAGGTGCGGGTCCTCCTCGTCGAGCCAGTACGCCTCGACGGCCGGGACGTCGGCGTGCGCCGGGACGTGGTACGAGGCCAGGTCGCAGGCGGTGAAGTCGCCGAAGGCCGGGTCCAGGGAGCTGCCTTCCGTCAGGGCCATGCCCAGGCCCATGGTCATGCCGCCGATGAACTGGGAGCGCGCCGTGAGGGGGTTGAGGATACGGCCCGCCGCGTACTGGCCGAGCAGCCGGCGCACCCGGATCTCGCCGGTGCGGAGGTCGGCCCCGACCTCGGCGAAGACGGCGCCGAAGGCGTGCCGGGAGTACTCGGACCGCTCGGCGGTCTCCAGGTGGGTGTCCTCGGTGACCGTGATCCCCTCGGCGGGCAGCGGCCCTTCCTGGTCGCGCAGCCGGGCCAGCAGCGCCGTGCACGCCTTGTGGACCGCCCACCCCCAGGAGGCGGTGCCCGCGGAGCCGCCGGCGAGCATGGCGGGCGGCAGGTCGCTGCTGCCGATGTCGACCCGGACGCGGTCCTCGGGGGCGCCGAGCGCGGCGGCGGCGATCTGGGCGAGGACGGTGCGGGCGCCGGTGCCGATGTCGGTGGCGTTGACCCGGACGCGGTAGCCGCCGTCGGCGGCGGCGTGCGCCTCGGCCTGGGTGGCGCCGATGTAGACGGGGTAGGTGGCCGCGGCGACGCCGGTGCCCAGCAGGAGGTCGCCGTGGCGGCGGACGGCGGGGCGCGGGTCGCGGGGGTGCCAGCCGAAGCGCTCCGCGCCCTCGCGGAGGCAGTCGGCGAGATGGCGGCTGCTGAAGGGGCGACCGGTGTCCGGCTCGGTGCCGGGTTCGTTGCGCAGGCGCAGTTCGACGGGGTCGGTCTCCAGGAGGACGGCGAGTTCGTCGACGGCGGACTCCAGGGCGTACATCCCCGGGGCTTCGCCGGGGGCGCGCATCCAGGAGGGGGTGGGGACGTCGAGGGCGGCCACGCGGTGTGCGGTGCGGCTGTTCGGCGAGGTGTACATGATGCGCGCCGGGACCGCGGCCTGTTCCACGAACTCGGCGACCGTGGAGGTGTGGGTGACGCTCTCGTGGGCGAGGGCGGTGATCACGCCGTCGCGGCCGGCGCCGATGCGCACCCGCTGGATGGTGGGCGCGCGGTGGCCGACGACGGCGGGCAACTGGCGGCGCGGCAGAGCCAGTTTGACCGGGCGGCCGGTGTGCCGGGCGGCCATCGCGGCGAGCACGACCGGGGGGCGGGGTGTCCCCTTGGAGCCGAAGCCGCCGCCGACGTGCTCCGAGATCACGGTGATCTCGTCGGTCCCGAGCTTGAACAGGGCGGCCAGGTCCTCGCGCACCCTGGTGGCGCCCTGGCTGGAGTCGTGGACGGTGAGGTGGCCGTTGCTCCACCGGGCGGTGGCGGCGTGCGGTTCCATGGGGTGGTTGTGCAGCGGCGGCACGGTGTAGGTCGCGTCGACGGTCACCGGCGCGGCGGCGAACGCCGCGTCGAAGTCGCCGTGTTCCCGGACCGCCGGGAAGTCGCCGTTGACCCGCTCCGGGACGTACAGCCCCGGGTGGTCCGCGGTCAGCCGCACGTCGTGCCCGTCCGTGGCGTACGTGACGTGGACGGCGTCGGCGGCGGCCCGGGCGGCTTCCAGGGTGTCGGCGACGGCGAGCGCGATGTACCAGCCGCGGTGCGGGACCCGGTCCTCCTGGAGGAGCGCCAGGGTGGGGTCACCGGTGGACGCCAGGCGGGGCGCGTTCTCGTGGGTCAGCACGGCGATCACCCCGGGCAGCGCCAGCGCCCCGCCGATGTCCAGCTCGGTGATCCGGCCGCGGGCGACGGTGGCCGGAACGGGCCAGGCGTAGGCGCAGGCGGGCGGGGTGTGCTCGGCGGCGTACCGGGCGGTGCCGGTGACCTTGTCCCGGCCTTCGCGGCGGACGAGCGGTGCACCCAGCGGGTACGCGGGTGGGCCCGGGGGGAACACGTCGTGGGTCATGGCGCGCGTCCTTGCGGTCGGGGGACGGGGTCCGGGGGCGGGGTCAGCCGCGGGCGGCGAGGTCGGCCAGCACCCCGACGGCCAGGGCGCGGGCGAGGGGGACCTTGAAGCCGTTGTCGCGGAGCGGTTCGGCGGCGGCGAGTTCGGCGTCCGCGGCCCGGGCGAAGGTCCGCTCGGTGGCGGGTGCGCCGTGCAGCACCTCCTCGGCGGCGCGGGCGCGCCAGGGCCGGTGCGCCAGCCCGCCGAAGGCGAGCGCGGCGTGCTCGACGACGCCGTCGCGGACGGCGAGTACGGCCCCGACGGAGGCCAGCGCGAAGGCGAACGAGGCGCGGTCGCGGGCCTTGCGGTAGCGCGAGTGGGCGCCGGGGCGGTGCGGCGGCAGCTCGACGGCGGTGACCAGTTCGCCGAGCCGGATCACCGTGTCGCGTTCGGGGCTGTCGCCGGGCAGCCGGTGGAAGTCGGTGGCCGGGACGGTGCGTTCGCCCTCGGGGCCGTGCAGCCGGACGGTGGCGTCCAGAGCGGCCAGTGCGACGGCCATGTCGGACGGCTGGGTGGCGACGCAGTGCGCGGAGTGGCCGAGTACGGCGAGGTCGCGGTGGGCGCCGTCGCGGGCCGGGCAGCCGCTCCCGGGCTCCCGTTTGTTGCAGGGCTTCGAGGTGTCCTGGAAGTACGGGCAGCGGGTGCGCTGGAGCAGGTTGCCGCCGGTGGTCGCGGTGTTCCGCAGTTGCCCCGAGGCCCCGGCCAGCACCGCCTGCGACAGCACGGGATAGCGCTCGCGTACGGGGCGGGCGGCGGCGAGGTCGGCGTTGCGGACCATCGCGCCGATCCGCAGTCCGCCGTCCGGCAGTTCCTCGATCCGGTCCAGCGGCAGCCGGCTGACGTCGATGAGCACCCGCGGGGCCTCCACCCCCAGCTTCATCAGGTCGACGAGATTGGTGCCGCCCCCGAGGAACTGGGCGCCGGGCTGCCCGGCGGCGGCCCGTACCGCCTCGTCGACGCTGTCCACGCGCAGGTATCCGAACGGCTTCATGCCCGGGCCGCCCCCGCTCCGGCGACCCCGGCCACCGCCCCGACGGCGTCGACGATGCGGGGATAGGCGCCGCACCGGCAGAGGTTGCCGCTCATCCGCTCGCGGATCTCGTCGGCGGTGAGCGCGACCGGCGCCCCGGACGCGGCGGTGTCCGGGGTGACATGGGAGGGGAAGCCGTCCGCGGCCTCGGTGAGCACGCCGACGGCCGAGCAGATCTGACCGGGGGTGCAGTAGCCGCACTGGAGGGCGTCGTACGCGACGAACGCTTCCTGGAGGGGGTGCAGCCGCTCCCCCTCCGCCAGTCCCTCGATGGTGGTCAGCCGCCGCCCGTCGTGCGCCACGGCCAGCAGCAGGCAGCTGTTGGCGCGCCGTCCGTCGACCAGCACCGTGCAGGCGCCGCACTGCCCGTGGTCGCAGCCCTTCTTGGCGCCGGTGAGCCCGAGGTGCTCGCGGAGCACGTCCAGGACGGTGGTGCGGTGGTCCAGGGTCAGGGTGTGCGGGGTCCCGTTGACGGTGAGGGTCAGTTCGGAGCGCCGGCCGTTCACGGGGTGCGGTCCGCCGGCGTCCTGCGGGCGAGAGCCGCCCGCCACTAGTTCGCCCCTCTTCCCACGGTCTGCGGCAGGGTCTCCAGCCGCAGCTCGACCTCCTTCTCCTGGTCGCCGGCGGCCGTGCCCAGAACGCGTACCACGAACGCGGTCCTGAGGGCGTTGCACAGCTGGTCGACGGCCCAGTAGCCGCCCTGGAGGCTGACGACGACGGGGCCCTTCAGCCGCCGGGGCCCGGCCTCGGCCCGGCGCTCGCTCACGTCGAAGGTCGAGGTCCACACCGTCGCGCCCGGCCCGGCCAGCTCCGCGGGCACGTCGTCCGCGGCCCGGTCGCAGGCGAAGGAGGTGCGCAGCGCGCTGAAGACGGCGTGCGCGTCCTCCGCGGTGCAGCCTTCGAGCTCCACCACGACCTCGGCCGATACATGTTCCGCGTGTGACGCCTGTTCCGCGCTGTTCACTGTGGGACCTTCCTGTGGGAGCCGGGGGCTTCCAGGCTCGCCCCGCACCGCGGCGTGTGCGACCCGAGGCTCGAACGAGTGGTTTAAACGGGCGCATCCACTCGCCGCGACACGACAACGTTACGGTGTGTAGTCAGAGCGAGCTGTGTGTAGTCGCCCTGCTGTCCCTGCCGTCGTCCGTCGTCGCATCCACTGGGAGCCTCCGTTGACCAGCACCCTCGTCGACCAGCACGCCACCGGCTACAGCATCCGCCAGGCGCTCTGCATGGCGCGCGCCGCCGACCTCGCGTACCAGGACGAGGCAGCCGTCGCGGCCACCGCCGCCCAGTGGGGCCTCGACCGGGTGCGCCACCACCACGCCGCGTTCCGCCCGCCGTTCCCGCTGCCGGACGTCCAGGCGTACACCCTCACCGGGCAGCACATGATCATCACGACCTTCCGGGGCGCCGAGCCCGCCGCGCTGCGGGACTGGCTGGCCGGCTCCGGGACCCCTCCGTGGCCCGGCCCCGGCGGCCGGGGCACCGCCCACCCCGGCTTCGCCGAGGCGCTGGACGCGGTCTGGCCGCAGATCCTCACCGCGCTCAAGGAGTTCCGCGACAACGACCAGACGCTGTGGTTCACCGGCCACGGCCTGGGCGGCGCCCTGGCGATGCTGGCCGCCGCCCGGCTGCACTTCGAGGACCCCCGGCTGCCCGCCGACGGCGTCTACACCTTCGGCCAGCCCCGCGCCTGCGACCCGGTGCTGGCCCAGGAGGTCAACTCCGCCTTCGCGCACCGGATGTACCGTTTCGCCAACCACGACGACATCGTGCCGCAGCTGCCGCCGGAGCCGGTTTTCCGCCATGTCTCCGCGCTGCGCTACATCGACGCCCGGGGCGGCGTGCACAACACCATGCCGCTGACCGGCGGCCTGCTCGGCCACACCCAGCGCCTCACCGCCGAGCTGCTCGCCCCGGCGTCGCCCGGCATCCGGGACCACGCCATGGCCGCGTACATCGACGCCCTGGAGAAAAACCTGCCGTAAGGGAGGGCACGGGGGGGGGGGCGGGGTGGGGGTGGGGCGGGAGGGGGAGGGGGAGGCCCCCGGAGGAGAGCGGCGGAAGTTCCCGGCGAGGCGGGACCGGAGCAGCCGCGGCGGTCACGCGGCGGTCACCTCACCCGAGCGCCCGCGGCTTCCCGCTCCGCCGTCAACTCCCCGGCCACGAAGGGCACATCGGCCGCGCGGGCCACGATCTCGACCTCGTCCCCGAGGGCCCATTCGGCGGCCCGGGAGGACATCGCCGCCGGGACCGCCTCGCTGATGCCGGGGGCGGCGGGGATGTCGTAGGTGGCGTGCGCGTCGTGCGGCAGGACGACGCGGTAGCCGCGCCGCAGCGCCGTCCGGGCGGTGGCGCTGACGCACATCTCGGAGAGCACACCACAGAGCGCCAGCTCCCGGACCCCGGCGCCGGTGAGGAGTTCGCCGAGCCGGGTGTCCTCGAAGCCGTCGTCGTCCGTCTTGCGGACCACCGCCTCGCGGGGGCCGGGCTCGACGGGCAGGTGGAGTTCCCAACCGGGGGTGTGCGGCTCGTCGGCGGTGCCGGGTGTGCCGTCGTTCTGCAGGTGCACCACGAGCGCGCCGGCCGCGCGGGCCCGGGCCAGCAGATCGCGGGTGCGGTCGAGTACCCGGGCCGCGTCCGGCACCGCCTCGCCGCCGGAGACGAAGGCGGACTGGACGTCGACGACGAGAAGGGCCTGGACGGGGCGGATCGGGGCTGTGGTCATGGGGGCCATCCTGCCGGGTGCCCGCGGTCCGAACGTACCGGTTTCGGCGGTCCGCGGCGCTGCGCCGGCCGGGCCGGCCTTCCGCCCTCCGGGTGGCCACGGTTGCCAGAGGCATCGATCCGGGCGGATCATCCGTAGGTACGCGCCTACGTACGCGCGGACCGCGGCGGCGCACGGACGGACCCCGCGGGGCGCGCCACCGGCCGGCGCCCGCACCCCCCGCCCTACGACCTCCACCGCACCGCGACGACGTGAGGAGAGCGACCGTGGAAGCAGCCACCGTCAGCGGCCACTGCGCAGCCGGCTTCGAGGGCGTACGCACCGCGTTCGATCGGAACTTCCGCGAGCACGGCGAGATCGGGGCGGCGGTCGCGGTGACGCTGGACGGCGAGGCGGTGGTGGACCTCTGGGGCGGCCACACCAGCGGGGACCGGAGTCGAGCCTGGGAGCGGGACACCCTCGTCAACGTCTATTCGACGTCGAAGGGGATGACCGCGCTGTGCGCCCATCTCCTCGCGGACCGGGGCGAGTTGGACTTGGACGCACCGGTCGTCCGCTACTGGCCGGAGTTCGGGCAGGCCGGGAAGGAGGACATACCCGTGCGCTGGCTGCTCAGCCACCGCGCCGGGCTGATCGCGCCCCGGGAGCCACTGTCCCCGGGGCGCGCCTACGACTGGGAGTACGTGTGCGACGCGCTGGCGGCGACGGCGCCCTGGTGGGAGCCGGGGACCGCGCAGGGCTATCACGCGGTGACGTTCGGGTATCTGGTGGGCGAGGTCGTGCGGCGGATCACCGGGCAGTCGCTGGGCGCGTTCCTGCGCAGTGAGATCACCGGGCCGCTCGGTGCACGGGTGTTCATCGGCACTCCCGCCGAGGAGCACGCGACGTGCGCGGACATGGTCGGGCGGCTGGACGCGGCGCTGCTCACCGAGCTGTTCCCGGACCTGCCGAAGCCGCCGCTCGGCGGGCTGGGCGACCATCCGCTGGCGCCGCTGGCACTGGCGCTGCTGTCCATCCCCACCGGCGACGTCAACAGCGCCGCCTACCGCGCCGCCGAGATCCCGTCCGGCAACGGCCATGCCGCGGCCCACGGCCTGGCCGCGGTCTACGGTGCGCTGGCGGGCGGCGGGCTGGTCTCCCCCGCCACCCTGGAGGAGATGCGCCGGCCGCAGAGCCGGCCGGGCGAGCCGGATCTGACGCTGGGCGCGCTGGTCCCGGAGGGCACCCCGGGGGTCAGCTGGGGGCTGGGCTACATGGTCAACAGCGAGGGCCGGGTGGGCCCGAGCCGGCGGGCGTTCGGGCACGGCGGCGCGGGCGGGTCGTACGCCTTCGCGGACCCGGAGAACGGGCTGTCGTACGGGTACGCCATGAACCGGTACGGGGGCGGCACGGCGGGCGGTGACCCGCGCAACCGGGGGCTGGTCACGGCGGTGTACGAGGCGCTGGCGCGGGTGCGCGGCTGAGGGGCCGCGGGCGCGGACGGCCGGCCGCGATCGCCGCGGTGCGGCGCAATAATGGAAGGTGCGGCAAGGATCCGGTCCGGCCCCGCCGCGGGTGCGTCGGGCCCGGAGAGAGGGCGTGGTGACCATGGAAAGGGACACCGAGACCGTTCACGAGGCGTATGCCTTCGTCTGCCTGCACTGCGGGCACGGCTGGGAAGAGGAGTACGAGATCCGGCACACCACCGATCTCGCCGGCCGGCGGCGCGCCGACTACTTCACGCACGGCAGGCGGGTGCCCTCCCCGCTGACCCGCGCCGACTGCCCGGACTGCAATCGCGGCCCGATCCGGATCCTGCGCCCCGGCCGGGTCAACTCGGCCCGGACCTACCTCGCGTAGCGCCGCGGCGGCGCCGGCAGCGTCGCCGATGCCCTCTCACCATCCGGTGAAGAGAAGGTGGTTGATCAGGAGGGCGAGGACGGCCTGGGCGGCCAGCCAGGGGCGCTGCCGGGGCGCCGGGAGCAGTGCGCCGGCCGCCAGCAGCCAGGGGGCGAAGGGCAGCCAGATGCGTTCGGTCTCCGCCTTGCTCATACCGGAGAGGTCGGCGACGAGCAGGGCCAGCAGGACCGCCGCGACGAGCAGGACGAGCCGGTCGGCGGGGCCGGCGGCGCGGCCGGGTGCCCGGAGGCGGTGGACCGCGGCGGGTGCGGCCGCGAGGGTGCGGCGAAGCGCGGCCACCGTCGCCAGGCCGGTCATCAGCACGGTGCAGGCGAGGTTGCCCCAGACCCAGTAGGCGTACGGGCGGACCGCCGCGGCGCCTTGGTAGTAGCGCTCGACCACCAGCCGGTAGCCCTCCCACCAGTTGAATCCGGCGAGGGTGAAGCCGGCCGCGACGACGGCCGCCCCGGCCAGGGCGTAGGGCAGCGGGCGAGCGGTGGGGCGGGGGGTGGTGAGCAGCAGGACCGCGGCCAGGGGCAGTGCGAAGAGGGTGAGGCCGTAGGAGAGGTAACAGGTGAGGCCGAAGAGGAGGCCGGCGCCCAGGGCCGCCGCGCGGGGGGCGCGGGTGCGGCGGGTGGCGGCGAGCGCGAGCAGGGCGAGGGACCAGGCGGCGACGGCGGCGAAGTAGCCGTCCGCGGAGACGCCGACCCAGATGGCGGCGGGCGCCAGGACGAGGAACGGGGCGGCGCGGCGGGCGGTGGCCTCGTCGGTCAGGGCGCGCAGCGCGACCAGGACCGCGGCGACGGTGGAGGTGCCGACGGTGATGCACCAAGCGCCGGCCCAGCCGCCGCCGCCCAGGCCGATGCGGTCCAGGCCGACGAACGTGAGGATGGCGGCGGGCGGGTGGCCGGCGATGTGCGCGGGCCAGGAGTCCGGTCCGTGGTGGAGGAGGATGTGGCTGGTGAAGCCGCGCAGTGCCGGGCCGAGGTCGTCGAAGCGGTGAATCACCGTCAGGTACTCGTACTCGGTGGTGAGGCGGCCCGCGACGCCGGCCTGCCAGCCGTCGATCAGGGCCAGTGACCAGGTCCAGGCCATCGAGGCGGCCCAGGCGGCGGGCAGCAGCAGCCGCCAGCGGAGCAGGGCCGCCAGCGGCGGCCCGTAGGCGATCACGGCGGCGGCGACGGCGAGAGCGGCCGGGGTGCCGGGGCCGAGGTGCGGGGACCAGTCGGCGTACAGCGGGGGCCAGTCGACGCGCAGGTCGCCGGTGGCGTGCTGGATGGCGGAGCCGAGGGCGACGGCGGCGCCGACGAGGAGGGCGCCGGCCGCGGCGGCGAGCAGGTCGGCGCGGCGGCCGGCGCGTTCGCCGGGGGCCGGGTCGGGGGTGCTCGCGGGCGGCGGACCGGGGGCCGGGGCGGGGGTGGCGTCGGAGGTCACACCGGCACGCTAGGCCGTGGGCGGGCGGTAGGGCCGTTCGGCGGGAGCGGTGTCACCGATCCGTCAGATTTCGCCGGACGTCAGGGTTTCGTCATGCGTCGCGGCGGCTTCGGGGGGTGCGGACCGGCTTACCGTCGGACCGACTCACCTGGAGGACGCCCATGGGTGCCGACCGTTCCCGCCCCTTCTCTCGCCTTGCCCGGTTCTCTCGCTCCACTCCCCCGCCGCTCCCGACGTCCCCGTCGTTCTGGCGCAGTCCGCTGCGCGGCCCCCGGCTGACGGCGCTGCTCGGTGTGGTGCTGCTGGCCGGCATCACGCTGATGTTCGTGACCGGGCTGCTGTCGTACGCCGCGTACAACCCGGATCTGGCCGGCGGTGTCAACGACAAGACGCCGGACAAGGGGCTGCTGGGCTTCTATCTCTTCAGCTGGCCGACGGGGCCGCACTGGCTGTACCGGCTCACCCAGGGCGTGCACGTCACCCTCGGCGTGGTGCTGGTGCCGGTGCTGCTGGCGAAGCTGTGGTCGGTGATCCCGAAGCTGTTCACGATGCCGCCGGCCCGGTCGGTGGGCCATGCGCTGGAGCGGGTCTCGCTGCTGCTCCTGGTGGGCGGGGCGCTGTTCGAGTTCGTGACCGGGCTCCTCAACGTCCAGCTGGACTATGTGTTTCCGGGGTCGTTCTATCCGCTGCACTTCTACGGGGCGTGGGTGTTCATCGGGGCGTTCGCGGTCCATGTGGCGCTGCGGATGCCGCGGACCGTGCGGGCGCTGCGGGAGCGTACGGATCCTTCGGCGGCGGACGACGACACCGGGCTGGTGGCGCTCCGCCCGGCACCGCCGACGGTGTCGCGGCGCGGTGCGCTGGGGCTGGTGGGCGCCGGGTCGCTGCTGCTGTTCCTGACGACGGCCGGGCAGAGCCTGGGCGGCCGGTGGCGGCGTACCGCGCTGCTGGCGCCGCACGGTGGCGCCGATCCGGGGAGCGGCCCGAGCGGCTTCCAGATCAACAAGTCGGCGGCGGGGGTGGGCATCCGAGCCCGGGACATCGGCGACGGCTGGCGGCTGACGGTCGAGGGCGGCGGGCGGCAGGTGCGGTTGAGCCGGGACGAGCTGCTGCGGATGCCGCAGTACGAGGCGGCGCTGCCGATCGCCTGTGTGGAGGGCTGGTCGACGGAGGACCTGCGGTGGAGCGGGGTGCGGCTGCGGGATCTGGCCGCGCTGGTGGGAGGGGACGGGCCGCCGCCGGGGGTGCTGGTGGAGTCGCTTCAGTTGTCCGGCGCGTTCCGGCGGGCGGCGCTGCGGGACAACCAGGTGCGCGATCCGCGGTCGCTGCTGGCGCTGCGGGTGGGCGGGGCGGATCTGTCGCCGGACCACGGGTATCCGGCGCGGATCATCGTGCCGGCGGCGCCGGGGGTGCTGAACACCAAGTGGGTGTCGCGGCTGACGTTCGGGGAGGTCTGACGGTGCGGCGGATCGATGGTGCGGTGGAGCGGGTGCGGGCGGTTGCGGGGGTGTGGCGGCGCCGGGCGGGCCGCTGGTACGGCGAGGGGGCGCTGCAACTGCTGTTGCTGCTCGCCTCGTTCGCGCTGACCGGCTACGCGGGGGTGCGGCTGCTGTCCGATGCGCGGTGGCCGCTGGTGGTGGTGTGGTTCGCGGGGGCGGCGCTGCTGCACGATCTCGTGCTGGTGCCGCTGTACTCGGTGGCCGACCGGGCGGTGGCGCGGCTGACCGCGGGCGGTGCGCGGGACCGGGCGTGGACCGGGTTCGTCCGGGTCCCGGCGGCGCTGTCCGGGCTGCTGCTCCTGGTGTGGTGGCCGCTGATCTCCACCGCGCCCGGCAGCCCCGCCGCGGTGCACTACACGCTGACGACGGGGCTGCCGGCCGAGGTGTTCCTGGCCCGCTGGCTGCTGATCAGCGCGGGGCTGTTCGCGCTGGCCGCGCTGTGGCTGCTGGTCCGTACGCTGCGGACGGCTCAGCCGCGGCTGCGGGGGCGGGTCGCGCGGCTGCGGCGCAGGGCGACGAAGCAGCGTTCGACGCCGGGGAGTTGAGCCCCGCCGGGCACGGTCCACTGCCCGGCGGGGGCCCACAGCTCCGGTGCCGCGTGCCGCTGCAGGGCGCGGGTGCCGACCCGGGCCCAGGGGAAGGGCTCGTCGGTGTGCGCGGGGTGTGCGGTGTGGCCGCCGGCGACCTGGACCCGGACGCGTTCGTCGATGTCCGCGGGGCTGGTCTCGACGATCAGCAGGCCGTGCGGGGCGAGCAGTTCGGCGGTGCGGGTGAGCAGGGCGCGCACATCGCCGCCGATGCCGATGTTGCCGTCGAGGAGCAGCGCGGTGCCCCATCTCCCCTCGTCGGGCAGGGAGTCGAAGACGGAGCGGCGCAGTGCGGTGCCGCCGGCCGCGGTGGTGCGGGCGACGGCCGCGGCGCTGACGTCGATGCCGAGGGCCCGGTGCCCGCGGTCGGCGAGCGCGGCCACCAGGCGTCCGGGGCCGCAGCCGATGTCCAGGACGGAGCCTTCGCAGCGGCGCAGCGCGGAGAGGTCGGCGGTGTCCGCGCCGGCGCACCAGCGTTCCACCTCCAGCGGCAGCAGCCAGCCGTCGGCGCGGCGGAGGTAGAGCGGACCGCGGCCGGTGCGCAGCGCGTCGGCGTAGGGGCCGGCGCCCCAGTCGGGGCCGGTGTCGCGGGCAGCGGTGGGGGTGCTCATCGGCCGACTGCCGTGGTCAGCCGGGCGAGGGTGGCGGCGAACCGGCCGCCGGGCGCGGCGGCGGCGACCGCCGCCGCGTCGGCCGCGGTGTCGACGTCGCGCAGCACGGGCAGGTCGCGGACCCGGAGTCCGGCGGCGGTGAGCCGGGCGCGCTGGACGGCGCCGGTGGTGGCGGTGGACATCGGGACGCCGCGCAGCAGCCGGGGGTCGGGGGCGGCCAGTCCGAGCGCCCAGAACCCGCCGTCCGCGGCGGCGCCGAACCAGGCGTCGCAGTGCCGCCAGGCGTCGGGCGCGAGGGCGGGGGCGAGCAGCGCGGGGGTGACCTGGGGGGTGTCCATGCCTAGGAGCAGGGCCGGTCCGGTGGTGGCGGCGAAGGCCGCGGCCAGCCGTTCGTCGAGGCCGCCGGCGCATTGCGGGCGGACGTCGAAACCGGCCGGCAGCCAGCTGCCGGGGCGTCCGTCGAGGACGAGGACGCGGCGGCGGGCGGGCATGGCGCGGACGGCCCGGAGGGTGTCGCGGAGCGCCGCTTCGGCCAGTTCGGCGGCCTGGTCGGGGGTGTAGGGCGGGGTGAGGCGGGTCTTGACGCGGCCGGGGCGGGGTTCCTTGGCGATGACGAGGATCGTCGTCGGAGCCGGGGCGGGCGCGGGAGCGGCGGTCATCGGGGGCTCCCTGCCCCGGGCGCGGCCGGCGGCTGCCGCAGCACGGTGCGCATGTCGCGGACCGCGTGCCAGGTGCCGCGCCAGGTTCCGGTCACCTTGGAGCGGCCGGTGCGCGGCCGGTAGGGGACGTCGCGTTCGGTGACGCGCCAGCCGGCGTCGGCGGCCCGGACGACCATCTGGAGGGGGTAGCCGCTGCGGCGGTCGGTGAGGCCGAGGTCGAGCAGCGGGGTGCGCCGGGCGGCGCGCAGCGGGCCGAGGTCGTGCAGCCGCAGTCCGGTGCGGCGGTGCAGCATGCGGGCCAGCGCGAGGTTGCCGAACCGGGCGTGCGCGGGCCAGGCGCCGCGGCCTTCGGGGCGTCGCCGGCCCAGCACCAGGTCGCTGTCGCCGTCGTGTACGGCGCGCACGAACGGGACGAGCAGCCGGGGGTCGAGGGAGCCGTCGCAGTCGCAGAAGCAGACGATGTCGGCGTCGGCGGCCAGCAGTCCGGCGTGGCAGGCGGCGCCGAAGCCGCGGCGCGGTTCGCGTACGACGGTGGCGCCGAGGCGGCGGGCGAGCGCGGCCGAGCCGTCGGTGGAGCCGTTGTCGACGACGATGGCCCGCCAGCCGTCGGGGATGCGGGCCAGGACCCAGGGCAGCGCGGCGGCCTCGTCGAGACAGGGCAGTACGACATCGACGGGGGCGGGCGCGGGGTGCGCGGTCATCGCATCTCCTCACGGGCGAACTCGGCCATGCCGTCGGCGAATCCGGTCGCGGCGCGCCAGCCGAGGTCGGCGGCGATCCGCCCGGAGGAGGCGGTGATGTGCCGGACGTCGCCGAGCCGGTACTCCCCGGTGACCACCGGCGGCTTGCCACCGTGGGCGGTGGCCAGGGTGCGGGCCATCTCGCCGACGGTGTGCGGCTCCCCGCTGCCGGTGTTGTACGCGGTCAGGGTGCCCGCCGGCCGGTCCGGCAGGGCGGCCAGCGCCACCGCGTTGGCGGCGGCGACGTCCCGGACGTGGACGAAGTCGCGCCGCTGACCGCCGTCTTCGTAGACGGTGGGGGCCTCGCCGCGGGCCAGTGCCGAGCGGAAGAACGAGGCGACGCCGGCGTAGGGGGTGTCGCGCGGCATGCCGGGCCCGTAGACGTTGTGGTAGCGCAGGGCGACCGCCCGGCCGCCGGTGGCGCGGGCCCAGGAGGCGGCCAGGTGCTCCTGGGCGAGTTTGGTCGCGGCGTAGACGTTGCGCGGGTCGGTGGGCGCGTCCTCGTCGACGAGTCCGGGCCGCAGTTCCGCGCCGCAGCGCGGGCAGCACGGCTCGAAGCGGCCGGCGGCCAGTGCGGCCTCGGCGCGCGGTCCGGGGCGCACCGTCCCGTGGGCGAGGCAGTCGTAGCGGCCCTCCCCGTAGACGACCATCGAGCCGGCGAGCACCAGGCCGGGTACGCCGGCGGCGGCCATCGCGGCGAGCAGGACGGCGGTGCCGAGGTCGTTGCAGCCGACGTAGTCGGGGGCGTCCGCGAAGTCCTTGCCGAGGCCGACCATCGCGGCCTGGTGGCAGACCGCGTGCACTCCGCGCAGCGCTGCGTCGACGGCGGCGCGGTCGCGGACGTCGGCGACGATGCGGGGCACCGCGGCCCGGGTCGCGGGCGGTTTGCGGGGCGGCCCGGGGTGGGCGGTGGGCAGCAGTGCGTCGAACACGACGGGCTCGTGGCCGCCGGCCACCAGCGTTTCGACGATCTGCGATCCGATGAATCCGGCGCCGCCGGTGACCAGTACACGCATGCCGGTCACGGTAGGCGCGGCGGGGCCGTCGGGCCCGCTCCGCGGCGGCCGTGTCACCGGTCCGTAAGATCCGCCGGCCGGTCGGGGCCGGCGCCCGGCCGCTGCGATTCGGTAACGGCGGTACAGGCCCCGTGATCCGGTCCGGCAAATGTTGCATATGCTCAGGTCGGGGGCCCGGGGGTTGGTTTCGGACAGTCGAACGGACCGGCTGCCGGCTGCCCCGCGACCGATCGCCTCTCGCGTGCCGTCCCCACCGGTGTGTGAGCCGTCAGAACGCCGGAGTGGACCTTGGCCGTGGAGAAGGGGGAGCAGCGCACCGGCTCCCGTGCGCTGTCCGCGCTCCCGTACATGGTCATGGCCGCGGTCAGCGCCGTGGATCTCATCGCCGGGCCGGGCGTCGGCTTCCTGCCGCTGGTGTCGCTGGGGCCCGCGTTCGCGGGGCTGGTCGGCGGCTGGCGGCGGACCGCGCTGGTCGGGCTGACCGCGTCCGTGCTCTGCGTCGGACTGGGCGTGCACAGCGGGCTGTTCGAGAGCCGGCGCGGGCTGACCGCGCTGCTGTCGGTGGCCGGGGTGACCGCCGCCGGGGTGGTAGCCGCGGTCATGCGGCAGCGCCGGGAGGCGGAGCTGGCCAGCGTGCGGTCGATCGCCGAGGTCGCCCAGCGGGTGCTGCTGCGGCCGGTGCCGCGCGGTGCGGGCCCGCTGCGGATCGCGGTCTCGTACACCTCGGCGGTGGCCGAGGCCCGGATCGGCGGCGATCTGTACGAGGTGGTGACCTCGCCGGCCGGTGTGCGGATCATCGTCGGGGACGTCCAGGGCAAGGGCCTGGAGGCGGTGGAGTCCGCGGCGGTGGTGCTCGGCGCGTTCCGGGAGGCGGCGCACGACGAGCCGGATCTGCCGGCGGTCGGCGCCCGGGTCGAGCGCGCGCTGAACCGCCATCTGTCCGGTGAGCGCTTCGTCACCGCGGTCCTCGCGGAGATCGGCGACGGCCCGGACGCGACCCTGCTGAACTTCGGCCACCCCTCGCCCCTGGTGGTCCGCCCCGACGGCGAGGTCGGCTACGCGGCCCCGCCGGAACGCGCGCTGCCGCTCGGCCTGATGGACCACGGCCCGGACGCGCCGCTGCCGTACCGGGTCCCGTTCGCCCCCGGCGACCAGCTGCTCTTCTACACCGACGGGGTCAGCGAGGCCCGGGACGGCGCCGGCTGGTTCTACCCCCTCGTCGAGCGCGCCGCACTGCTGAAGGACCCCGACCCGGAGGCCGCGCTGCGGGCGGTCCGCGAGGATGTCGTCGACCACGCGGAGGGGCCGCTCCACGACGACGCGGCGATGCTCCTGGTGCGGTACCGCAGGGGCCACCTGGAGGCGCCGTAGCCACCGTCGTACCTGCCGCTCACGGTCAGGGCAGCGGCAGTCCCGTGTAGTTCTCGGCGAGTTCCGCGGCGGCGTGCCGGGAGCCGGCGATGCGGTCGAGCTGGGCGAGCTGGAGCCGGGTGTCGAACGGGCTCTGGCCGGGGCCGGTGTGCAGGGTCGTCGTCATGAAGTACGAGAAGTGCTCGGCGCGCCAGACGCGGCGCAGACAGGTGTCGGAGTAGGCGTCCAGGAGGTCCGTCGCGCCGGTGCCGTAGAACCGGGTGAGGGCGCGCGCCAGGACGGTGACGTCGGCGACGGCGAGGTTGAGGCCCTTGGCTCCGGTGGGCGGCACGATGTGCGCCGCGTCGCCCGCGAGCAGGACCCGGCCCCAGCGCATCGGTTCGGTGACCGAGCTGCGCATCGGCAGGACGGCCTTGGCGGTGAGCGGGCCGCGGGCCGGCTTCCAGGCGGTGTCGTCGACGGCGGCGCGGGCCTCCAGTTCGTCCCAGACGCGGGCGTCGGGCCAGTGGGCGGGGTCGGTGCCGTTGGGGACCTGGAGGTAGAGCCGGCTGACGGTCGGGGTGCGCATGCTGAACAGCGCGAAGCCGCGGGGCGAGTGGGCGTAGATCAGCTCGTCGGAGGACGGCGGGGCGTCGGCGAGCACGCCCAGCCAGGAGTACGGGTAGCCGCGCTCGTAGGTACGGCACTCGGTGTCCGGGATCGCCTGCCGGGCCACGCCGTGGAAGCCGTCGCAGCCGACGACGTAGTCGCAGCCGAGGGTGTGCTCGCGGCCGTCGTGGCGGTAGCGGATCTCCGGCCGTGCGGTGTCGGCGCCGGTGACGGCGAGCGCCCGCGCGCCGAACAGCAGTGGTGCGCCGTCGGCGAGTTGAAGCTCTATCAGGTCCTTGACGATCTCCGTCTGGGCGTAGACGGTCACCCGCCGTCCGCCGGTCAGCGCCGGGAAGTCGAGCCGGTGCGACCGCCGGTCGTAGCGCAGCTCGATGCCGTCGTGGGCCATCCCCTCGCGGTCCAGCCGCTCCCCCGCGCCGCAGCCGCGCAGTACGTCGACGGTGCCCTGTTCGAGGATGCCGGCGCGCTGCCGCGCCTCGACGTATCCGCGGTCGCGGCTCTCCAGGACGACGCAGCCGATCCGGGCCCGGTGCAGCAGCCGGGCGAGCAGCAGTCCGGCCGGGCCGCCGCCGATGATGCCGACCGCGGTGCGGGACGGCGGCGGGGTGGGCTGGTGGGTGCGGGGCATCAGTGGTCCGTTCCGGGGGCGGGGTGGGCGCAGCCGAGGTGGCCGAGGAGCGCTGTGAGGACCGCGGCCGGGCGCTCAGCGGTGGCGAGGTGGGCGGCGCCGGGGAGTTCGACGAGGGTGGCGGCGGAGATGCCGTCGGTGAGTTCGCGGGCGTGGGCGGGCGGGGTGGCCGGGTCGGCGCGGCCGGCGACGACGAGGGTGGGGGCGGTGATCCGGGGCAGGTCGGCGCGGAGGTCGTGGCGGGCGAGGGCGTCGCAGCAGGCGGCGTATCCGTCGGGTGACACGCCGCGGCGCAGCGTGTCGAGCAGGGCGGTGGCCTGGGGCGAGGCGGCGAAGGCGAGGGTGAACCAGCGTCCGGCGGCGGTCTCGGCGACCGGGCCGAGGCCCTTCGCCCGTACCAGTGCGGCCCGTTCGTACCAGCCGGCCGGCTCGCCGAACCGCGCGGAGGAGCAGATCAGCGCGAGCGAGGCGATCCGCTCGGGGTGGTGGACGGCGAGCCAGGCGCCCACCGCGCCGCCGAGCGAGACGCCCGCGTAGGCGAAGCGGTCGAGGCCCCGGGCGTCCGCGAGGTCGAGGACGAGGCGGGCCAGTTCGGCGACGGTGGTCGTACCGGCGGCGGCGAGGACGCCGGCGGGGGTGCCGCCGTGGCCGGGGAGGTCCCAAGGCAGCACGCGGAACCGACGTGCCAGGGCGGGGAGTTGAGGGTCCCAGAGGGCGAGGGTGGTGCCCAGGGAGGGGCCGAGGAGGAGAGGCGGGGCGCCTTCGGGGCCGTCGGCGGTGTGGTGCAGGGCGGTGCGGTGGCCGCCGGGCGGTACGGACGTCATACGGGCTCCTGCGGCGCATGGGGGAAGGGCTGGGGGGCGCGCCGGAGGGCGCGGTCGACGAGCGCGCCCGCGGATCCCAAGTACCCGCTGGGATCAATGAGTTCGCGCAGGCGGGGCCCGGTGAGGGCGGCGGCGCCGGCCGGGATCGCCGGGTCCGTGGCCAGGGCCGCGCGCAGCGCGTCGTCCAGCGGGACGCCCTCGTCCGCCGCGCGGCGGGCCGCCGCGTCCAGGGTGCGGCGGGCCGCGGCGCGGCCGGTCAGGGCGGCGAGGGCGGCGACGAGGCGTTCGGAGACGACCAGCCCGCCGGTCGCGTCGAGGTTCTCCCGCATCCGGGACGGGCGGACCCGCAGTCCCGCGGTCAGGTCGGCCGCGTCCCGGGCCGCACCGCCCACCAGGCGCAGCGCCTCGCGCAGCGGCTGCCACTCGGCGTGCCAGGCGCCGGCCGGCCGCTCGTCCTCGGCGGCCAGCGACCCGTACAGCACCGCGGCGAGCGCCGGCACCTGCCGGGCGGCGCCCGCGATCAGCGTGGCGCGCACCGGGTTGGCCTTGTGCGGCATCGCGGAGGAACCGCCACCACTGCCCTCGGCCAGCTCGCCGGTCTCCGTACGGGAGAGGACCAGGACGTCGGCCGCCAGCTTGCCGAGCGCACCCGCGGCGCAGGCGAGCGCGCCGGCGACGTCGGCGACGGGGGTGCGCAGGGTGTGCCAGGGCAGGGCGGGTGCGGCGAGCCCGGTCTCGGCGGCGTAGCGGGCGAGGAGCCGGACGCCGAGGTCGTCGGCGCTCGGCGCGCCGCCCGCTGGGGCGTAGGCGTGGAAGGCGGCCAACGTCCCTGCGGCGCCGCCCAGTTGGGCGGGCAGCGCGGCGCGTACCGCGGCGAGCCGGTCCCGGGCGTCGAGGACCAGGCTGCGCCAGCCCGCCGCCTTGAGGCCGAAGGTGGTCGGCACCGCGTGCTGGGTGAGGGTGCGGCCGGCCATCGGCGTGTCGCGGTGGGCGGCGGCGGTGCGGTGCAGCGTGTCGGCGGTGCGGTCGAGGTCGGCCAGCACGGTGTCCAGGGCGCAGGCGCAGACCAGCATCGTGGCGGTGTCCAGGATGTCCTGGCTGGTGGCGCCGCGGTGGACGTGGCCGGCGGCTTCCGGGTCGCGGGCGGCGACGGCGGCGGTCAGGTCCGCGACGAGCGGCACCACCGGGTTGCCGGCGGCGCGGGCGCGCCCGGCGAGCGCCCGCGGGTCGTGGCGGTGGCGCTCGGCGGCGACCGCGGTGACGGTCGCCGCCGCGGTCGCCGGAGCGAGCCCGAGGGCCGCCTGGGCGCGGGTCAGCGCGGCCTCGGCGTCGAGCAGGGCGCGCAGGTAGGCGGCGTCGCCGGTGGCCTCCGCGACGGCGGAGCCGGCCCAGGAGGGGGCGAGCAGGCCGTGATCCGCCGCACCGGGGGAAATTGATGCACCGTCAGGACTGGTGGCCCCCGGGCACGGCCCGCCCACCGCCTCGGGCGCCTCATCGGAAGGCAAGGAACACCGTCTCCTCGTACGTGCCGTCCGCCGGCTGCTGCAGCTGGATGTCGAACCGGTAGCGGTACGGGACTGTGCCGTCGGGGCGGGCGAGGAGGGTGCGCGCCCGCTCCCGGGGCAGCCCGGACAGCAGGGGGTCGGCGGCGTGCGCCGCGGTGTGCTCGGGGAAGTAGACGCGGGTGAACAGGTGGTGCAGCAGCCCGCGGGCGAAGACGCAGACGGCCAGGTAGGGCGCGGCGTCCGGGCGCCCGGCGGGGGCGGTGGCGGGCAGGGTGCGCAGCGCATAGCGCCCGTCGGCGTCGGTGGGGACGCGGCCGAAGCCGGTGAAGTCCACGCCGTTGCGGCCGACGGCCGCGCCGGTGGCCGGGTCCCGGCGCAGCGAGCCGGGGGCGCCGGTCAGGCTGCCGTCGGGGCCGGCCTGCCAGAACTCCAGCAGCGCGTCCGGCACCGGCGCACCGTCCCCGTCGCGCACCAGGCCGTGCAGGGTGACCGTGTCGGGGTGGCCGCTGGGCGCGATCCGCTCACCGTCGGGGAAAGGGAGGGCGTGGCCGTAGAAGGGGCCGATGGTCTGGGAGGGGGTCGGGGCCAGCGGCGTGGCGGGCGGCTCCTCGGGGCCTTCGGGGCGGGTGGGCATCAGCGGCCTTCCTCGGTCCAGGTGGCGGACGGGCCGTCCAGGACGACGTCAAAGCGGTAGCCCAGGGAGTGTTCGGGGCGGGAGAGTTGGTGGTCGTAGACGGCCACCAGGCGGGCGCGGGCGGCGGCGTCGGCGACCGAGGCCAGGATCGGGTCGTACGGGAGGAGCGGATCGCCCGGGAAGTACATCTGGGTGACCAGCCGCTGGGTGAAGGCCGTGCCGAAGAACGAGAAGTGGATGTGCGCGGGGCGCCAGGCATTGTCGTGGTTGCGCCACGGATAGGCGGCGGGCTTCACGGTGGTGAAGGTGTACCGCCCGTCGTCGTCGGTCAGGCAGCGGCCAACTCCGGTGAAGTTCGGGTCGAGCGGGGCCGCGTGCTGGTCACGCTGATGGGAGTACCGGCCGGAGGCGTTGGCCTGCCAGATCTCGACGAGTTGGCCGCGCACGGGGCGGCCGGTGCGGTCCAGGACGCGGCCGGTGACGGTGATGCGTTCGCCCAGCGGCTCTCCGGTGTGCTGCCGGGTGAGGTCGGCGTCGAGTGCGGTGACGTCCGTGACTCCGAAGGCGGGGCCGCTCAGCTCCACGGCTTCCGGGTCGGCCAGGGCGTCGATCGCGACCAGCGGCTGCCGGGGGTGGCGGGGGGTGCTGCTGCGGTAGGGCGGATAGTCCCGGGCGGGGTGCCCGGGGGCCGGGCCGCCGGCTGCGCGGTCCGCGTCGGCAGCGTCGGCAGCGGTCCGCAGGACGGCGATCTCACGGCTGATGTCGGCCTGGGTGGCGGGTGGTGGGGCGGTCGGGGAGACGGGGGCGGCGCCGGGCGGGGCGGGGTGCTTCATGGGTGCCTTCTCCGTGCGGGGGTGCCTCTCCATGCGGGGGTGCCTCTCCATGCGGGGGTGCGGATCGGGATACGGGCGGCGGCTACCTCTGGCTCATCGGGCGTCCTTCCCGGAGCGCGGGGCGGTGGCGGCGGCCGGGGGCCCGCCCGGCCCGGACGCCGCCTTCAGGGCGCGCAGGGCGGCGAGTTCGGCGGCGGTGGGCGGGTCGGTCACGCCGAGGTCGGGGGCTTCCCTGAGGGGCCAGCCGGTGGCCGCCCGGACCTGATCCACCGTCACCCCCGGGTGCAGCGCGGTGAGGACGAGTTCCGCGGTGTCCGGGTCGGGGCGCAGCACACCGAGGTCGGTGATCAACGCGGTCGGCCCGGCGCCGGGCAGGCCGAGCGCCGCGCGGTCCCCGGGGCCGCTGCCGTGCCCGAGGGTGGTGACGAAGTCCAGCGCGCCGACGAGGTTCCGGCGGCGGTGCCGCACGACCAGCAGCACCTGCCCGCAGTTGGCGGCGATCTCGGGGGCGCCGCCGGCCCCCGGGAGCCGGCCCTCGGGCCGGTCCGGGCCGCGGTCGACGACGGTGGTGTTGACGTTGCCGAACCGGTCGACCTGCGCGGCGCCGAGGAAGCCGACGTCGATCCGGCCGCCCTGGAGCCAGTAGTTGAACATCTCCGGCACGGACACCACCGCGTCCGCGGTGTCGGCCAGTTCGCCGTCCCCGATGGACAGCGGCAGCCGCTCCGGCCGGGACCCGATGGTGCCGGACTCGTAGACCAGCACCAGATCCGGATTGACGGTCCTGCGGGCGAGGTTGGCGGCCGTACTGGGCAGCCCGATCCCGACGAAGCAGGTGCCGGCCCCGGCGAGTGCCCGCGCGGCGTTGACCTCCATCAGCTCGTCGGGCGTCCAGGCGGGACCGGGCGCCGCGGCCGGATGGGGGGCCGCGGCGACCCGCGGTGTCCCCCGCGCCGCCCGCCCGCGCCCGGACGCCCCGGCTCCCACGGCCGCTCCGCTGCCGGCGTCCCGGCCGACTCCCCGCACGCACTCCTCCAGCCATCGGCCGAACGCCTCCCGGTCCCGCGCGACGGCGTCCCAGTCGCGGTAGAAGGCGTTGTCGCGGACCGAGTACCCGGCCGCGTACGAGGGGTGGGCGCCCCCGGGGACGACCGCTACCGCGTCGATGACCCAGGTGGGCAGCACGACCCCGCCGGGACGCGGCTCCAGGGTGTCGGCGATTTCCTCGACGGTCACCAGGACGCGCCGGGCGGCCAGCACCGCTTCCTTCTGCACGCCGGTCAGCCCCCACAGCTGGACGTTGCCCGCCGGGTCGGCCCGCTGGGCGTGGATGACCGTGACGTCCGGGTTGAGGGCGGCGACGGCGGCCAGCCGCTCGCCGGTGAACGGGCAGGTGACGGTGGCGACGGTGGATGTGCGGCCCGGGATGTCGCTGCCCCGGTAGCCCCGCAGCACCGCGAAGGGGAGCCGCGCGGCGCCCGCCGCATAGCGGTTGGCCATCCCGGCGTGGCTGTGCTCGTCCAGTTCCAGCGGAGCGGGCCAGCCGTTCTCGACGGCGTCCCGGAAGCGGTGCAGCGAGCCGACGCCGGGGTTGCCGCCCCAGGAGAAGACCAGTTTGCTGGCCGCGCCGGCGCCGATCAGCTGGTCGTAGACGATGTCCGGGGTCATCCGGGCGAGCGTGAGGCCGGTGATGCCCTGGCGGATGATCTCGTGCGCCGCGGCGAACGGGATGAGGTGGGTGAACCCCTCCAGCGCCACCGTGTCGCCGTCGTGGATCAGTTCCGCGACGGCGTCGCGCAGGGAACGGATGTCTGCCATGTCCTCGCCCTCGGGTCGTCCGTCCTGCCGGGCCCTGCCCGGGAGTTCGCCCAGTGAACTAAAGTTCATCCAGCAGCCGTCCCGAGTCTGACCCCCGCCCCCGGCCGTGTCAACGGTGCCCGCCGGCCCGCCCGGTACGGTTCCGACGAGATCGCCGCACCGTGGAGAGCGAGTCCATGTCCCACCCCGCCGCCACCGCCCCCTCAGCGCCGCCGCCGGAAGCGGTGGGTCCGCTGGTGCGCAGCCTGGCCGTGCTGCGCGAGCTGACGGCCGGCGGCGGGCGGGCGACGGCCGGCGACCTGGTGCGGGTCACCGGTCTGGCCCGCTCCACCGTGGACCGCGTGCTGAGCACCCTCGCCCGGATCGGATACGTACGCGTCGAGGGCCGCGACGCCGTGCTGGCGCCCCGGCTGCTGGAGCTGGGCAACGCCTACCTCGCCGCCACCGAACTCCCCGACCTGCTCGGTCCGTTGGCCGACCGGCTCGCCGACGCGCTCGACGAATCGGTCTCGCTGGCCGTACCGGACGGCGACGGGGTGCGCTTCGTCCATCAGGCGACCCGCCACCGCGCCATGTCCCTGGCCTTCCGCATCGGCGATCTGCTGCCCGCCGAACGCGTCGCGCCCGGCGCGCTGTTCGCGGACGCCTGGGACGCCGGCGACTGGCGGCGCTGGCGGGCGCGCCGGGCCGCCGACCCCACGGACGCGGGCTTCCCCGCCGTGCCGCCCCGGCGGCCCGGCAGCTCCACCGCCGCCGCGTTCGCGGCGCGGGTGGCCACTGCCCGCGCCGCCGGCTGGTCGCTGGACGACCAGCTCATCGAACCCGGCCTGGTCGCGGTGGCGCTGCCGGTCCGCGACCCCTCCGGGCGGCCGGTCTGCGCGCTGAGCGTGGTCAGCCACACCAGCCGCCGCACCGCCGCCGAGCTGCCGGCCGCCGTCCTGCCGCGCCTGCGCGCCACGGTCGCCGCCATGGAGCGCACGCTGGCGGCCCCCCGTACGCCCACGGCCCCCGCACCGCCGCCGCCCGCCCCCTGGATGCGCGTCTCCAAGCAGGAACTGGGCCCGGAATTCGTCGAGTCCCTCGCCCGCGGCCTGGCCACCCTCACCGCGTTCGGCGCCGGCCGCGGCGCCCTCCCCCTCACCGCCGTCGCCGAGGCCACCGGGCTGCCCCGGGCGACCGCCCGCCGCGCCCTGATCACGCTCGAACACCTCGGCTACCTCGCGAGCGACGGCAGGCTCTTCCGCCCCACCCCGAAGGTGCTGGACCTGGGCTTCGCCCCGCTCTCCGCGCTCACCCTGCCGGCCATCGCCCAACCCCACCTGGCCACCCTGGTGGAGCGCGTCCACGACTCCGCGTCGATGGCGATCCTGGTCAGCGGCGACGCCGTCCCGGACACCGTCCAGTACGTGGCCCGGGTCCCCACCGTCCGCATCATGAGCGTCAACATCACCGTGGGGACCCGCTTCCCCGCCTACGCCACCTCCATGGGCCGGGTGCTGCTCGCCGACCTGCCGCCCGCCGAGCGGGCCGCCCGGCTCGCCCGCACGCACCTCGCGCCGCTCACCCGGCACACGGTCACCGACCGGGCCCGCCTGCTGGCCGTCCTCGACGGGGTCCGCGCCGACGGCCACGCCCTGGTCGACGAGGAGCTGGAGGACGGCCTGCGCTCCCTCGCGGTCCCGGTCCGGGACCGCACCGGCCGCGCCGTCGCCGCGGTCAACGTCTCCACCCACGCCGGCCGCGGCACCCCGGACGGGACCCGCGAGGCCGTCCTCCCCGCCCTGCGCGCATGCGCCGCGGCCATCGAGGCCGACCTCCGCGTCGCGGGGCGCTATGCGCGGATCCCGGCGATGTGAGGCCGCGTCAGGTGCCGGCCGGTCCGCCCTCCGGGCCCGCCCCCTTCCGCGCCCGGGCGTTCTGCGCGCGGGCCGCCGCCGTGCCGGCCGACGGCCACACCCGGTCCAGGGCGGCGTTCATCGCGGCCCCGACCAGGACCGCGAAGGCGGACACCCCGATCCACAGGAGCACCGCGACCGGCGCCGCCAACGAGCCGTAGATGGTGGGCCCTTCGACCGCCGCGGTCAGGTAGAGGCGCAGCAGGAAGCTGCCCAGCAGCCACATCGCGAGGGCGACGACGGCGCCGGGGATGTCCTCCCGCCAGGGCGAACGGACCGGTACGGAGACGTGGTAGAGGGTGGTGAGGAAGGCGATGGAGAGGATCAGCACGACCGGCCAGTACAGGGCGCGGATGATGTCCTCGCCGTCCGGGAGCCAGCCGGCGACGGCGTCCGGGCCGGCGACCATCAGGGGCAGCGCGACCATACCGGCCGCCAGCGCGGCCAGGTAGAGGACGAAGGACAGCAGCCGGGTGCGGACGATGCCGCGGCGGCCGTCGAGGCCGTACATGATCGTGATGGTGTCGACGAAGACGTTGACCGCGCGGGAGCCGGACCACAGGGCGATGGCGAAGCCGAGGGAGATGACGTCGGGGCGGCGGCCGGTGAACACGTCGTTCAGCAGCGGGCGGGCGATCTCGTCGACGCCCCGGCTGGAGAGGACGGTGCCGGAGGCGTGCAGGATGTGCGCCCGGACGCCGTCGATGGTGGCGTGGCCGATCCAGGGCTCCGTGTAGCCGAGGACGCCGACGAGTCCGAGGATCAGCGGCGGCAGCGAGAGCAGGCACCAGAACGCGGCCTCGGCGGCGAGCCCGGTGACCCGGTACTCCATGCAGCTGGCGACGATGTCCTTGAGGAGCAGCCAGGCCAGCCGGCGCTTGGAGACGTTGCGGTAGAGGGCCCTGGCCCGGGTGAGACGGCCCGCGGGCCGCTCGGGTGGTTCGTTCGCCGGCTGCACGTCCTTACCGTATCTGCCATGGCAGCAACCACTCATATCGTGACGAACCAGCCCCCGCCACTGACCGGGTACGACGTCTTCGGGTCCGACCCGGCACTCACCGAGGGCATCGCCCGGTACGTCGCCGCGGAGCGCCTCGGCGAGGTGCGGGAGGAACTGGGCCGGCTGGGGCGGGCGGCCGGCTCCGCGCAGGTGCAGCGCTGGGGCGCGCAGGCCAACGCGCACCCGCCGGTGCTGCGCACCCACGACCGCTACGGACACCGCATCGACGAGGTGGAGTTCCACCCCGCCTGGCACCGGCTGCTCGGCCATGCCATCACCGCCGGCCTCACCGGTGCCTGGTCGCGCCCGGACGGGCACGTCCGGCGGACCGCCGGCTTCCTCGTGTGGTCGCAGGCCGAGGCAGGCCACGGCTGCCCGCTGTCGATGACCCATGCGGCGGTGCCGGCGCTGCGCGCCGAGCCGGAGTTGGCGGCGGTCTGGGAGCCGCTGCTGACCTCGCGGGTGTACGACCCGGAGCTGCGGCCGGCCGCCGCGAAGGCGGGTGCGCTGGCCGGGATGGCGATGACGGAGAAGCAGGGCGGCAGTGACGTCCGCGCCACCACCACGCGCGCCGAGCCGCTGGCGGCGGCCGGGGAGTACGTCCTGACGGGGCACAAGTGGTTCTGCTCCGCGCCGATGTCGGACGTGTTCCTGGTGCTGGCGCAGGCACCCGGTGGGCTGACGTGCTTTCTGCTGCCGCGGGTGCTGCCGGACGGCGGCCGCAACCCGTTCCTGCTCCAGCGGCTCAAGGACAAGCTCGGCAACCGCTCGAACGCCTCGGCCGAGGTGGAGTTCGACGGGCGCACCTGGGCGCGCCGGGTCGGCGAGGAGGGGCGCGGGGTGGCGACGATCATCGGGATGGTCGCGGCGACCCGGCTGGACTGCGTCAGCGGGGCGGCGGCGGTGATGCGGCAGGCGGTGGCGCAGGCGGTGCACCACGCCGCGTACCGGGAGGCGTTCGGCGGGCGGCTGGTCGACAAGCCGCTGATGCGCAACGTGCTGGCCGATCTGGCGCTGGAGTCGGAGGCGGCGACGACGCTCGCGCTGCGACTGGCGGCGGCGTACGACGGGGGCACCGCGCAGGACCGGGCATTTCTGCGGCTGGCGGTGCCGGCGGCCAAGTACTGGGTGACCAAGCGGTGCACGCCGGTGGTCGCGGAGGCGCTGGAGTGCCTGGGTGGCAACGGCTACGTCGAGGAGTCGGGGCTGCCCCGGCTGCTGCGCGAGGCGCCGCTGAACTCCCTGTGGGAGGGCTCGGGCAACGTCCAGGCGCTCGACGTGCTGCGGGCGCTGCGGCGCGAACCGGAGGCGCTCGACGCGTACTTGACGGAGATCGGCACGGCCCGCGGCGCGGACCACCGGCTCGACCGGGCGATCAGGGGGCTGCTGACCGAACTCGCCGACCTGGAGGGCATCGAGGCGCGCGCCCGGCGGCTGGCGGAGCGGCTGGCACTGGTGCTCCAGGGTTCGCTGCTGGTGCGGTACGCGCCGCCGGAGGTCGCGGACGCGTTCTGCGCCGGCCGGCTGGGCGGCGACGCGGGCGCGGCGTTCGGCACGCTGCCGCACACGCTCGGCCTGGCGGCGGTGGTGGAGCGGGCACGGCCGGCGGTGGCGGGGTAGTGGCGGGGGAGCGCCCGGCCGGCGGCGCGCGGAGCGGGCTGCGGCCCTGGCTTTCCGGGGCCACCGGCCGCACCCGCCGGCGGGTCGGCGCGGCGGCGGTTCCCCGCCGGCCGCCGGAGCCGTCAGCAGTCGGCCCCGGCGGGACGGGGACGGGGGTCACCGCCGCCGCGCCGGTGTCAGGGAGCGGTGCCGCGCCGACTCGGCGCCGTTCCCGGTCTCAGGGCCACCGCGACGGGTCCGGTTCGGTGCGCCCGCGCAGCGCCGCGTCGATGGCCACGATGATCTCGGCGTCCGGCACGTCCGGCCGGAAGCCGACCAGCACACCGCGGGCCTCGTAGTAACGGATCACGCGCAGCGCGTCGCCGGTGCCGTCCTGCCCCGTCTCCCGCAGGTGGACGACGAGGTCGGCGGTGGCCGGTGCGGGCAGCGGACCGCCGAAGCGCGCCACCCGGTCGAGGAGTTGCGGCGCGCCGTCGATCACATAGCCGCCGGCGGGCAGCGGCTGACGCCTGATCAGCACGTCGACCGCGGTCAGCCGCGGGACCCGGTAGTGCTCGGCGAGCCGGGCGGCCCGCGCGATACGGCCCCCCGCACTGGCGCCGATCACCACGACACGCGGGGCGGCAGCCACCATGGCGAGCCCCCTCCCACACCGTGCCGGCGACGCGGTGCGGCCGATGGCGTCCTCGGCGGGCAGCCGGCGGGTTCTCCGACGGGTGACCGGCGAATCCTCCGGCGGCGGGTCGCCCCCGCCCTGAGGGCGTGGGAGAGGGTCGCCATCGGCCGCGGTCACCAGGTTCCCCGCTGGGCGTCATAGGCCACAACGGTTGCACCCCGTTGCAGCGGATCTTCACAATGCCCCTTCTCCGGACGGCCGGTGACGGCACGATGGGCACACCGGGTGACAGGCACAGCGGGGAGCGGCGTGAGCGACAGACCCATCGACAGCACCGGTGCGCGGACGGCCGAGCGGTCGCACGACAGACCGGTCGAGAGCGCCGTCCGGTCGGCCCAGGACATCCGGGAGACGGCCCGGCGGCTCGCCACGGTCCACGAGGCTGCGCTCGCCGGCGAGCTGCCGTCGGACGCGGCGCGCGACGCGCCCCGTGCGGTCATCGGCGAGTCCTGGCGCCGGGTGCTCGGCTCGGGCGTGGACCCGGACCGGGTGCGCGCCCAGCAGCCGCTGTCCGTGGCGGAGTTGGAGCACCGGCGGCAGCACTCGCAGCTGGCGTCGATACTGCCGGTGCTCAGCGGCGGGCTGCTGCCGACCGCGGACGCCGCGCAGCAGATCATGGTGGTCACCGACGCCGAGGGCCGGCTGCTGTGGCGGGAGGGCAGTGCGCCGATCCGGCGGATGGCCGACCGGCTGGGCTTCGACAAAGGCGCCGACTGGACGGAGGGGGTCGTCGGCACGAACGCCATCGGCACTGCGCTGGTGGCCCGCAGCCCGGTGCTGGTGCACTCCGCCGAGCACTTCCTGCGCAGCCACCACAGCTGGACCTGCGCCGCGGCGCCGCTGCACGACCCGCGCGACGGGCGGCTGCTGGGCACCGTCGACATCAGCGGCCCGGCCCACTCCTTCCATCCCACGACGCTCTCGCTGGTCTCCGCGGTCGCCCGGCTCGCGGAGGGCGAGCTGCGCACCCGCCACCACGCGTCGCTGGAGCGGCTGCGGTCGAGCGCGGCACCGGTGCTGGCGCGGATCGGCGGACGGGCGCTGGCCGTCGACCCCAACGGCTGGACGGCGGCGGTGACCGGGATGACGCCGCCGGACCGGGTGGCGCTGCCGAAGACGCCGGTGGCCGGGCCGCTGTGGCTGCCGCGGTACGGGATGTGCACCCTGGAGCCGCTGCCCGGCGGCTGGCTGATCCGGCTCGGCCGGCCGGAGCCGACGCCGCGGCCGCACCGGGTGGTGCTGGACGTCGGCGGGCGCGACGGCCCGGCGGTCACCGTCGCGGGACCGGCCGGCAGCTGGTCGCACGCGCTGTCCCCGCGCCATGCCGAGCTGCTGTTCCTGCTCGCCGCGCACCCGCGCGGACGCAGCGCCGCCGAGCTGGCCCGGGACCTGTTCGGCGACGGGGGCCGTACGGTGACGGTGCGCGCCGAGCTGTCCCGGCTGCGCCGTCATCTGGCGGGGGTGCTGGCCCACCGGCCGTACCGCTTCGCGGACGGGGTGGAGGTGGAGCTGCGGCTGCCGCCCCGGCCCCTGGAGCTGCTGCCGCACTCCACGGCGCCCGCGGTACTGGCGGCCCGCCGGGGCGGCGGCTTCGCGGCGGACGGCGCCCGCGTCCCACCACATGGACGCGGTGTTCCGTGATGTGGCGACGGCCCGGGACGGGTCCGGGCGGCCCGGCGCGGCGGGGCCGCGGGCCGGCTGCGCCGCGGGGCGCGACCCGCCGCCGGCGGTGTGATGTGCTGGCCCCATGAGCCACCGCGTCACCACCTGGCACCTCGAACAGACCTCGCCGGCCGATCTCGCACCCGCCGCGGAGCCGCCCGCCGACCAGGGTGTGCGAATAGTCCGCTCCGAGGTACCGTCGCCGGAATTCAGCCGCTTCCTCTATACGGCGGTCGGCGGCGACATCCTGTGGACCGACCGGCTGGCGTGGCCGTACGCCCGGTGGGCCGAGCACCTCGCACGGCCGGGCGCGGAGACCTGGGTGGCGTACGAGCGCGGTACGCCCGCCGGCTTCATCGAGCTGGACCCGCAGCCGGAGGGGGCGGTGGAGATCGCCTACTTCGGGCTGCTGCCGGCGTTCCGGGGCCGGCGGATCGGCGGGCATCTGCTCGCCCACGGGACGGCGCGCGCCTGGGACCTGGCCGAACGGTGGCCGCAGCGGCCGGAGACGAAGCGGGTGTGGCTGCACACCTGCAGCGACGACGGGCCGCACGCGCGGGCCAATTACGAGCGGCGCGGTTTCCGGGTGTACGCGACGGAGGTGACCGAGGAGCCCGAGGTCGCGATGCCGGGCCCCTGGCCGGATGCCGGACCGCTGTCGCCCGCCGGAAAGTGACCGAGACCACACCATCTCGCGATTCGGGACACCTGTGTCCATATCTTGGATAACGGTGGACTGGCCGGAGAACGGCGTGCCACGCTTCCGTCATGTCCAGAGCTGGAATTGCCTTGGTGAGTCGGCGGCACGTCGACCTCGGCCGCATGTCCAGCGCCATTTGTCGGGCAGGCTGACGCTGCACGATCAGGGGCCCTGACCCCTCCGTATCCGGACAGCACTCGGCACCACCGCTCCACGCCGTCCCCATCGTCGCGGACGCGCGCACCCGCCCGACCAGCAGCTCACCGCCGACGCGTGCCCACGCGCCGCACTTCGGTGTGTCCGCACAGGTCGCCGGGGGGTACGCCGCACCCGTCCGCCCCCCTTTGAGCCGCCCAGAAGGACGTACACCCATGGCCGCCAACCCGGATCTCCCCTCCGCCACGACCCGCCGCAAGGCCGGACGCCACCGCGGCGAGGGCCAGTGGGCCGTTGGTCACTTCACGCCACTCAACGGCAACGAGCAGTTCAAGAAGGACGATGACGGTCTCAATGTGCGGACACGCATTGAGACGATCTACGCCAAGTCCGGCTTCGACTCGATCGACCCCAACGACCTGCGGGGCCGGATGCGCTGGTGGGGCCTCTACACCCAGCGCAAGCCCGGGATCGACGGCGGCAAGACCGCGATCCTGGAGCCGGAGGAGCTGGACGACAAGTACTTCATGCTGCGGGTGCGCATCGACGGCGGCCGGCTCACCGTGCCGCAGCTGCGCGCCATCGGCGAGGTCTCCGAGCAGTACGCGCGCGGCACCGCGGACATCACCGACCGGCAGAACATCCAGCTGCACTGGGTCCGCATCGAGGACGTGCCCGCCATCTGGGAGAAGCTGGAGTCCGTGGGGCTGTCCACGACCGAGGCGTGCGGCGACTGCCCGCGCGTGATCATCGGCTCCCCGGTCGCCGGGATCGCCGCGGACGAGATCATCGACGGCACCCCCGCCGTGGACGAGATCCACGAGCGGTACATCGGCAGCAAGGAATTCTCCAACCTGCCGCGCAAGTTCAAGACCGCGATCTCCGGCTCGCCCGTCCAGGACGTGGTCCACGAGATCAACGACGTGGCCTTCGTGGGCGTGGTGCACCCCGAGCACGGACCGGGCTTCGACCTGTGGGTCGGCGGCGGGCTGTCCACCAACCCCAAGCTCGCGCAGCGGCTGGGCACCTGGGTGCCGCTGGACGAGGTCGCCGACGTCTGGGCCGGCGTGGTGGGGATCTTCCGCGACTACGGCTACCGGCGGCTGCGCACCCGCGCCCGCCTGAAGTTCCTGATGGCCGACTGGGGCCCGGAGAAGTTCCGCCGGGTGCTGGAGGACGAGTACCTGCAGCGCAAGCTGATCGACGGCCCGGCGCCCGAGGAGCCCGCGCAGAAGTGGCGGGACCACATCGGCGTGCACCGGCAGCAGGACGGCCGCTTCTACGTGGGCTTCGCACCGCGCGTCGGCCGGGTGGACGGCACCACCCTGACCAAGATCGCCAAACTGGCCGCGGCGCACGGCTCCGACCGGCTGCGTACCACCGTCGAGCAGAAGATGATCATCCTCGATGTGACCGAGGACCAGGTCGACCCGCTGGTCGCCGGACTGGAGGCGCTGGACTTCCAGGTCAGGCCCTCGCCGTTCCGCCGCGGCACGATGGCCTGCACCGGCATCGAGTTCTGCAAGCTGGCCATCGTGGAGACCAAGGGCCGCGGCGCGTCCCTGATCGACGAACTGGAGCGCCGCCTCCCGGAGTTCGACGAGCCGCTGACCATCAACCTCAACGGCTGCCCGAACGCCTGCGCCCGCATCCAGGTCGCGGACATCGGCCTCAAGGGCCAGCTGGTGCTGGACGGCGACGGCAACCAGGTCGAGGGCTACCAGGTGCACCTGGGCGGCGCGCTGGGCCTGGAGCCCGGCTTCGGCCGCAAGGTCCGCGGCCTGAAGGTGACCGCCGACGAACTGCCGGACTACATCGAGCGGTTGCTGCGCACCTTCCAGGAACAGCGCGCCGAGGGCGAGCGGTTCGCCACCTGGGCGGCGCGTGCCGAAGAGGGTGCGCTGAAGTGAGCGAACGCGCCGAGACCCAGCGGGAGACATCGTGAGCGAGCGTGCCGCCCCGTTCCACTGCCCGTACTGCGGCGACGAGGACCTGCGGCCTTCGGAAGGCAAAGGGACCTCCCGCGGAGAGGGCGCAGCCTGGGAATGCCGGTCCTGCAGCCGGGCGTTCCGGCTGAAGTTCCTGGGCCTGCTGGCCCCCGGAGCCACCGGCTCCGCCCCTGCCGCTTCCGACGGAGGTAGCCCGTGACCACCGCAACCGACCTTCAGCGGCTCGCCGAAGAGGCGGGCCGCGACCTGGAGGACGCGCCCGCCCTGGAGATCCTCCGGTGGGCCGCCGAGACCTTCGGGCCGCGCTTCTGCGTCACCTCCTCGATGGAGGACGCCGTCGTCGCGCACCTGGCCTCGCGTGCCTTTCCCGGCGTGGACGTGGTGTTCCTGGACACCGGCTACCACTTCCCGGAGACCATCGGCACCCGGGACGCGGTGGCGGCGGTGATGGACGTCAACGTCATCACCCTGACGCCCCGTCAGACCGTGGCCGAGCAGGACGCCGAGCACGGGCCGAAGCTGCACGACCGCGACCCCGACCTGTGCTGCGCGCTGCGCAAGGTCAAGCCCCTGGAAGAGGGCCTGACCGGCTACGACGCCTGGGCGACCGGGCTGCGCCGGGACGAGTCGCCGACCCGGGCGAACACCCCGGTCGTCGGCTGGGACGCCCGGCGGCGGAAGGTGAAGGTCTCCCCGATCGCCCGCTGGACGCAGGCGGACGTGGACGCGTACGTCGCCGAGCACGGTGTGCTCACCAACCCGCTGCTGACGGACGGCTACGCCTCCGTCGGCTGCGCCCCCTGCACCCGGCGGGTGCTGGCGGGCGAGGACGCGCGGGCCGGGCGCTGGGCCGGCAGCAACAAGACCGAGTGCGGACTGCACTGATGGCGGAGTTTTTGGAGACACAGATGACGGGCGCCACGATCTGGCTGACCGGTCTGCCGAGCGCGGGCAAGACGACCATCGCGCGCGAGCTGGCCGGCCGGCTGCGCGGCGAGGGCCACCGCGTCGAGGTGCTCGACGGCGACGAGATCCGCGAGTTCCTCTCCGCGGGCCTCGGATTCACCCGCGAGGACCGGCACACCAACGTCCAGCGCATCGGCTTCGTCGCCGAACTACTGGCCAGCAACGGCGTCAAGGCCCTGGTGCCGGTGATCGCGCCGTACGCGGACAGCCGCGAGGCCGTGCGCAAGCGACACCAGAACAAGGGGACCGCGTACCTGGAGGTGCATGTGGCCACCCCGGTCGAGGTCTGCTCCGAGCGCGATGTGAAGGGGCTCTACGCCAAGCAGGCGGCCGGTGAGATCTCCGGCCTGACCGGCGTCGACGACCCGTACGAGGCTCCCGAGTCACCCGACCTGCGGATCGCGTCGCACACCCAGACCGTGCAGGAGTCCGCGGCGGCGCTGCACACGCTGCTCACCGAGAGGGGACTGGCATGACCACGGTGGCTTCCGTGACCGCGGACGCCGAGGGCGCCGACAACCCGTTCGCGCTGTCGCACCTCGACGCCCTGGAGTCCGAGGCGGTCCACATCTTCCGCGAGGTGGCGGGCGAGTTCGAGCGGCCGGTGATCCTCTTCTCCGGCGGCAAGGACTCCATCCTCATGCTGCACCTGGCGCTGAAGGCGTTCGCGCCGGCACCGGTGCCGTTCTCGCTGCTGCACGTCGACACCGGGCACAACTTCCCCGAGGTCATCGACTACCGGGACCGCACCGTCGAGCGCCACGGCCTGCGGCTGCACGTCGCCTCCGTACAGGACTTCATCGACCGCGGTGAACTCCGCGAGCGCCCGGACGGCACCCGCAACCCGCTGCAGACCGTGCCCCTGCTGGACGCCATCGAGAAGAACCGCTTCGACGCGGTCTTCGGCGGCGGCCGCCGGGACGAGGAGAAGGCGCGCGCCAAGGAGCGGGTCTTCTCGCTGCGCGACGAGTTCGGCGGCTGGGACCCGCGCCGGCAGCGCCCCGAGCTGTGGCAGCTCTACAACGGCCGCCACTCGCCCGGCGAGCACGTCCGGGTCTTCCCGCTGTCCAACTGGACCGAGCTGGACGTCTGGCAGTACATCGCCCGCGAGAAGATCGAACTGCCCGCCATCTACTACGCCCACGAGCGCGAGGTCTTCGCCCGCGCCGGCATGTGGCTGGCGCCCGGTGACTGGGGCGGCCCCAAGGACGGCGAGCGCCTGGAGCTGCGGCAGGTGCGATACCGCACCGTCGGCGACATGTCCTGCACCGGTGCCGTCGACTCCGACGCCGACACCATCGAAGCGGTCATCGCGGAGATCGCCGCCTCGCGCCTCACCGAGAGAGGCGCGACCCGAGCCGACGACAAGCTGTCGGAGGCCGCCATGGAGGACCGCAAGCGCGAGGGGTACTTCTAATGAGCACGACCAACGCCGTTGACGCGGACCGGACCGTGGACGCCGGTGCCACCTCGCTGCTGCGCTTCGCCACCGCCGGCTCCGTGGACGACGGCAAGTCGACCCTGGTCGGCCGGCTGCTGCACGACTCCAAGTCGGTGCTCGCCGACCAGTTGGAGGCCGTCGAGCACGCCTCCCGCAACCGCGGGCAGGAGACGCCCGACCTGGCGCTGCTGACCGACGGCCTGCGCGCCGAGCGCGAGCAGGGCATCACCATCGACGTCGCCTACCGCTACTTCGCCACCCCCCGCCGGCGGTTCATCCTCGCCGACACCCCCGGGCACGTGCAGTACACCCGCAACATGGTGACCGGCGCCTCGACCGCCGAACTGGCCGTCGTGCTGGTCGACGCCCGCAACGGCGTGGTCGAGCAGACCCGCCGGCACGCCGCGGTCGCCGCCCTGCTGCGGGTCCCGCACGTCGTCCTGGCCGTCAACAAGATGGACCTCGCCGGCTACGAAGAGCGCGTCTTCGCCGCCATCGCCGAGGAGTTCACCACCTACGCGGCGTCGCTGGGCGTCCCGGAGATCACCGCCATCCCGATCTCCGCGCTGGCCGGCGACAACGTCGTGACGCCGTCGGCAAACATGGACTGGTACGGCGGCCCCACCGTGCTGGAGCACCTGGAGACCGTGCCGGTCGGCGCCGACCCCTCGGACGACCCGGCCCGCTTCCCGGTCCAGTACGTCATCCGCCCGCAGACCGCCGAGCACCCCGACTACCGCGGCTACGCGGGCCAGATCGCCTCCGGTGTGCTGCGCGTCGGCGACGCCGTCACCGTGCTGCCCTCCGGCCGGACGAGCACCGTCGAGGGCATCGACGCGCTCGGCCACGCCGTGGACACCGCCTGGGCGCCGCAGTCGGTGACCGTCCGGCTGGCCGACGACCTGGACATCTCGCGCGGCGACCTGATCGCCCCGACCGCGGCGGCCCCGTCGGTCTCGCAGGACGTCGAGGCCACCGTCTGCCATGTCGCCGACCGGCCGCTGACCGTCGGCCAGCGGGTGCTGCTCAAGCACACCACCCGCACGGTCAAGGCGATCGTCAAGGAGATCCCGTCCCGGCTGACGCTGGACGATCTCTCCCAGCACCCGGCGCCCGACGAACTCGCCGCCAACGACATCGGGCGGATCGTGGTGCGCACCGCCGAACCGCTGGCGCTGGACGCCTACGCCAACTCCCGGCGCACCGGCTCCTTCCTGCTGATCGACCCGGCGGACGGTACGACGCTGGCCGCCGGCATGGCCGGCACCGCCTTCGCGGAGACGGGCGCGCCGTCCGCACCGGCCGCCGCGGCGGACGACGAGGGGTGGGACTTCTGACCATGCTCCAGGACATGTTCTCGACCTTCGCGAAGGAAGGCGGCCGCGTAGGCAGCGGCGCCCTCGGAAGCGGACAGGGCGGAGTCGGCCGATGTGCGTGCTGACGATGCTCCACTCCGCATCCCCCACACCTCCCTTCCGAAGATCCATCGTCTCGCCGGGCGCGCCTTAGAGGGGCGCACACCGCCCCGGCCCTCCGAGAGGAACGCCTCCCGTGTCTGCCGTTCGACGCCGCCTGCTGGCGGCCACCGCCACCGTCCCGCTCCTCGTAGGCGCGCTGGGCGCCTGCGGCTACGGCTCCCAGGCCCCGAAGGACACCGCCGCCACCATCGCCCCCAAGGGCCCCAAGGTGGACGGACTGGACCAGGTCAAGATCGGCTTCTTCGGCAACACCACCCACGCCACCCCGCTGATCGGCCTCCAGACGGGCCAGTTCCAAAAGGCGCTGGGCGGCACGGCGATCAAGTCCGCGGTCTTCAACGCGGGCCCGGCCGAGATCGAGGCGCTCAACTCCGGCGCCATCGACATCGGCTGGATCGGCCCCTCCCCCGCGATCAACGGCTACGTCAAGTCGCACGGCAAGAGCCTGAAGATCATCGCCGGTTCGGCCTCCGGCGGTGTCTCGCTGATCGTCAACCCCAAGAAGATCAAGAGCCTGGACGATCTCAAGGGCAAGACGATCGCCACCCCGCAGCTGGGCAACACCCAGGACGTCGCGCTGCTCAACTTCCTCGCCCAGAAGGGCTACAAGGTCGACGCCACCAGCGGCAAGGGCGACGTCACCGTCCAGCGCATCGACAACAAGGTGACCCCGACCGCCTTCACCCAGGGCACCATCGACGCCGCCTGGGTCCCCGAGCCCACCGCGTCCAAACTCGTCGCCGCGGGCGGCAAGTCGCTGCTCGACGAGAAGAAGCTGTGGAAGGACGGCAAGTTCGTCATCACCAACGTGATCGTCTCGCAGAAGTTCCTCAAGGAGCACCCCAAGGCCGTCGAGGCGGTGCTGCGCGGCTCGGTGGCGACCAACACCTGGATCCGGTCGCACCCCACCGAGGCGGTCAAGGCACTCAACGCCAAGCTCGCCGACCCGCAGATCTCCGGCAAGGCGCTGCCCACCGACGTCATCGACCCGGCGTTCCAGAACGTCGACGTCACCGACGACCCGCTGGCCGCCACCCTCCAGGAAGAGGCGGACCACGCCGTCCAGGCGGGCCTGCTGAAGAAGCCCGACCTCAAGGGCATCTACGACCTCACCCTGCTGAACAAGGTGCTCAAGGCCGAGGGGAAGCCGCCGGTCGACGACGCCGGCCTCGGCAGCAACTGACCCCCACCCCGGCACCGCAGTCCCCCAGGAGGTGACACCGATGACGACCAGCACGCTCACCAAGCCCGCCGCGGCGGACACCGGATCCACCGGTCCGTACGCCGCTCGCATCCACCACGTCTCGAAGTCGTTCGGCCGCCCCGGCGCGCAGCAGCACGTACTGGACGACATCAACATCGACGTCGCCCCCGGCGAATTCGTCTGCCTCCTGGGGGCCTCGGGCTGCGGCAAGTCCACCCTCCTCGGTCTCGTGGCGGGTCTGGACCAGCCGTCCGCCGGCAGCATCGAGACGCCCGGCGGCCGGCCCGCGCTGATGTTCCAGGAACACGCGCTGTTCCCCTGGCTCACCGCGGGCCGCAACATCGAACTCGCGCTGCGACTGCGCGGGGTACCGCGCGCCGAACGGCGCACCGAGGCCGAACGACTGCTGGAACTCGTCCGCCTCAAGGGCGCGTACGGCAAGCGCGTCCACGAGCTGTCGGGCGGCATGCGCCAACGCGTCGCGATGGCCCGGGCCCTCGCCCAGGACAGCCAACTGCTCCTGATGGACGAGCCGTTCGCCGCACTCGACGCCATCACCCGCGACGTGCTGCACGACGAACTGACCCGGATCTGGCAGGAGACGAACCTGTCGGTCCTCTTCGTCACCCACAACGTCCGCGAGGCCGTACGACTCGCCGAGCGGGTCGTGCTGCTGTCCTCCCGCCCCGGCCGCGTCGCCCGCGAGTGGCAGGTGGACATCCCCCAGCCCCGCCGCATCGAGGACTCCGCCGTCGCCGACCTTTCCATCGAGATCACCGAACAGCTCCGTGGGGAGATCCGCCGCCATGGCCAGCACTGAGACCACCAGCCAGTCCGCCCCCGGGGCACCCGGCGAGGACCCCGCCGACCCATCGGCCGACGCGGCCACCGACCACGCCACCGACCACGCCACGGACGGCGCCACGGACGGCGCCACCGGCGCGCCGGCCGCTCCCGCCGCGGACGCACCGGCCACGGCCCCCGCCGGGCCACCGGCCGACACATCCGCCACCGGCGCACCCCACACCAAAACCGGATCCGCCGCCGGCGACCTCGCCGGTCTGGAGGCCGGGCTCGACGCCCTGGACTCCGCGGTCGTCTCACGGCAGCCATGGCTGCGCACCGCCGTCTCCAAGGCGTTCCCTCCCCTCGTCGCCGTGGCGATCGTGCTCGCGCTGTGGCAACTCGCCTACCACTTCCAGCTCAAGCCGCACTACCTCCTCCCAAGCCCGCTCGACGTCTACCGCTCACTGCAACAGAAGTGGCTCGAAGGCACCCTCCTCAGCTTCGTGTGGACCAGCGTCTCCCGCGGCGCCCTCGGCTTCGTCGCCTCGGTCGCCATCGGTACGCTGCTCGGGCTGATCGTCGCCCGGGTCAAGCCCGTACGCGCCGCGATCGGGCCGATCCTGAGCGGACTGCAGTCCCTCCCGTCGGTGGCCTGGGTCCCCGCGGCGATCATCTGGTTCGGACTGAGCGACGCCACCATCTACGCGGTCGTGCTGCTCGGCGCCGTCCCCTCCATCGCCAACGGCCTGGTCTCCGGCGTCGACCAGATCCCCCCTCTCTACCTGCGGGCCGGCCGCACCATCGGCGCGACGGGCCTCACCGGCGTCCGCCATGTGCTGCTCCCGGCCGCGCTGCCCGGCTACCTCGCCGGCCTGAAGCAGGGCTGGGCGTTCTCCTGGCGCTCCCTGATGGCCGCCGAACTCATCGTCAACGCACCCGACCTGGGCACCGGTCTGGGCCAACTCCTGGAACAGGGCCGCGAACTCCAGGACATGTCCTGGGTGCTGGCCGCGATCCTGCTGATCCTCATCGTCGGCATCGGCATCGAACTGCTCATCTTCGCCCCGATCGAGCGCCGGGTGCTGCGCAGCCGCGGACTCCTCGTGAAGAGCTGACACCATGAACCAGCGTCCCACTCTCCTCGTCATCGCCCACGGCAGCCGCGACCCGCGGCACGCGGCGACCGTCACCGCGCTCCGCGCGCGGGTCCGGAAGCTGCGCCCGGGACTGCGCGTCGAGGTCGGCTACCTCGACTTCAACGCGCCCCGGGTGCCCCGGGTGCTGGAGCGCCTCTCGGCCGAGGGAGTACGGAACGTGGTGGCGCTGCCGCTCCTCCTCACCCGCGCCTTTCACGCGAAGTCCGACATCCCCGCGGTGCTGCGGGAGGCCGCCGCACGACTGCCCCAACTCACCGTCCACCAGGCCGATGTGCTCGGCCCCTCCCTCCTCCTGACCGGCGCCCTGGAGCGCCGGCTGGAGGAAGCCGGGCTGCGGCCCGGTGACCACCGCTCGACCGGGATCGTCCTGGCCTCTGCGGGCTCCTCAGACCCGGAGGCGATCGCAGTGATCGCTCAAACCGCGCGGGAGTGGCAGCGCACCGCCCAATGGTGCGCCGTGCGACCTGCGTTCGCCTCCGCCTCCCTTCCCCGTACGGCCGACGCCGTACGAGCCCTGCGAGCCGAAGGCGCCCAGCGAGTCGCCGTCGCCCCCTACGTCATCGCCCCCGGCTTCCTCCCGGACCGCATCGCCGCCGGCGCCCGCGAAGCCCGCGCCGACATCCTCGCCCCGGTCCTCGGCCCCGCCCCCGAACTGGCCCGGCTCCTCCTACGCCGCTACGACCAAGCCGTCCGCGCGGGCACCCGCGGGGACCTGACGGCGCTCGCGGCCTGACCTGCCCGACCGGCACGGCCGCCGTGGCCCGGCCCGTCCGGACCGTGGTCGCGACGCTGCTGCGGCTGCTGCATCTCAAGCACCGCTACCAGCTCAGCTACGAAACGCTGTGCCGGGAGGTCGCCGACTCGTCAGCCCCTGCGGCCGACACCGAGGTCTGCCCAGCAGCATCATGCGCCAACTGCCACTGGCGTCCTTCCTGGCCCGGGAAGGCGTCCGCCTCGATCAGGGCTACGTCCTCAATGTGTACGGCCAAGACGGAACCCGTCTGCACAACCTTGACACCACTCCCGAGCACAACCCTTGATACCTCAGCGCGTGACCAGAGCCCTGCTGGCTGTTGTCTCTTCCGGCGCCTTCCTGTTCACTGCCGGCCCGGTTGCACACGACGATGAGCCCACCGCCGCGCCAACCGACGAACCCACTCCGGCGGCAAGTCCGACCAACCCCGTGATCGCCGAATGCAAGGGGCCCCAGATCAACTTTGCCGAAGTCAAGGACTGGGGCGGGCCCTTAGGCGGCCCGCCCCCCTTCCCGAGGTACTGCGTATCCGGGGACGGACGGCCACCGCACGGTCAGCACCACCGATTCCTCCTCCGCGACCCAGGAATGGTCCACGCCCTGGCCCCATACGACGTAGTCGCCCTGGCGCGCCAGCAGAACGCTGCGGCCGGGAAGTTCGACGCGGAAGCGGCCGCTGATGAGGACCAGGAGGGCTGTGCGCTGCTCGCCACGCACCCACTGCGCCCGTGTGTCGCCCCGCGGGTGAGTGCCCCACTTGATCTCTATGGCATCACTGTGGCGAGGATCGCCCGCGTCCTTGAAGTGTCCGAGCAGCCAGCCCCGGTCCAGAGCCGCATCCCTGCCGGCGTTGCCCACGTACACGCTGTCGTTCATGTGCCCGGACGCTAACACCCTCCCGCCCGGCCACTGACAGCGCGACCAGCACTTTCGCAACGCGCCCGGATGAGACACCCAGGAGCGCACCGGGCCACTTCGCCGACCGGAACGAACTAAAGGAATGCTTAGTATATTTACCCACCAAGCGATCCGAGGGGGATAGTTCGTGATTCGCGTCATGGTTGTCGACGACGAACCGCTGCTGCGGACGGGGATGCAGCACATCTTGCGAGCGGAGCCGGACATCGAGGTGCCGGTCACTTGCGAGGGGTGGGAGGCGGTGGCCGCCGCCGAGCAGCATCGCCCTGATGTGGTTCTGCTCGACATCCGGATGCCGCGAGTCGACGGGCTGTCCGTGCTTGCCGGCCTGCGGGGGCAGGTCGATCCCCCTGTGGTGGCCATGCTGACGACGTTCTCCGCAGGTGAGGACATCGCGGCCGCTCTGCGGGGCGGAGCGGCGGGTTTTCTTCTCAAGGACACCGCGCCGCAGGAGCTGACCCATGCCGTTCGACTGCTGGCGGCGGGCGGAACCGTGTTGTCGCCGACGGCCGCCGATACGGTTCGGCACGGTTTCCTCAGCTCGGTGGCGAGGGCGCCGCAGAAGGCAGGACACCGCGATGCAGGCGGCGGGGAGGCCGCAGGCGGGCTGACCGAGCGCGAGCGGGATGTGCTCGCACTGCTCGCTGAGGGCCTGTCCAATGCGGAGATCGGGAGGCGACTGCTGATCAGTTCCTCGACGGCCAAGGATCACGTCAGCGCGATTCTGACGAAGCTCGGGCTCGTCAACCGCATTCAGGCAGCGGTGTACGCCCATCGGCACGCGGTGATACCGGGCAGTCCAGCCCCCGTCAGTGTGTGATGAAGCGTTCACGTCTCGCGGCCGATGCCGGGACGGTGGCACTGGCCGCCGTGGAGATCCCCGCGGTGTGGAGCCTGATCGGACCAGTGGAGCTGGTGCTGTACATCGTCACCGCCCTGCTGCTCGTGGTGTGGCGCTACTGGCCGGTACCGGTGCTGCTGCTGACCTTGCCTGCCGCCATGACGGGGCTGCTGCTGGCACCGATGATCGCGATGTGCCATGTCGCCTTCGGAGTGCGCCGCCGGGCCGTGATCGGGGCCTGTGCGGGACTGCTGTTCGCGGTGGCTCTGGTGCCGTGGCGTCCGATGCAGACCGAGGTGTGGTCCTACGAGGACGGGCTGCGCGCCGTGATCTCGTCGGCGCTGCTGGCGCTGGGGCCCACAGCGGTCGGGGCGCTAGCCCGTATGCGACGCGAACTGGCCGAACATATCGATGAGTTGATGCGCAGCCGGGAGCGGGAACGGAAGCTGCTCGCCCGTTCGGCGGTGGCGGAGGAGCGGGCACGTCTCGCCCGGGAAATGCACGATGTGGTCGCCCACAACATCAGCCTGATCGCCGTGCAGGCGGGGGCCCTGCGGAGCACGGCACAGACAGACGCGTCGCGAGAGACGGCTTCGACGATCGGGGAGCTGAGCCGCCGCACCCTCCATGAGCTGCGGGCGATGGTGAGTGTGCTGCGAAGCGGGGAGGCTCCCGGTCGCGCGGGCACCCATGAAGGAACGGTTGAAATGGCGGTGGATGGGCCTGGGTTGGCGGAGCTGCCCGCACTGCTGCGGGTGAGCGGGGATCACGTACGGTACGAGGCCGCGGTGCCTGCACGTCGTTGGCCGAAGCGGGTGGAGCAGGCCGCGTACCGCATCGTTCAGGAGGCGGTGACCAACGCGCGTAAGCACGCGACGGGGGCCTGTGTCACGGTGGCGTTGCGAGAGAGCGCCGGGAGTGAGGCACTGCTCGTCGAGGTGCGAAACGGTCCCCGGAGCGCGGTGGGGACGGGCGCCGCCGCGTACGGCGAGGAGAGCCGGCCGCTGCCTTCGTCCGGGTTCGGGCTGATAGGGCTGCGGGAACGGGCCGAAGCCCTCGGAGGGTGGCTGGAGGCGAGGCCGACGGCCGACGGCGGCTTCTCGGTGCGGGCGGCTCTGCCGGCGCCGACCGGAGGGACCCCGCCGGTCGGCGGGGTCTGAGAACAGACGGTCGGCGGATGTACGGGGGCGTCCCGGCTTGGCAGCATTTCAGGGGTTCGGCCCGAACCACGCCGGTCCCGCCTTGAGGAAAGCAAGGCGGGACCGACACCCATGGCCATGGGTTTTCCAGCATAAACACGTCCCCTGACCGCAGGACCGGCACACCCGGTCCTGGGAGGTATGTCATGAAGAAGTCCTTCAGTCGCGCGGCGGTTGCCGGCGCGAGCATCGCCGTCGCCGGCAGCGCCCTGCTGTTCCTGGGCGTCGCCGCCCCCGCCGTCCTCACCGCGTTCTTCGGTTTCACATCGGCGCAGGCCACCGGCGCGGCGACCGCGATCATGGCTGGTATGGACGTCGCCACCGCGCTGTCCATCTTCGGTGGCGCCACCGCCGTCGGCGGCCTCGGCCTCACCCTGCTGCGCAAGGCCGTCGGCAAGCAGGCCATCGTCAAGTAACGCCGATTCCGGGGCCGCTGCGTCGCGTAACCGCCGCGCGGGGGCCCCGGTCGTACTCGCCGGGAAGCTCCATGGCAGCCCTTGAAATCCCCGAACAACACGCCGCACACCGGACCTCGGACGGATCCCCACTCTGGCTCCGGTTCCTGGGCGGGTGCGCACGTCTGCTGCGTCGCCAGCGGACCGCGGTCCTCCTCGGCAATCTGCTGTGGCTGGGGCCCATCGCGGTCGGCTTCGCCCTGGGCGACCGGCTCGACCTCGGCGTCGAGCAGCGCGCCGCACACGCCGGAGGTCACCTGTGGTGGTCGATCCTCAGCACGAACGCGGGTGTCGCGCTGCTGGCCTTCGCCGGTGTCCTTACGTTTGGCCTGGCCACGATCGCCTTCAGCCTGGTGTCCGGGCTCCTGACCGGGCTGGGGCTCGGCCAGGCCACGGCGCTCGCCGGGTGGGGCGACCTGGCCCGGCACGTCCTGCCGCACGCATGGCTGGAACTCCCCTCCATCGGTATAGCCGTTGGCGCGGGCCTGGTACCGCTGATCGCAGTCACCAGCTGGCTGGTCGGCAGGAAAAAGGCTCGACCGAAGCTCCAGCACGTGCTCAGCGACTCCTTCGGACTCCTGGGGATGTCGCTCTTTCTGCTCCTCATCGCCGCGACGATCGAGACCTGGGTGAGTACCTGATGCACACGTCCCCGTGGGAAACGTCCTCAACAGTCTCCGCGAACGCGTCCTCCTCCGGAATGACAGCTTCGGCTTTTCCGGCCGAGGCTGCCCCATCGACCGCATCACCGGCGTCCTCCGCGCATCCTTCCGACCCCGCCACCCCCGAGACTCCACGGGGCGTCACGCTCGCCCGGTGGGCGCAGCTCGGCGGACTGATGGCTTGCGTCGTGCTGTTGCCCGTTCTGATGTGGCAGTTCTGGGATCTCTACCGCTCCGAAGCAGTGAGCAAGCTGCCCGGGGGAACAGCGGGACAGCTGGACGTGGCCGCCTGGGCGGCCTGGGCGACGAGTTCGCTCTTCAACGGCGTTGCCTACCTCGTGCTGGTCCTGGCGCTCGGGGCGCTGGGCGCCGCCTGCTGCCGCTGGGCAGGCGCCACGGTCGACTTCCGCGGTCTGCGGTGGGCTGTCGGTGCGGTGACCGCCGGCTATCTCGCCCTGCGGCTGGGGATGTTCGTACTGCTGTCGCTGGCCGGGGCGAGTGACCGTACGCTGCTCGACTGGCTCTCCGCCCCCGAGCCGAGCCTGCTGTTGCTCGTTGCCGTTACCGCCGTCGTACTGGGTCGCGCCGCGCCCGAGCTGAGGCCGCTGCGCAGGGGGGGGGGGGGGGA
>NZ_JBNHIN010000014.1:95317-131310 GCF_050054615.1 Streptomyces sp. YGL11-2
CCGCGCCCGCCGCCCTGCTCGGACTGCTCTTCGCCGTGTTGTAAGCCCCACGACGTCACCATCCGAGCCCGCCTGCACGAGAAAGCGTCCCCCCACCCATGACCGTTCCCCACACTTCCCGGACCTCCGCCGGTTCCGCGCGCTGGCGGCGATTCGCCACGTTCACAGTTCTGCTCACCACCGCGCTCGCCTGGTGCCGGGCGACGCTCTACACCCTGAACCGGGACGAGGTACAAGCCGCGGTGGCTGGTTCACCGCGCCTCTCCGACACCAACCGGACATTCGTCGCCGAAGCGCAGGACATGCTCCAGTGGGCCTGGTGGGGCTTTCCGGTGCTCCTGGTGGTGCTGACCGCCATCGCGCTGGTGCTGCGCGTGGGGCAGTTCCTGCTCATCGGCGTCAGCGGCATGGTGGGACCGGCGCTGGCGGCGAGCGGTTTCCTGTTCCCGGGGACCGCTGCGTTGCAGGTGCTGGCGGCGCTGTTCTTCGTCACGCTGGTGTGCTCGGTAGCCGCGACGGTGCTGCCGGGGCGGCCAGGATGACGCGCCGTACCGCGGCGCCACAGCGCCCCGTGACGGGGGCGCGGCGGTCCCGGACGCCCGGCCGCCACGCCCGCGCGGCGTTCGCGCTGGTGCTCGCCGACGGACGACGCAAGCTCAACCTGCTTCAGGGGCGGGCCACCCCGCAGTGGGCGCAGATCGCCACTGCCGTCTGCTTCGTCCTGGGGGCAGCCGCAGCGCTCGCCCTGGCAGTCGGCGCGGGGCTGCTCGCCGCGCACACCCTCCCCGTCACCTCCGCCGACCCGGGCGGCTTGGCGCGCTACGCCTGGCTGCCCGCGGTACTCGTGGTCGCCTCCATGATCGCCGGCGTCCGGCCGAACGAGATCCGGCTCGTCGTGGACCCGCCGGACCGGGAGGTGCTGCTGTCCCTCCCCATCACGCCCGGGGACCTGCTGTTCGTGCGCGCGGTGGGGCCCGCCCTGCTGGCGGCCGGCGGGGTCGCCGTGACGGCCGGTACGTTCCTCACCGCCTGGCTGAGCGGGTCACCTGCCGGCAGCCGGCTCCTCCCCGCGGCACTCACGCTCGTCGCGGGACTGCTGCTTGTCAGCCTGGCCCTACGGCTGGCGCTGACCGGACTGCTGGCGCTCGCCCGGGACGGCGCCGCCCGACTGCGAACCCTGCTGCTGGCCGGGGGCGGCGGGGTCGCCGTGGGGATCGCGATCGCCCCGTTCACCGAAGGGATGCGGGCACAGGGCCCGTTGGCCCAGGCACTGCCCCGCCTCGCCGGCCAGGCCCTCAACGCCGTACGGCCAGGCTGGTGGGACACCACGGTGGGCGGCGGCACGTACCGCATCGCGGCCGTTGCCGCCGCGACGGCGCTGCCGCCCGTCGCCGTCGCGCTCATCCTGCTGCGGCGGGCCGCCCTCACCCGCGTCCTGCGGGTCGGCGGGGCTCCCCCTGCCGCGATGCCGCGCACCGGGCGCACGGCCAGGCAGACGCACCGGTGGGACCGGCTGCACCAAAGGTCCGTGCTCATGGTGTTCCTGGCCAAGGACCTGAGGGCAGCACTGCGCGGACCCGCAGCCGCCACCATCGGGCTGCGGCGCTGTCTGCTGGGCGGGATCGCGCTACTCGGAACGGGAGCCGGCCATGCGCTGGGCACCGGGGGCGGTCCGCTGGCCATCCCCACCGCCACCGCGGTGGGGGCACTGGTGGGCGGCGTGCTGCTGGTGGCCGACGAGGCGGTGCAGGTCGCCGGGGTCGAGGCAGAGCGGAAGGCATGGGACGCTCTCCTTCAATCCCCACTGTCCACCGGCCAGTTGAGGAGCTGCAAGGCGGTGTCCTTCGCCGTCGTCGTCGCGGGCTGCGTCGCACCGGGGGCCGTGGGCTGGGCCCTGCTCACCGGTGGGACCGGGCCCGACCTCGTCCCGCTTCTCCTCACCGCTCCCGCCGCCGCCTGCGCGGTCGGAGCGGCCGCCGTGGCCACATCCACCGTGATGCCGCCCGCCGAGCACAGCGGCCAGGGCCGCATCACCCGCTCCCCTGCCGCGGGGGTCCTCCAGGCGACCTTGACCGGTGCCGTCATGCTCCCCACCGTCGCGCTGATCCCGCTGCTGCCGGGCGATGAGCCACTGCTCCGCGCGCTCCCTCCCCTGGTGACGTGCCTGGCCCTGCTGTCGGCCGCCGCGGTGCTCCTTGCCCGTCGCCCTTCCTCCCGCTTCCCCTCCGCAACCCCCGTCGACCGAAAGGCGGCACCCCGTTGATCACGATGCGCGGACTGTCCGCAGGCCATGGCGAACACGCCGTACTCCGCGGTATCGACGCCGAGTTGACGGCGGGCGAGTTCGTCCACCTCGTAGGTGAGAACGGTTCCGGCAAGAGCACCCTGCTCCGAGTCGCCGCCGGGCTCCACAAACCCAGCGGCGGCGAGATACGCATCGGCGGCCACCCCCCGGAGGCGCCCGAGGCGAAAGCCCTGCGGGGCTACGTCCAGGACGAACCCCCGCTCTACGACTACCTCAGCGTGCACGAACAACTGGCCTTCACCGCCCGCCTGTGGGGAGTGCCAACGACCGGGGCTCTGGGGACACTGGAACGGTTCGGTGCGGACCAGTGGACCGGGCACCTCATCCGCGAACTCTCCCTGGGCACCCGAAAAAAGGTCGGGATAGCCGTGGCCACACTGCACAACCCGCGAATGATCCTGCTCGACGAGCCGTTCAACGGCTTGGACCACGCAGCCGTGCGCGAACTCACCGCCCTACTGACCGAGTGGAAGCACGACGGCCGCACGGTGCTCGCGGTCAGCCACGGACACCACGGACTCCACGGACTCGTCGACCGCACACTGCGCCTGAAGGAAGGACTGCTCGTGGAGGGGGGCTCAGCGCCCGACCTCGCCGCGGACGGCCCAGCCCCGGACCCGCGCACGGCCCCACTCCCCGAGGACTCCACCCAGACCGCCCAGGACTCCCAGTGATCGACATCCAAGAGCTGACCAAGCACTACGGCGGCCGGACCGCGGTGGACGCCCTCACCTTCCGCGTCGAGCCGGGCGCGGTCACCGGCTTCCTCGGCCCCAACGGCGCGGGCAAATCCACCACCATGCGGATGGTGCTCGGGCTCGACCGCCCCACCGCGGGCCGGGCCACCGTCCTCGGGCGGCCGTACCCCGAGATCCGATACCCGCTGAACGAGGTCGGGGCGCTGCTCGACGCCCGCGCCATGCACAGCGGCCGGTCCGCGCGCGGCCATCTGCGCGTCCTGGCTCAGAGCAACCGGATCCCCACCCGCCGGGTCGACGAGGTACTGGCCCAAGTCGGCCTCTACGAGGTCGCGGGAAGGCGGGTCAAGGGCTTCTCCCTCGGTATGCGTCAGCGGCTCGGTATCGCAGCGGCCCTCCTCGGGGATCCCGCCGTCCTGCTCCTGGACGAACCGGTCAACGGCCTTGACCCCGAGGGCATCCGATGGGTGCGCGATCTCATGCGCGGCCTGGCCGCCGAGGGACGTACGGTACTGGTCTCCAGCCACCACATGAGCGAGATGGCGCTGACCGCCGACCGCCTCATCGTCATCGGCCGCGGCCGCCTCCTCGCCGACACCACGGTCAGGGAATTCGTCGCCGGCCACGCCCGCCGGATCGTCCGCGTCCGCACCCCGCACCGGGACCGCCTCGCCACGCTGCTGGACGGCGCCGGCATCAACCACGTCCTTTCGCCAGGGGACGACGAGCACAGCCTCCAGGCATACGACACCGAGCCCGCAGCTGTGGGCGACCTGGCCGCCTCAGCGGGCCTGGCCCTACACGAACTACGGCCGGAACATGCCTCGCTGGAGGAGGCGTACCTCGGCGTCGTCGCGGGCGACACCGAATACCGCACCGCCCTCACCGGCGTCCCAGTCGTCCCCCCTCACCAGGGAGCATGAGCCATGACCCGCCCCCTCACCGCCGTGCCCGACGGCACCTCCCTCCTCCGCGCCGTCCTGCTCTCCGAGTTCACCAAACTCCGCACAGTCCGTTCCACGGCCTGGACACTGGCGTCCACCACGGTCGTCACCGTCGTCACCGGCACCCTCCTCTGCCTCCTCACCCGCTACGCCGCCCACGAGATGACGGCCGCCGACCGCGCGACACTCGATCCCACCGCGACCAGTCTGTCCGGCATGGTCCTGGGCCAACTCGCCATAATCCTCTTCGGGGTTCTCGCTGCCTCGGGCGAGTTCGCCACCGGCATGCTGACCGCATCCTTCCAAGCAGTGCCTCAGCGCGGCCTGCTGCTCACCTGCAAGGCCGCGATCGTCGGCACCGTCGCCCTCCTGACCGGCTGCCTCACCTCGTTCACGGCTTTCCTCATCGGCCAGGCGACCCTCGGCAGCCTTGCCGCCTCCCTCGGTGACCCCGGCGTCCTCCGCGCCGTCCTCGGCGGCGGCCTCTACATGGCGTGGCTCGCCCTCTTCGCCCTGGGTATCACCATGGCCCTGCGCACATCGGTCCTCGCCCTGGGCATCCTCATCCCCTTCTTCTTCCTCATCTCCCCCCTCCTCGGCGCCCTCCCCGCCACCTCCCGGTTCGCCGCCTACCTCCCGGACGCTGCCGGCTCCAGAATCACCGAGGTCCATCCCGCGCCCGGCCCCCTCGGCCCCTGGCCCGGCTTCGGCGTCCTGACACTGTGGGTGGCCATGGCACTGGCGGTGGCTTACGCGACGCTGCGAGGAAGGGATGTACGGCAGGGCTGAACGAGGTGCAGAGCCTGACCTCGGATCCTGGATCTGGCAGCGCACCGGCTTCCGTGACGCGATCGCCGTCCCGAGCCGGGACGCGGCAGCGGCACACGACAGGCACCCCCAATGGTCAGCAGCGGCACCGGGACAGCATCCCGCGAGCCGCCCAGCCGACACCGAACCGGCGGGCTGCATGAAGCAGCGTGCCCCCGCGCACACGGCGGTGCGAGCGCAGAAACACAGGCGCTCGCCGGACACTGCGCTGACCGCCCCGACTTGGGCGGAGCCCCGCGCGGGGGCACACGACACAACGCAACCAGCACCGCCAAAGCCCGCCGGCACCCCCGTCGAGCCAACACCCAGGCATAGCGCCCAGCGACCCACTCCAAGCCGACACACGAGCCGGCTCCCCACCCCACACAACCACCAAGCCCACACAACCACCAATCCAGACCAAGGAAGAGGAGAGGAAGGAGGGTTGTCAGCGCCTCACACTCACTTACCAACCCTCCCTGACCAGGGATTTCCTCCGGGTAATGCTCTCCGTGAGGAGTCCCTCAAGGAGTCCTCCGGTCCTCGGCCCCGCCCCCGAACTAGCCCGGCTCCTCCTACGCCGCTACGACCAAGCCGTCCGCGCGGGCACCCGCGGCGACTCGGCACCGCTGGCCGCCTGAGGGCGACCCGGCGGGGCCGGCCGCCGCGGCGCCGGGTGCTCAACCCGCCGCGGCCGGTCCCCCGTTCGGTGTCCACCGCGGTGCCGGCCGCGGCGCCGATGCCTCATACCGCCACGGCCGCCGCCCCTCCCCGTGGGGTGTCGGCACGCCCCTTCTCGTAGACCGTCAGGCCGCGGGCGAGATGTAGGGGCACCAGGACCAGTTCCACGACGAGGGCCTTCCAGGCGTAGACGAGGTTGACCGCTTTGGTGGCGTAGACGCAGGGGATGTTCAGCAGCACGCCGGCCAGCGGGAGTCCGCGGCGGCGGGCGGCATAGACCAGCGGTGGTGCGGTCAGGAGCAGATCGGCACCGGCCCACCAGGCGAAGGCGGGCAGGGCCGACGCACCGCCGGTCGCGGCGATCAGGAACGGGGTGGCCAACCAGAGGGGCGCGGTGAGGATCTCGAACAGGGCGAGCAGTACCCAGAGCGCCAGCAGGGGTTTGCGCAGGATCAGCTGCCCGAGGTGCAGGCGGACGTTCTGGCAGAAGCCGGCCATCCAGCGCCAGACCTGTTTCCGCAGATAGGTGAGGTCCTCGGGATCGGCGGCCAGGGCGACCGCGTCGGAGACGTAGACCGCGCGTCGGCCGGCGATCTGCTGGGACCAGGTGAAGTCCATGTCCTCGACGATGGTCCGCTCGGGGAAGCCGCCGAAGGCGGTCAGCGCGTCGCGGCGGAACACCGAGCAGCAACCCGAGCACACCATGGGGCTGTTGGCGCGGGCCTGGATGGGCCGCTGCCAGTGGAACCCGAACAGATACTCCGTGGAGCGCCCGCGCTCCCACACGGTGCGGGTGTGGCGGGTGCGGACGGTGCCCGCCGCGACCGCGACGGCGGGGTCGTCGAAGACCGGGACGACGCGGGCGAGGTAGTCCGGGGCGAGGACGGTGTCCGCGTCGACGGCCAGGACGAGGTCGGTGGTGCAGTGCGGCAGAGCGTGGTTCTGCGCCCTGGCCTTGCTGCCGAGCCGGTCCGGTGGGCGGAGAACGGTCACTCCGTGCGATGCGGCGACTTCTCCGGTGCGGTCCGTGGAGCCGTCGTCCACGACCAGGATCCGGTCGGGCGGGACGGTTTGCCGCGCGAGGGATTCCAGCGTGTCCGGAAGGCCCTCTTCTTCGTTGTGGGCGGGAACGATGACGGTGACGGTGTGCATGATGAGCTTCCCCCTGTCCTGCGGATTGCGCTGACCACGACGCAGACGATTCCGATGACGCCGTAGATGATGGTGCTGATGCCGATGAACGGCAGTCCTCCGTGCATGTCACTGACGGTAGTCGCAGCACCCCGCCGCCGGTTCCGGAGGAAGCCTCCTGTGGATAACTCCACGCAGGGGAAGGTGAATTGCCGGCTCGTCGCACAACAACGCCGGCCGCCGCGCCCCGTGGGGGCGAGCGCGACGGCCGGCGTGCGGTGCTGAGCGATCGTGTCGATTACTCCACGATCTTCAGCAGCTTGTTGGGCGTGCCCTGGCCCGGGTTGCTGATCTTGTCCGGGGTGGCACCGTCGGTCAGTGCCTTCTCCACGTCCGCCGGCTTGGCGTCCTTGTGGCCGGCCAGGTAGATCGCGGCGGCACCGGTGACGTGCGGGGTCGCCATGGACGTACCCGAGATGGTCTTGGTGGCGTCGTCGCTGTTGTTCCAGTCCGAGGTGATGTCGGTACCCGGAGCGTAGAGCTTGACGACGCTGCCGTAGTTGGAGAAGTCGGACTGCTGGTCGTCCTTGGTGCTGGAGGCCACCGTGATGGCCTCCTTGACGCGTGCCGGGGAGCTCTGGCCCGCGTCGGTGGACTCGTTGCCGGCCGCCACGGCGAAGGTGACGCCGGAGTCGATGGCCTTCTTCACTGCCGCGTCGAGCGCCTCGTCCGCGCCGCCGCCGAGCGACATGTTGGCGACCGAGGGGCCCTTGTGGTTCTTGGCGACCCAGTCGATGCCCGCCACGACCTGCTCGGTGCTGCCGGAGCCCTGGCCGTCCAGGACCTTGACGGCGACCAGCTTGGCCTTCTTGGCGACACCGTAGGCGGTACCGGCGATGGTGCCGGAGACATGGGTGCCGTGGCCGTTGTCGTCCTCGGCCTTGTCGCTCTTGTCGATGGCGTTGAAGCCGTACGACGCGCGACCGCCGAAGTCCTTGTGGCTGATGTGGATACCGGTGTCGATGACGTAGGCGGTAACGCCCTCGCCCGCGCTGTCCGGGTAGGTGTACTTGCCGTCGCCCTTGGTGTCCGTCTGGTCGATGCGGTCCAGGCCCCACGACGGCGGGTTCTCCTGGGTGCCGTCGATGTGGAACGTGTGGTTCTGCACGACCTTGTCGACGGCCGGGTCGGCGGCGAGGTGCTTGGCGTCCTCGTCGGACAGGCCGTTGGCCGAGAAGCCGTTGATGGCGGAGGTGAAGGTCCGCTTGACCTTGCCGCCGTACTTGGCGGCCAAGTCGCCGCTCTCGGTGGCGTGTACGGACTTCTTCAGCATGACGATGTAGCTGCCCTTGACGGCGCCCTTGGCCTCGGCGCCGTAGACCTTGCCCTCGGCGGCGGGCGACGCACCGGCGGTGACCGCGGTGACAGCGGCGATACCAGTGGCGGCCACCGCGGCGGATATCGCCGTGACGAGCCGCTTCTTGCTGGAACGCTTATGAGCCATTGCGAGGGTTCTCCTCGTTCGTGGTGTGGGGGGAAGCGTTGCGTAACAGCCCGGAGGGACCGGAAGATCTCCTTCGGACTGGTTCGAAACCCTGTCGGATTGACGAGGTCAATTCAAGGGCCACCGAGCCGTGTGAGATAGGCAACAACCCTGCAAAAAATGCAAAAGCCCGCAGAACTAGCGAAAACTGCAGGTGAGTTGGCGGCACCCGACTCACTGCGTTTACGTTGACGAAATGAAGGGGGACATCTGACGAGTTGTTTGCTCCGTCAACCGTCCCCTTGTGGCAGGCACGCGTTCCACGCGATCCGGCCATCGGGCTGAATCAGTAAGGGAGTTGGGCATCGATCATGTCCGCCGCCCACCGGCTGCCGCTCTCCAGTCCCTCCTGGCTGTCACCCATCCCGGCGTGGGTGACGAAGGCGTCCGCCCGGCGCAGGACCGCGGCTGTGGAATCCAGTCGCTCACCGCGAAGTCGTCCGGGATCTCGCCGAGTTGGGAGGGTTCGGTGGACTTCCCGGTCTGCATGACCACCGGGGTTCGGCTCCGGTGGCGGCGGCGAGGTCGGCGAAGGCGGGCGGGACGGCGTAGGTGACGCGGTGGCCGCGGTGGCTGCGGTGGCCGCGGTCGACGAGTTCGCGGTGACGCCGAGGTTGGGCCTGACGTGGCCGTGGGCCGCGATGCTGAACATGGCGATGTGCGAGGGGTGGTGCGGCATGCCCCGCACGCCATGCGAGACGATGCGTATCGTTCAATGGGGATGTACTGACAGTGCCGGGGCGGGAAGGAGCGTCAACTGCCCCTCCTTCCCGCCCCGTTCGCCGCTGCCGCCGTGCCGCTCGCGCCCGCGGCCTACCGGGGGGGCGGCCGGACGGCGCGCGCCCTGGGGCCCTCCGGCTCGGTCGGGGGCACCTGCGACACTGGTCGCGAGTACGCACCGCAGGAGGCACCCCGATGACCCGACCCAGCCCCGCCGCCTTCACGGAGGCGCGCGCCCGGGAGGTGCTGGCCGCGGCCGGGCACCCCGAAGCGGCGGCGGACGCCCCGCTGCTCTCACTGGGCGAGAACGCCGTCTTCGCCCTCGGCGAGCGCGGTCCGGTCGTACGGGTGGGCCGCAGCGCCGAACTGCTGGAGCGCGCCGAGCGGGAACTGCGCGTGGCCCGGTGGCTGGCGGACGAGGACGTGCCGGCCGTACGGGCCGCGGAGCCGGTGGCCGCGCTCGTCGAGGGCCATCCGGTGACCTACTGGCGGCGGCTTCCGGAGGCCGTCCGGCCCGCCGGACCGGACGATCTCGCCGCACTGCTGCAGCGCGTCCACGCGCTGCCGGATCCGCCCTTCGCGCTCCCCCGGCGGGAGTTGCTGGACGGTGTGGAGCGCTGGCTGCGGCTGGCCGGCGATGCCGTCTCCGCGTCCGATGCGGAGTATCTGCGCGGGCGGCGGGATGCGTTCGCGGCGGCCGCGTCGGCGCTGGAGCCGCATCTGCCACGCGGGCCGATCCACGGTGACGCGCTGCCCCGCAACGTCCATGTCGGGCCCGACGGCCCGGTACTGGTCGACCTGGAGACCTTCTCCTACGACCTGCGCGAACACGACCTCGTGGTGATGGCGCTGAGCCGGGACCGCTACGGCCTGGGCGCGGACGCCTACGGCGCCTTCGTGTCCGCCTACGGCTGGGACGTCCGGGACTGGGCGGGCTGCGCGGTGCTGCGCGGGTCCCGGGAGACGGCCAGCTGCGCCTGGGTCTCCCAGCACGCGCCCGGAAACCCGGCCGCGCTCAAGGAGTTCCGGCGCCGGATCGCCTCCCTGCGCGAGAAGGACACGACGGTGCGGTGGTATCCGTTCTGAGCGCTGATCCGCCGGGCGCCCTGCCGGGGCGAACCGGTGGGGCTGGAGCCGCCGCGGCTCAGCGCTGGTACGGGATCAGCGGCCAGGCCGCCTCGACTATGGCCTTCGGGTCGCCGGTGCGGCGCAAGTACGCCTGGAACGAGGCGGCCTGCTCGGCTGCGGCCTCCTCCTGGAGGGCATGCAGGGCGCGCGGCGAGGGCAGGGCGACGGCCGGGTACTTCGCACCGATGCGGCGGGCGACCCCGGCAGCCGCCGCCGCGTCGGCGCCCGCCTCATGGGCGCCGTCCAGCCGCACGCCGTAATGCCCGCAGAGTGCCTGGAGGGCGCGCTTGCCCTTGCGGTAGCGGTCCACGTGCTTGTCCAGGACCAGGGGGTCGATGACCGGGGTCGGGCCGTGGCCCAGCCGCTCGGTCAGGGTCGGCACACCGTGGCGGCGGCATTCGCGGTCCAGGAGCGAGAGGTCGTAGCGGGCGTTCATCACCACGAGGGGGACGTCCGCGCGCAGGACTGCGGCGAGGGCTTCGGTGATGTCCTCGACGGCGGTCGCGGGCGGGCTGCCGTGCTCGCGGACATACGCGGTCGATATGCCGTGTATGTCCGAGGCTTCGTCGGGAATCGGCACGCCCGGATCGAGCAGCCAGGACTGTGCTCCGGCCGCCCGGCCGTCCCCGTCCAGCCGGATCAGCGCGGCGGTGACGATGCGGTCGCGCTCGATGTCGGTGCCGGTGGTCTCCAGGTCGAAGCCGGCCAGCGGCCCCTGATGCCAGCTCATGCCGGCACCCCGCGCCGGCCGGTCCCGCGTCCGCCCGGCCCGCGCCTCTCCTCGATCGCCTCGCTACGCTCACCCATGGGGCCTCCTTCGGTGGTACTTCCCCCGTTGCCCGACCACTCTCGCACGCACCACTGACAAGCGGCCGGCCGCCCGTGTGCGGGCACCCCGCGGCGGGGCATCGCCCCGTAGGGGCGGCTCCCGGACGGCCGCTCCCTCAGGAGACCGGCCGCGAGTCCGCCCAGACGCTCTCGAACTCCTCGCGGTAGATCTCGAAGAGGCCGTGGTCGCCGTCCCGTCCGTCGCGGGCGTCCTGGCGGACCACCTCGCGGGCGCCGCCGCGCAGTACGAGCACCGGGGACTCCATACCGCGGCTCTTGCGGAGGTAGTGCTGGACCACGGCTATCCCGTCGGGGCCGTCGCCGTCGACGAGGTAGGCGGTGAAGCGCGGGGTCTCGTCGAAGACCTGGATCTCGAAGGCGCCGGGGTCGCGCAGCCGGGCGCGCACCCGCCGCATGTGCAGGATGTTCATCTCGATGGAGCGGCTCATCTCGCCCTTTTTGAGGCCGATTTCCCGCTCCCGGCGGCGGACCGCGCTGCTGGCCGGGTTGAGGAAGAGCAGCCGCACGCGGCAGCCGGACTCGGCGAGCCGGACCAGCCGGCGGCCGGAGTAGTTCTGGACGAGCAGGTTGAGACCTATGCCCACCGCGTCGAGGCGGCGGGCACCGCCGAAGAGGTCCTCCGCGGGGAGCTGGCGCTGGAGCCTGACCCGGTCGGGGTGGACGCCGATGACGTCGGCGTAGCGGTCGCCCACGAGGTCCTCGACGGCGTCGATGGGCAGCCGCCCGGAAATACGGGTGCCGGCGCCGGAGCCGAGGGTGTCCAGCAGTCGGGCGGAGGCGCGCTCGGCCTGGGCGAGGACGGTCTCCGACAGCGCGCGGTTGCGGGAGACGATGTTGCGGGCGACCTCCAGTTCGTCCAGGGCCAGCTCGACATCGCGCCGGTCGTCCACGTAGGGCTCGAAGCAGGGCCAGTGCTGGACCATCAGTTCGCGGAGTTGCGGGAGGGTGAGGAAGCTGACGATGTTGTCGTCGGCGGGGTCGAGGAGGTAGCCCTTGCGCCGGCTGACCTCGCGGACCGCCACCGCGCGCTGGACCCATTCCTGGCCCGCGGGCCCGGCGGCGGCGATGACCCACTCGTCGCCGTGCACCGGCTCGTAGATGGGGCGCAGTACGGCCGATACGACGGCCCGTAGGCGCTGCTCGACGAGATTCAGCCAGATGTAGGCGCGTCCGGCCCGGCGGGCGCGGGTGCGTACCTCGCTCCAGGCGTCGGCCCCCCAGTCCAGCTCCGCACCGATCTCCAGCGGTCTCGCCAGGGAAACCGCGCCGGGCGGTGCGTCCACGGAGCCGCCCTCCTGGCCCTCGTGACTCTCGTCACCAGGAGGCAACTCCAGCCCGCCGCTCACCTGCCACCGCCTTCCGAACCCCCGTGCCAACGATCAAGGCAGACTACTGCGGCGCGGGGGGCGGTGCAGCCTGATGGATCGAGTCGGCTGCCAACTCCCCTTATTCATAGTGCACGTTGTGACCGGAAAGCGCGGCCGGAGTGAGCGGATTCATAGCCGTGCGCAGGGCCCCGGGCGGGGTCCGCACACGCGATGGGGTGTTCCCGTGGACGCCCGTTGACCAGGCCGCGGAACGCCCGCGAAAGGCGCGGACAGGGCGAATGGCCAGGTTGCCGCTGGTGAAGTGGGCACATTTGCTGTAGTCCATGGCGGAGATGCGGCGTTTGGTGTACCTGGAGCCTGTCCGGTTCCTCCCCCGCGTCCCCGTGAAAACCGTCCGCCGGGCACCCGTCGGCCATGGATCGCCCCACCGCTTCCCCGGAGGGGGACGATCCGACACACCTGCGGATGTACCCCCATTCAGCGGATATCTCGCGAAAAGCCTGTGGTATCCGGCACGTTGCGACAAGTTGCGGAAGGATGCCGATTCGGTCCGCGGACGCGTGTCGTGGAGTCGCCGCAGCCCCATGGAGAAAGTGGAAGAGTCTACGCATGCAGGTCTGGCCGGGACAGATGTATCCGCTGGGTGCCACCTACGACGGTGCGGGCACCAACTTCGCGGTGTTCTCCGAAGCCGCGACGCGCATCGAACTGTGTCTGCTGCACGACGACGGGTCGGAGACCGCCGTCGAGCTGCGCGAGTCCGACGCATTCGTACGGCACGCGTATCTGCCAGGGGTGATGCCGGGGCAGCGCTACGGCTTCCGGGCGCACGGCCCCTACGAGCCCGAGCGCGGGCATCGCTGCAATTCCGCCAAGCTGCTGCTCGACCCGTACGCGCGGGCGATGAGCGGCGTGATCGACTGGGACGAGGCGGTCTACGGCTACCACTTCGGCCGCCCCGAGGTCCGCAACGACCTCGACTCGGCGCCGCACACCATGGCGTCGGTGGTCGTCAATCCGTACTTCGACTGGGGTGACGACCGCCCGCCGCGCACCGCCTACCACGAGACGGTGCTCTACGAGGCCCATGTGAAGGGCCTGACGATGCGGCATCCGGAGCTGCCCGACGAGCTGCGCGGCACGTACGCGGCGCTGGCGCATCCGGCGATCATCGACCACCTGACGAAACTGGGGGTCACGGCCCTGGAGCTGATGCCGGTGCACCAGTTCGTCCAGGACCACCGGCTGGTGGACGCGGGGCTGACGAACTACTGGGGCTACAACACCATCGGCTTCTTCGCCCCGCACAACGCCTACGCCTCCTGGGGGGACCGCGGGCAGCAGGTGCTGGAGTTCAAGACGGCGGTACGGGCGCTGCACCAGGCCGGCATCGAGGTGATCCTCGACGTCGTCTACAACCACACCGCCGAGGGCAGCCATCTGGGGCCGACGCTCTCGTTTAGGGGGCTGGACAACGCCTCGTACTACCGGCTGTCGGAGGACCGGCAGTACTACATGGACACCACGGGCACCGGCAACTCCCTGCTGATGCGCAGTCCGCACGTGCTCCAGCTGGTGATGGACTCGCTGCGCTACTGGGTGCAGGAGATGCGGGTGGACGGGTTCCGCTTCGATCTGGCGGCGACGCTGGCCCGGCAGTTCCACGAGGTGGACCGGCTGTCGTCGTTCTTCGACCTGGTGCACCAGGACCCGGTCGTCAGCCAGGTGAAGCTGATCGCCGAGCCGTGGGACGTCGGGGAGGGCGGCTACCAGGTGGGGAACTTCCCGCCGCTGTGGACCGAGTGGAACGGGATGTACCGGGACACCGTGCGGGACCTGTGGCGCGGCGAGCCGCGCACCCTGGCGGAGTTCGGGTCCCGGCTGGCCGGTTCGTCGGACCTCTATCAGGAGGACGGGCGGCGTCCGCTCGCCTCCGTCAACTTCGTCACCTGCCACGACGGCTTCACCCTGCGCGACCTGGTGTCGTACAACGACAAGCGCAACGAGGACAACGGTGAGGACAACCGGGACGGCGAGCGCTTCAACCGGTCCTGGAACTGCGGGGTGGAGGGGCCGACCGACGACCCCGCGGTGCGGCGGCTGCGGGCCCGTCAGATGCGGAACCTCCTGGCCACGCTGATGCTGTCGCAGGGGGTGCCGATGCTCAGTCACGGCGACGAGTTCGGGCGCAGCCAGCGCGGCAACAACAACGCGTACTGCCAGGACAACGAGCTGTCGTGGGTGCGCTGGCCGGAGCGGGCGGCGGCCGGCGGCGAGCACGGGTCCGGCGCCGGTGACGACGCGGCCGGAACCGACGAGGCCGATGGGGCTGATGGGGCCGACGGGGCGGCAGCGGCGCAGGGCGCCGAGGGCGCGGACGGGGCGGAGGAGTGGGACGAGGAGCGGGAACTGCTGGAGTTCGTCCGGCGGATGGTGTGGCTGCGGCGGGACCATCCCGTCTTCCGGCGGCGGCGCTTCTTCCAGGGGCACCCGATGGAAGGCACGCACGACGAGCTGTCCGACATCGCCTGGTTCACCGCGGCGGGCGCGGAGATGGGGCCGCGCGACTGGCAGTCGGTGCACGCCAAGTCGCTGGCGGTCTTCCTCAACGGCAGCTCGATCTCCGAACCGGGGCCGCGCGGCGAGCCGATCACCGACGACTCGTTCCTGCTGATGTTCAACGCCCATGACCAGGAGAAGGAGTTCACGGTGCCGGAGCATCTGGGCCGGCAGTGGCAGGTCGTGGTGGACACCGACCGGCCGCGGACGGCGGCGGACGGCGCCGGCGCCAAGGTCAAGGCGGGCGACCGGCTGACGCTCATCGGGCGCAGCCTGCTGGTGCTGCAACGGCCCGCCTGACGGCGGCCGGGCCGGGGCCTGTCCGGCTCCGGCCCACCGGACAGCCCCCTAGGCTGCCGGAGCGTCCGCGGTCGGCTCCCGCGCGGGCCGGGAGCCGCGTACCGGCGGCGCAGGCCGGGCGCCGGGGCGCGTGGTGAGGGCGACGACGAGGATGAGCACGGCGGCGGCGACGGCGACCGCGAAGGCGGCGGACGGCCCGTGGGCGTCGGCGAGCCGGCCGGAGACGGCCAGCGCGAGGGCCTGGCCGCCGACCACGGCGCTGGTGAGGAAGGCCATCGATTCGGCCAGCCGGGTGGCGGGCACCAGCCGTTCGGTGAGGCCGAAGAGGGTGATCAGGTGCGGGGCGAAGGCGACGCCGAGCACCACCACGACCAGATAGAGCGCGCCCAGCGACCGTACGAACAGCAGCGGCGCGCAGAGCGCGATCAGCGCCACGGCGGCCGCCCGCCAGCGGGCCGGCAGCCCGATCCGGTCCGGCACCAGGGCCAGTGAGATCCCGGCGACCGCGCTCATCACGCCCATCGCCGCATAGACCAGCCCGGCCTGGGCGGGCTGGTGGAGGCGCTCGGTGAGCGCGGTGATGCCGGCCTGGCAGGCGCCGAACATGGCGCCCTGGAGCGCCGTCGAGAGCCGCATGGCGTGTACCGCGCGGGGCGTCCTCGTACGGGCGGGTCGGCCTTGCGGCGGGTCCCCGGCGCGCCCCGCGGACCGGCCGGCCACGGGCCGCGGGCCGCCCGCCGGCCGCACCGCGAGCGCCGTCGGGTGCAGCGCGAACGCCGAGCCGCAGACCGCCAGCAGCACCGCGGCCAGCGCCAGCGCCACGGCCGGGTGGGCGACCGACGCGGCCAGGCCCACCAGCGCCGGGCCGAGCACGAAGGACGCCTCGTCCAGCGTGCCTTCCAGGGACAGCGCGGCGCCCACCACCTGGTCGCCGGCCGCCGCCCGGTGGGCGAGGGCGACGAGCCGGGTGCGGGCCAGCGGCCCGATCTGCGGCACGCTCGCCCCGGCCAGCAGGCCGATCAGGGCGAGCGGCAATGTCGCGAGACCGGCGAGGGAGGTGGCCACCAGGGCGGCGACCGCGAGCGCGTTGACCCAGCAGGCGGCGAGCACCACCGGGCGCTGCCCGTGCCGGTCGGCGAGCCGGCCGATCAGCGGGCCGGCGACCGTCTGACCCGCCGCCAGCGCACCGCCGACCAGGCCCGCGGCGGTCAGCGAACCGCTGGTCTCGGCCACCAGCAGCAGACTGCCGAGCTGGCACATGGCGGTCGGGAGCCGCCCCAGGAAGGAGACGACGGGCAGTAGCGGCCCGCCCAGCGCGATCACCCGGCGGTAGGTGGCTGTGACAGCGGTCATCGCACGACGCTATCGAGGCCCGGCGGGGATCCGTACGGGCGGGACGTACGAAGGTCCACGGCGCCGCCGCCCCCCGGTGTGGACGAAGACACGACATGCGGGGCGGCCCGAGATGACGCAACACGATGACACAACGGGCCGCCAGCGGGGTACGGGTGTTCCCATGACGCAGCCCACGAGTCCGTCGCCGACCGCCACCTACCGGCTGCAGCTCCAGCCGGACTTCCCGTTCGCCGCCGCCGAGCGGGCCGTCCCGTATCTCGCCGGGCTCGGGGTGTCGCATCTGCACCTGTCGCCGGTGCTGGAGGCGGTGCCGGGGTCCGCGCACGGCTACGACGTCACCGACCACACGGTGGTCCGGGCCGAACTGGGCGGTGAGGAGGGCCTGCGGGCGCTGGCGGCGACGGCCCGCGCGCACGGCCTCGGGCTGGTCGCCGACATCGTGCCGAACCACATGGCGGTGCCCGCGCCGGTGTCGCTGAACGGCCCGCTGTGGGAGGTGCTGCGCGACGGCCCGGCGTCGCCGTACGCGCGCTGGTTCGACATCGACTGGGACGGCGGGCACCGGCAGCGGCTGCTGCTGCCCGTACTGGAAGGGCGGATCGGCGACGAGTTGGGGCGGTTCGCGGTCGAGGGGCGGGTGCTGCGCTACCGGGGACACGCCTTCCCGCTGCGGCCCGGGACCGAGCGGCTGCCGATGGGACGGCTGCTGGAGGCGCAGTGGTACCGGTTGGCGTGGTGGCGGCTGGCCCGCACCGAGCTCAACTACCGCCGTTTCTTCACCATTTCGGAGCTGATCGGGGTCCGGGTCGAGGACCCCGAGGTCTTCGAGGCGACGCACGGCACGGTGCTGCGGCTGCTGCGCGAGGGCGTCATCGAGGGGCTGCGGATCGACCACCCGGACGGGCTGGCGGACCCCGCCGGCTATCTGGCGCGGCTGCGGGAGCGCACGGGCGGGCGCTGGACTGTGGTGGAGAAGATCCTGACCGGTGCCGAGCGGCTGCCGGACGGCTGGGCGTGCGCGGGGACCACGGGCTATGACGCGCTGCGGCACATCGACGGGCTGTTCGTCTGCCCGCAGGGCGCCGGGCGGCTGTTCTCGCACTACCGGGACTTCGTCACCCCGCTTGCCGACGAGGGCGGCGACTGGGAGGAGACGGTGCGCCGGGCCGCCTACGAGGTGGTGACGCACGATCTGGCCGCGGAGGTGGCGCGGCTGGTGCGCACCGCGTCCCGGATCAGCGACCGGGCACCGCGGCCGGGCGACCATGCGCCGTGGGCGCTGCGCCGGGCGATCCGCGAACTGCTGGTGCGGCTGCCGGTCTACCGGCCGTACGCGGCGCAGGGCGCGGATGCCGCGCGCGCGGCGGCGGACGCGGCGATGCTGGACGCGGCGGCCGAGCGGGCGCGGACCGCGTTCCGGGTACCGGAGGAGGCGGCGGCGGTGGACCTGGTCCGCGATCTGGCGCTGGGGCGCTTCCGTGCCGACGCCGGGGAGGACCCGGACACCGCGAACGCCGAGCACACCGCGACCGGTGACGACGTCGCGGAGACCGAAAACGCCGCGGACATCGCAGACTTCGCGGTGCGGTTCGCCCAGACCGCGTCCGCGCTGCACGCCAAGTCCGTCGAGGACACCGCCTTCTACCGCTATCCGGTGCTGCTGTCGGCCTGCGAGGTCGGCGGCGATCCGGGGGAACCCGCGCTGGGCCCCGGGACGTTCCACGAGTACTGCGCGCGGATCCAGCGGGACTGGCCGGCGAGCGGCACGGTGCTCTCCACGCACGACACCAAGCGCAGTGCCGATGTGCGGGCGCGGATCGCGGTGCTCTCCGAGTGCCCGGACCGCTGGCGGGATGTGCTGGGCGAGGTGGGCGACGGGAGCCAGCTCGCGCAGGACGCGCTGCCGGTGGATCCGATGGCGGCGTGGACGGCCTGGCAGACCGCGTTCGGGCTGGGGTCGCCGGCCGCCGGGGGCCCGGCGGCGGGGGCGCCCGGCGACGGCTGCGGCCGGGTGGCGCCCGCGGTCCTCAAGGCCGTACGGGAGGCCGGGTTGCGGACGTCCTGGACGGAGCCGGACGCGGCGTACGAGGAGGCGGTGGCGGAGTTCGTCCGCGGCGGGCCGTGCGGCCCGGCAGCCGCCGCACTGGCCGCGCTGGACGCCGAACTCGCCCCGTTCGTCCGGGCGAACGTCCTGGGGGCGACGCTGCTGCACCTGACCATGCCCGGTGTCCCCGACCTCTATCAGGGCACCGAGCGGGAGTACGCGGCGCTGGTCGACCCGGACAACCGGCAGCCCGCGCGCTTCGGGCCCGAGCCGCCGGACGGACCGGGCGGACCGGGCGGACCGGACGGGGGTGTCGCACCGGGCGATCTGTCGGCCGAGAAGCTGCGGCTGACGACGGCCGCGCTGCGGCTGCGGCGCGACCATCCGGAGTGGTTCGGCGCCGCCGCGCCGTACGAGCCGCTGACCGCGGCGGGCCCGGCGGCGGAGCACTGCGTGGCCTTCGCGCGCGGCGGGCGGGTGGTGACGGCGGTGACCCGGCTGTCGCTGCGGATGGTGGAGACCGGCGGCTGGTGGGACACGGTGCTGCGGCTGCCGCCCGGCGGCACCTGGCGCGAGCTGCTGACCGGCCGCGCGCTGGCGGGCGGGGCCGCGGTGGCGGTGCAGGAGCTGCTGGCGGGCTGGCCGGTGGCGCTGCTCGTACGGGAGGAGCCGGGGGCGCGCGACTGACGGTGCATCAGGGTACGCCGACGCGGGCGACGGGTCGTCGCCCGCGGCCCGTCCCGGACTAATTCGGTTGCGTCCGGGCGTAGGGCTGGCACCATCGGCCCGTACGCCCGTATCCCCTGACCAAGGAGCCCGGAATGCGCCGATTCCTCGGAACTACTCATCGCCCCAGCCGGACGACAGTTCTTGAGGAATCCACCTTCCATGGCCCTTTCGCCTTCCCGCACCCTGAACATCGGGATCCTGGCCCACGTCGACGCGGGTAAGACCAGCCTGACCGAGCGGCTGCTGTTCGACAGCGGCGCCATCGAGCGGCTCGGCAGCGTGGACGCCGGCGACACCCGTACGGACACCGGTGACCTGGAGCGGCAGCGCGGTATCACCATCCGCTCCGCCGTCGCCTCCTTCACCGCCGGCGACGTGCAGATCAACCTCATCGACACCCCTGGCCACGCCGACTTCATCGCCGAGGTCGAACGCGCCCTCGGGGTACTCGACGGCGCCGTGCTGGTGCTGTCCGCCGTGGAGGGCGTACAGGCCGGAACGCGGCTGCTGATGAGGACGCTGCGGCGGCTGCGGCTGCCGACGCTGCTCTTCGTCAACAAGATCGACCGGGCCGGCGCCCGGGGCGACGCGCTGCTGGCGGACATCCGCCGCGGCCTCGCCCCGGTCGCCGTCCCGATGACGGCCGTGGCCGGGCTCGGCACGCCCCGGGCGCGCGCGAGCGCACACCCGCTGACCGACCCGCTGGTCCGCGAGCGGATCGCCGAGGTGGTCGCGGAGGCGGACGACGCGGTGCTGGCGCGGCTGGTCGACGGCGGGGCGCCGTCCGCCGGGCAGCTGCGCGCCGCGCTGGCCGCCCGGACCGCGGACGGCTCGCTGCACCCGGTGTACTTCGGGTCGGCGCTCGGCGGGCAGGGCGTCGACGCGCTGATCGCGGGCATGGCCGGGCTGATCCCGCCGGCGCCGGTGCGGTCCGGCGGCGGGCCGCGCGGCACCGTGTTCGCCGTGCGGCAGCCGCCGGGTGGCGAGCGGACGGCCCATGTCCGGCTGTACGAGGGCGAGTTGCGGCCGCGGCAGCGGGTCGTGCTGCACCGCCGCACCGCGGACGGCGGCAGCACGGCGCTGGCCGGGCGGATCACCGGACTCGACGTCGTCGGCCGGCCGCCGGGGGACGGCGGGCCGCTCACCGCGGGCAACATCGCGGTACTGCGCGGACTGCCCGGCATCAGGACCGGCGACCGGCTCGGGACGCCGCTCCCGGACTGCGGCGCCGGTGGCCGTGGGGGCGACGCCCGGTCCGGCGGGCAGGGTGACCTTGGCCTCTTCGCCGCGCCCACCCTGGAAACCCTCGTCCGGGCCCGGAACCCGGCACGCGCCGCCGCGCTGCGGGCCGCGCTGCTGGCCCTCGCCGACCAGGACCCGCTGCTCCAGGCGCGGCCCGCGGACGGCGGCGCGACCTCGCTGCTGCTGCACGGCGAGGTGCAGAAGGAGATCATCGCGGCGACGCTGCTTCAGGAGTACGGCGTCGAGGCGGAGTTCGCGCCGAGCCGGGTGGTGTGCTTCGAGCGGCCGTGCGGGACCGGCGAGGCGTGCCACGAGATCGCCCGGCGCGGCCACACCGGGCCGTGGGCGACCGTCGGCCTGCGGGTCGAGCCGGGCCCCCGCGGCTCCGGCCCGGTGTTCGCGTACGAGACCGAACTGGGCGCGCTGCCGCACGGCTTCCACCAGGCCGTCGAGGAGACCGCCCTGGCCACGCTGCGGCGCGGGCCGCGGGGGCTGGCGGTGACCGACTGCCGGGTGGTGCTGACCCGTTCCGGTTTCGTCGGGCCGGTGAGCGTGGCGGGGCACTTCCGCACCGTCACGTCCGCCGTCCTGCTGCGGGCACTTGGCCGTGCGGGCACCCGGATCCACGAGCCGTACCACGCGTTCGAGGCGGAGCTGCCGTGCGACGCGCTCGCCCCGGTGGCCGCGCGGCTGGCGGCGCTGGGCGCGGAGATCGGTGAGACCTCCGCCGAGACCTCAGGGGGGAGGCGGACATGGCTGGTCGGCGGGGTGGTCCCGGCGCGCCGGGTGCGAGCCTGCGAGGCGGCGCTGCCGGGGCTGACGCACGGGGAGGGGGTCTGGACGTCCGCCCCGTCGGGGGACCGGCCGGTGCGGGGCGAGGGCGCGTGGTGCCTGCCGGAGGGACCCGAGGGCGAGGGAGCGGATCGGGGAGCCTAGGGCCTTTCCGACCCCGACCCACCGGACCGGCCCTGGTCGGGCGGCCGGTCCGGGCGGTCCCTCAACGCTCCGTCAGGACGTAGTCCACCTGCCCGAAGCGGATGTGGTCGCCCGGCCCGACCGGTATCTCGCCCACCACCCGGCGCCCGTTGACGCAGGTGCCGTTGGTGGAGCCGAGGTCGCGCAGCATCCAGCCCTTGCCCTCGCTGCGCAGTTCGGCGTGGTTGCGGGAGACGGTCTCGTGGTTGAGCCGCAGCCCGACGCCCGGCGCCCGTCCGATCAGCAGCGGGAAGGGCCCGGGCTCCGGCAGCATCAGCTTCGGCAGCCGCTCCGTACTCCATGCCCTGCGCACCCGGATGTGGAACGCCGACACCCGGCCGACCATCCGCAGCACCATCCCCTGGACCTTGCCGCGGCTCTCCAAGTCAGCCGTGACCAGGGCGAGTTCGGACTGCTGCTGAGCGGACAGGACGAGTTCCAGCCGCCGGAGAAAGGTGTCCTGGGACAGCCGTCCCTGCGCCGCGCCGTCACGCAGCAGCTCAAGGGCGCGTTCCCGGTCGGCGTCCGAGGGCCGCGCGGGGAACTGGAGCGAAGTCATACCGTGATTCTCCGGCCACCGTGACCCGGTGTCCAGGCGATGTCGGTGCGGCGGGCGGACCGCGGTCGCGGCCCGGGCGCGGCGCGGCTCGCCGGAACGGCGCAGCGCACGGCCCGATACCGGCCCGCCGCGCCACGTCGCACTGTCGGGCGGCGCGGCGGCGTGCTTTCGTCGTGGGGCCGGGGCGTTCCCGGCGGCAGCGCGAACGAAGGAGGACAGCCGTGCTGTTCGAGGTGTGGGCGCCGGACGCCGGGCGGGTCGCTCTCCAGTGGGCGGGTGACCGGTCCGCCGAACCGGCCGTCCCGTTGGCGCGCGAGGCCGGCCGCGCCGGCTGGTGGCGCGCCGAGGCGCCGGCCCGGCACGGCGACCGCTACGCCTTCCGGATCGACGGCGGCCCGCCGCGCCCCGACCCCCGGGCCGCCCGGCTGCCGGACGGCCCCGGCGGGCCCGGCGCGGTCGTCGAGCACGGCCGGTTCGCCTGGCAGCATCCCTGGCCCGGCCGCCCGCTGCCCGGCGCGGTCCTCTACGAGCTGCACATCGGGACGTTCACCCCCGAGGGCACCTTCGACGCCGCCGCGGCCCGCCTCGGCCACCTCGCCGGCCTGGGCATCACCCATGTCTCCCTGATGCCGGTCTGCCCGTTCCCCGGCACCCACGGGTGGGGCTACGACGGGATCGCCCCCTGGGCGGTGCACGAGCCGTACGGCGGACCGGACGGTCTCAAGCGCTTCGTTGACGCGGCGCATGGCCACGGCCTCGGGGTCGTCCTCGACGTGGTCCACAACCACCTCGGCCCGTCCGGCAACCATCTCCCGGAATTCGGGCCGTACTTCACCGGCACCCACCACACGCCGTGGGGGGCGGCGGTCAATCTGGACGCCCCCGGCTCCGACGAGGTGCGCCGCTACCTCGTCGGCAGCGCGCTGGGCTGGCTGCGCGACTACCGCGTCGACGGGCTCCGGCTGGACGCCGTGCACGCCCTGCACGACGGCCGCGCCCGGCACTTCCTGGCCGAACTGTCCGCCGCCGTGGACGCGCTGGCGGGGCATCTGCGCCGCCCGCTGTTCCTGGTCGCCGAGTCCGACCTCAACGATCCGCGCACCACCGCACCGCGCACCAGCGGCGGGCACGGCCTGCACGCCCAGTGGAACGACGACTTCCACCACGCCCTGCACACCGCGCTGACCGGCGAATCGCACGGCTATTACGCGGACTTCGCGCGCGCCCCGCTCGCCGCCCTCGCCAAGACGCTGACCGGCGGCTTCTTCCACGACGGCAGCTACTCCGGCTTCCGCGGCCGGGCGCACGGCGCACCGCTCGACCTGCGGGCGACGCCGCCGTACCGGCTGCTCGGCTACGCCCAGACCCACGACCAGATCGGCAACCGCGCCCTCGGCGACCGGCTCACCGCCCACCTCTCCCCCGGACTGCTCGCCTGCGGCGCCGCGCTGGTGGCGTGCGCACCGTTCACGCCGATGCTGTTCATGGGCGAGGAGTGGGGGGCGCGTACGCCCTGGCAGTACTTCACCGACCACACGGACCCGGAGCTGGCGGAGGCCGTACGGGCCGGGCGGCGGCGGGAGTTCGCCGCCCAGGAGGGCGGCGCGGCGGCCAACGGGGGCGGCCCCGCCGCCGACTGGCCGGACCCGCAGGATCCGGCCACCCGCGACCGCTGCGTCCTGGACTGGACCGAGCCCGCCGCCGCGCCGCACGCCGCGCTGCTGGCCTGGTACCGCACCCTGCTCGCGCTGCGCCGCGACCACCCCGCGCTGACCGACCCGGATCCGGCCCGCACCCGGGTCACCTACGACGAGGAGGCCCGCTGGCTGCTGCTGCGCCGCGGCCCGCTCGGGCTGGCGGTCAACCTCGCGGCGCACGGCACGGCCGCCGTGCCGGTCGCCGCGGCGGCCCGGACGGCGGGGGCCCGGACGCCGGCGTTCCGGGCGCTGGCGGGCTGGCCGGAGCCCCGGCTTCCGGACGGCGACGGGGTGCTGCGGCTGGCGGCGGAGTCGGTGGCGGTGGTGGATGTGGATGTGGCGGAGTAGCGCCCGCGCACCCGACGGCGAGCACTCCACGCCGCGCCGGATCGTCCATCCCCTCCCTACGTGATGGACACTATGTCCATGCCTCTGCGAATCTCGGACCTGCTGGACCGGCCCGGCCTGAATCTGGCGGTGGCCTACGACGTACCTGCAGAGCTGCTGGCGCGCACCGTCGAAGCCGCGACCGTGTCCGATCTGCCGGCCCCGGGGAAGTGGCTCCAGGGCGGTGAGCTGCTGATGACCATCGGCCTGCTGCTGCCGAGGGAGCCGGCGGCCTGCCGGGCGTACGTCCGGGACGTGGCCGAGGGGGGCGCGGCCTGCCTGGCGCTCGGGCTGGGGCAGGGGCTCCCGTACGAGGAGGCTCCGGAGCCGCTGGTCACGGCGGCCAGGGAAGCCGGCCTGCCGCTGCTGACGGTGCCGGACGAGGTGCCGTTCATCGCCGTCACCAAGGCGGTCTTCGACGCCCGCGCCGACGAGCAGCGCGAGGTGCTGCACCGGGCGTTCGCCACCCAGCGGCGGCTGACGGCCGCGGCGGCGACCAGCGACGGGCTCCAGCCGATGTTGGAGGAGTGGACCGCCGCCACCGGTGTCGGCGCGACCGTCCTCGACCCGCTGGGGCGGCAGCTGGCGGCCGGCGAGCCGGAGGCGCGGGCGCCGCTCGCCCAGGCCCGCGATCTGCTGGAGCGGGTCGCCGCCCGCGGGCTGCGCGGCAGCGCGTCGAGCACCGCCGGCGGGCAGCAGCTGGAGGTACAGCCGCTGGGCGCCCGCCGGCTGCGCGGGCTGCTGCTGCTCACCGGCCGCCCGGACGACGCCGCCCGCTCCGTCGTCCCGGGGCTGATCTCGCTGCTCTCCCTGGAGCTGGAGCGGCGCCATCTGCGCGACGAGCCGGAGCGGCGGCGCCGGTCGGCGCTGCTGTCGGAGCTGCTGGCGGACGAGGAGCTGCCGGCGGACCGGGCCCGGGACCTGCTCGCCTCGGCGGGCCTGACCGCGGAACGGGTGCGGGGGATCGTGGTCGAGGCCGCTCCGCCGGAATCGCGCGGCGGCCCGCCGCCAGCGGCCGGGGCGGCCGAGGGCGCCGCCCAGGAGACGGCCGCCGATCTGGCGCTGGCGATGCCCGGCGGGCTGGTCCGGGTGGCCGCCGGCCCGGCGTCCGTACCGGGCCCGGTCATCGAGGCCGTGGTGGGCGAGGAACTGGACATCCACGCGGTGCTCGGCCGGTTCGCCCCGCACTGCCCGGCGGGCATCGGCCCAGCCACCGCGCCGGAGGCGGTACGGGTGTCGCTGCGCCAGGCGAGCGGGCTGCTCGCCGTCAGCCGGAGCAGCGGCCGGCCCGCGGAGGCCCGGCAAAGCGAGGCCGCCCGGCTGCTGCTGGACCTGGGCGACCGCCGTACGCTGCACGGCTACACCGATGCCGTGCTGGGCCCGCTGGACCTGGCGGACAACGGCGAGGAGCTGATCGCGACCCTCGCCGCCTGGCTGGAGACCGGCGGCGCCTGGGACGCCACCAGCCGCCTCCTCGGCGTGCACCGCCACACCGTGCGCAACCGCCTGGACAAGGCCATGGACCTCACCGGCCGCCGCCTCGACGACCCCGACGACCGCTTCGACCTCTGGCTCGCCACCCGTATCCGCCGCGGCGGCGCCCCCGCCCCGGGGCACGGTGACGGGCCGGTGACGGCCCCGTGACGACCCCGCGGCGCACTCCCCTGGCCACCGGGCCGCGCTTCACTCTCCCCGCGTCACCGTCTTTACTTCAGAGGTGACCTACGAGATCCGCACCTTCGCCCCCGGCGCCGAGCACGCCACCACCAGGCCCGCCCCCACGTCCCGGGAGGGCCGGCTGGTCGCCGTCAGCGACCTGCACGTCCGGTACGAGGAGAACCGCGACATCGTCGAACGTTTACGGCCGGAGTCCGACGAGGACTGGCTGCTGGTCGCCGGGGACGTCGGGGAGTACGAAGCCGATGTCCGCTGGGCGCTCACCCTGCTGAGCGAGCGGTTCGCCAAGGTGGTGTGGGTGCCGGGCAACCACGAGCTGTGGACCCCCGCCAAGGACCCCGTGCAGCTGCGCGGGGTGGCCCGCTACGAGCATCTGGTCGGAATCTGCCGGGAGTTGGGTGTCCTCACCCCCGAGGACCCCTATCCGGTCTGGGAGGGCGCCGGCGGCCCCGTCGTCATCGCGCCGCTGTTCCTGCTCTACGACTACACCTTCCGGATGCCGGGGGCGGACACCAAGGAGAAGGCGCTGGCCCTCGCCGAGAAGGCCGGGGTGGTCTGCACCGACGAGTACTTCCTCCACCCCGACCCCTATCCGACGCGCGAGGCGTGGTGCCGGGCCCGGCTGGCGGAGACGGAGGCCCGGCTCGCCGCCCTCCCCAAGGATGCCGCGACCATTCTCGTCAACCACTGGCCGCTGGTCCGCGAACCCACCCGGCCCCTGTGGTATCCGGAGTTCGCCCTGTGGTGCGGCACCGAGGCCACCGCCGACTGGCCCCGCCGCTTCCGCGCCGCGTCCGTCGTCTACGGGCATCTGCACATCCCCCGCCTGATCATCTCGGACGGTGTGCCGCACCAGGAGGTGTCACTGGGCTACCCTCGCGAATGGCGGCGCCGCTCCGGCTCCCCCGGCCGCCCGGTCCAGATCCTCCCCGTCGCGACCACCGGAGTCCCTGCGTGATCGAGAAGCTGCTGCCCGCCCCGATATCCGCCGCCGAGTCCTTCCACGACGACCCGGTGGAGGAGATGTACCCGGAGGAGCGGGCCTTGGTCGCGAACGCCGTTCCCCATCGCCAGCGGGAGTTCGGCACCGTACGCAACTGCGCCCGCCGGGCGCTGGCCGCCTTCGGTGTCGCGCCGGCCCCGGTGCTCCCCGGGCCGGGCCGAGCCCCGCGCTGGCCGGCCGGCGTCGTCGGCGCGATGACCCACTGCAGCGGCTACCGCGCCGCGGCGGTGGCCCGCGCGGCGGACGTCCGCGCGCTGGGCCTGGACGCGGAGCCGAACGAGCCGATCGACGACCCCGGCGTCCTCGACCTGGTGTCGCTCCCCGAGGAGCGCGACCAGATCGCGCGGCTCGCCGCCCACCAGCCGGAGGTCTCCTGGGACCGGCTGGTCTTCAGCGCCAAGGAGAGCGTCTACAAGGCGTGGTACCCGCTCACCGGCCGCTGGCTGGGCTTCGAGGAGGCCCGGCTGACCCTCGACCCGACCGACGCCACGTTCACCGCCCGCCTCCTCGTCCCCGGCCCGGTCGTCGACGGCCGGCAACTGGCCGAGTTCAGCGGCCGGTGGCTGATCGGGGCGGGCCTGGTGCTGACGGCGGTGACGGTACCGGCGACCACGGGGTGACCCCGGCTCCCGAACCGTCGGACGTACACCCTCACCACGAGACCGGACCGCCTCAGCCCGGCGCAACGCGAAGCACTCGACCGGTAACGGGTAAGCCGCGCCAACGCCGCCGTGCCTCTGAGCACTGAAGCGGGGAGCCTGTGAAGCGGCGAAGTGCTGAAGTGGTGGTTCTTCGACCGCGTCCTTCGGGCGGCGCATCTGAGCCATGGGCCCTCCCTGCCCGGAGCGGTCAAGTCCGGAGCCGGAGGGGGCCGGTTGTCAAGCCCGCGCATTCCTCGTCCGGGGCGGCACTAGCCTGGGCCGGGTTCGGAAACTCGCGCCTCGGAACGGGTGATGGTCATCGGCAGCTCCCACGGCTCGGTGTTGACGCGTTGGCTGCGGACCCTCGACGCCGGTCGACTGCAGGGTGTGCTCGACACGCGCGCCGACTGCGCACGCCCACCGGAGCCGCGCACGCTGGGTGAGCTCGCCGACCGGCTGCAACGGCCGGGGTCGGTCGCGCGAGCGCTGCCGTTGCTGTCGCGCCCCTGCCTCCAAGTCGCCGAGGCGCTTGCGGCCCTCGGCGCTCCCGCCCCGCGCACGGAGCTGGAAAGCCTGCTCGGCACGGACGCCGCCCGCCTCGACACGGCACTGTGCACGCTCGGCGGGCACGCGCTCGTCTGGCCCGGCCCGGACGGAGTGCTGCACATGGCGGCGGCACTGCGCGATGCCTGGGAGACACCCCTCGGTCTCGGCACCGGGCTCGACGAGTTGTTGTCCGGTACGACATCCGACGCACTGCGCAGGATCGCGACGACGCTCGGTCTCGCACCCGGCACCAAGAAGCGCGAACGCCTTGCCGCCGTGCTCGATCACCATCGTGACCCCGATCGCCTGCGAGCGCTCCTCGACTCCGCACCACCGCGGGCCTTGGACCTCCTGGAGCGGACTGTCCGCCGCGACCGGACGCCCATCATGTTCGGCTCGGTCACCGAGGACCCCGCAGAACGCTGGCTGTGGGAACGGGCCCTGCTGGTCGGCCGGGGCTGGTCGATGGAGCCGGCGCGCGTACCCGCCGAGGTGACGCGAGCGCTACGCGGTCCCAGCTGGCACGCCCCTTTCGACCCGGTGCCGCCCGAGCTCCCCTTCGTGTCCCTCACCGCCTCCGACGTGGAGAGTGACGCAGCCGCCGCGGCCGCCTCCTTCACGGGGCAGGCCGGCGCGCTGCTGAGGGAGTGCGCGGCCCGCCCCGTGACCGCACTGAAGTCGGGCGGCGTCGGAGCACGCGAACTGGCTCGCCTCGGCAAAGCCATCGGGTGTGACGAGCCGGTGGTACGCCTCGTGCTGGAGACCGCGTACGCCGCCGGGCTGCTGGCCTACGAACAGCGCGCCCTGTCGGTCACCGAGGCGTACGACGGGTGGGCCGGAGCGGACCCCGCCGACCAGTTCGCCTCTCTGCTCCATGCCTGGTGGCTGCTCGGCCTCACTCCCTCGGGCTCCCGTGACGAGGCGGGCAAGGCACTGCCGGCCGTGGGGCGTACGTCGCCCTGCGCCGGTTGCCTGGCTGCCCGCCAGGGGCTGCTCACCGCGGCGGGCGGACTTCCGGCCGCCCACGGCGCACGGAACCCGGCCGACCTGGGACCGCTCGTGACCTGGCACCGGCCACTCGCCCACGAACTCCCCCAGGACACCACCCCGTTCGCCGGACTGATCCGGGAGGTCGAACTGCTGGGGCTCCTGGCCCGCGGCGCCCTGTCCCCGTTCGGCGCGGCCGTGCTGCACGACAACGAAGACCTCCTGCACACACATGCCCGGCGCCTGTTGCCCGGCGCCACCTCAAGGACCCGCATCGGAGCGGACCTCACCGCCGTGGTGATGGGCACCCCCACCGGCCGCCTCGCAGCGCTCCTGGACTCGCTCGCCGACCGGGAGGCCCACGGCACGGCATCTGTCTGGCGGTTCGGTCCGTCATCACTGCGCCGGGCGCTGGATGCGGGCCGCACCCCGGCCGAGATCCAGGCCGCCCTCTCCGACACCGTGGACGGCCAGCTGCCCCAGACCCTCACTTACCTGATCGCCGACACCGCCCGTAAGCACGGACGGCTCCGCCTCGCCACCACCGCGTGCGTCATCCACAGCAACGACACAGCGCTGCTCGCCGAGATCGCCGCCCACCGCACACTGTCCCGGCTCGGGCTGCGCAGCATCGCGCCCGGCGTCCTGCTCTGCCGCACCCCACTACCCGAGGCGCTGGACGCCCTGCGCACCGAGGGGTACGCACCGGTAGCCGAGTCGGAGGACGGAGCGGTCCGCCTCGAACGCCCCCGGCAGACCCGCGCCACGCAGCTCCGCCCCCGCCCCCGGCAACACCCCCGCCACACCGCCCCTCCCCCTGGACTGGCGCTCCGCCTGCTGTCTGCCCCGGACCGCGAACCGCACCCCGACCCGGGGCGCGGCGTCCCCTTCCAGAGCGACACCGAAGAGATCCTCGCCGGCTACGCGAAGGCGCTGAATCTGACGGACATCCGGCAGCTCGCCCACGCCATCCACGAGCACGAACCCCTCACCCTCGAATACCTCGCCGTCTCGGGGAACCGGACCATCCGCACCGTGAGCGAACTCGAACTCGACCCGCCGCTCCTCTCCGCGTACTGCCATCTCCGCGAAGACCAACGGGTGTTCACCCTCTCCCGCATCCAGGCCGTCATGCCGACATGACCTGACGTCCCGGAACCTCGGCCGGGCGCGTCGGCCCGGGGCAACAGCGCCACACCTCGGTCTCGGTGCCGGCAGCCCAAGCCCGTGCGAGCGGATGGAGAGGAAAGCCCCGCTCGTCGATTCGCCGGTTCAGCCCTCGTCCGGGGCCAACCGCAGCGAGATCGAGTTGATGCAGTACCGCTGGTCCGTCGGGGTGGGGTAGCCCTCCCCCTCGAAGACATGGCCGAGGTGGGAGCCGCAGCGGGCGCAGCGGACCTCGGTGCGATGCATGCCGTGGCTGCGGTCCTCCAGGAGCTCCACGGCGTCGGAGTCCTTGGGGTCGTAGAAGGAGGGCCAGCCGCAGTGGCTCGCGAACTTCGTGTCGGAGCGGAACAGTTCGGCGCCGCAGGCCCGGCAGGAGTAGACGCCGGCGGTCTTGGTGTCGGTGTACTCGCCGACGAAGGCGGGCTCGGTGCCGGCCTGGCGCAGGACCTGGTACTCGGCGGGGGTCAGCTCGGCGCGCCACTGCTCGTCGGGCTTGTCGATCTCGTACGACATCTGGGGTGCCTCCTCAGCTCAGCTGCCCAGGCGGGTCAGGATGGCGGGGCCGAGGTCGGTCACATCGCCCGCGCCCATGGTGAGAACAAGGTCACCGGGCTTCGCCATTCCGGCGATCAGGTCCGGGATCGCGCCCTTGTCGCTCTCGGGGGTGACCGCCGCGCCGGCGGCCCGTGCGGCGTCGATGATCAGGGCGCTGGTGACGCCGGGGATCGGGTCCTCGCGGGCGGGATAGATGTCCAGGACGACGGAGGCGTCGGCGAGGGCCAGCGCCTGGCCCATCTCCGTGCCGAGCTCCTGGGTGCGGGAGAAGAGGTGCGGCTGGAAGACGACGAGGATCCGGCCGCCGTCCTCCTGGGTGGCGCCGCGGATGGCCTCCAGGTCGGCGGTCATCTCGGTGGGGTGGTGGGCGTACGAGTCGATGACCTGGACGCCGGCGGCCTCGCCCTTGAGCTGGAGGCGGCGCTTGACGCCGGTGTACTTGCCGAGGGCGTCGGCGAGGGTGTGCGGCGGCAGGTCGAGGGCGACTCCGGCGGCCAGGGCGGCGACGGCGTTGTGGGCGTAGTGCCGGCCGGGGACGGAGACGGTGAAGGTGAGGATCTTGCCGCTGGTGAGGGTGACGGTGACGTCGCTGGTGAGGCCGTGCGGGGTGATCTGGAGGATGCGGACGTCCGCGTCCTTGGACTCGCCGTAGGTGACGACCTCGATGTCGTGGCGGCCGGCGATCCTGGCGGTCAGCTCGCGGGCGCCGGGGTGGTCGGCGGCGATGACGAGGGTGCCGCCGGGGCGGATGCGGCCTACGAACGTCTCGAAGGACTCGTAGATCTCGTCCATCGAGGCGTAGTTGGCGTGGTGGTCCAGCTCGACGTTGAGGACGATGGCGACCTCGGGGGCGTACTTGTGGAAGCTGCGGTCGCTCTCGTCGGCCTCGGCGACGAAGATCCGGCCGCTGCCGTGCTCGGCGTTGGAGCCCGGGGCGTCGAGGTCGCCGCCGATGGCGTACGACGGCTTGAGGCCGAGGGCGCCGAGGGAGACGGCGAGCATGGACGTCGTCGTGGTCTTGCCGTGGGTGCCGGCGACGGCGATGGGACGCAGGCCGTCCATGAGGGCGGCGAGGGCGTCGGAGCGGTGGACGACGGGGATGCCGCGCTGCCGGGCGGCGGCCAGCTCCGGGTTGTCGGCGCGGATCGCGGAGGAGACGACGACGCTGGTGGCGTCCGGGGCGAGGTGCTCGGCGGCGTGCCCGATGTGGACGGTGGCGCCGAGGTCGCGCAGGGCCTGGGCCGTGGCGGAGTCCTTGGCGTCGCTGCCCGCCACCCGGGCGCCGCGCTGCGCGAGGATCTTGGCGATGCCCGACATGCCGGCTCCGCCGATGCCGATGAAGTGCGGCCGGTCCATCGAGGCTGGGATGGCGGGTGCCATGGGTGGATCTCCCTGATCGTCGAGCGTCGCGTGCGGTGGTGCTGTCTCGTCGTACGGCGTGGTGGTGTCGTCGTGCTGTCGACGATTCTCGCACCCGGCACCGACAGCGCCGGTCCGAGGACCGCGGCCGTACCCTCCGCGGGGGCCGGAGGCGGCTCAGCGGCGGATCAGGCCGCGGGCGGTGGCGGCGGCGACCGCGGCCGTACGGGAGTCGACGCCCAGCTTGGCGTAGATGTGGACGAGGTGGGATTTGACGGTCGCCTGGCTGAGGAAGAGCCGCTTGCTGATCTTCGCGTTCGACAGGCCGTCGGCGACCAGCTGCAGCACCTCGGTCTCGCGCCGGGAGAGCGCGGTGGCCGGTGTGCGCATCCGGTCCATCAGGCGCAGCGCGATGGTGGGGGCGAGTGCGGACTTCCCGGCGGCGGCGGTGCGGACCGCGGCGGCCAGCTCCTCGGGCGGGGCGTCCTTGAGGAGGTAGCCGGTGGCGCCCGCCTCGATCGCGGCGAGGATGTCGGCGTCGCTGTCGTACGTGGTCAGGACCAGCACGCGGGGCGCACCGGGGCGGGCGGTGATCTCGGCGGTGGCCTGGGCTCCGAGCATCCGGCCGCCGAACTGGAGGTCCATCAGGACCACGTCGACCTCCAGCCGGCCGGCGAGGTCCACGGCCGCTTCGGCGGTCGGGACGTCCGCGACGATCGTGAAGTCCGGTTCGGTCTCCAGGACGGCGCGCAGCCCGGCCCGTACGACGGGGTGGTCGTCGGCGAGCAGCAGCCGGACGGGGGCGCCGGTCGTGGTCACAGGGCGGCCTCCTGGGCAGAGGTGGCGGCGGGGCAGGGCAGGGTGACGGCGAGGGCGGTGCCCTCCCCGGGGGCGGACTCCACGGCGAGGGTCCCCTGGAGGGCGCGGGCCCGGGCGCGCATGGCAGCCAGCCCGAAGCCGGTGCCGGCGGCCGCGTCGGAGCCGGGCGGCGGCACCTCGGAGGGCACGAACCCGGCGCCGTCGTCGACGACGTCCAGTGCGACCTCGGTGTCCATGTAGCTGAGGGTCAGCTCGACGCGCCGGGCGGCGGCGTGCTGGACGGTGTTGGCGAGCGCGGACTGGGCGATGCGCAGCAGGGCGACCTCGTGCGGGGTGGGCAGGGCGGTGGGGGCGCCGGAGACCTGGCAGTGCACGGCGAGGCCGGACGTGCGGGCGGTGGCGGCGCACAGCCGCTCCAGGGCGGCGGGCAGCGACCCGGCCTCCAGGTCCGGCGGGCTCAGCGCGTGCACGAAGCGGCGCGCCTCGGCGAGGTTGTCGACGGCGGCCGTACGGGCCTGCCGGACATGGCCGAGGGCGGTTTCGGGCCGCTCGGGGATGGCGCGCTCGGCGGCCCTCAGCAGCAGCTGGATGCTGGACAGGCCCTGGGCGAGGGTGTCGTGGATCTCGCGGGCCAGCCGCTCCCGTTCGGCGAGTACACCGGCGGCCCGCTCGACGGCGGCCAGTTCGCTGCGGGCCTCGGTGAGCTCCTCGATGAGGCGGCGGCGCTGCTCGCTCTCCCGGTAGAGGGCCTGGTAGCCGAGGACGACGGCGACCGCCACGGCCGCGCCCAGGACGGGGCCGATGACCGTGCCGACGCTGAGCGAGTGGGTGTGCCAGGCGAATCCGGCGATGGCGAGGGCCGTACTGGAAGCGACGGCGGGCAGCGCCCAGCGCAGCGGCAGCAGGTGCAGCTGGACGAAGTAGAGCGGGAAGGCCAGCCAGACGCCGTCCGGGGTGAGCGCCAGCAGCACCATCCAGACCAGGACGACCGCGGCCAGCCAGAGCGCGGCGGCCCGGGAGGACGTGCGCACCCGGGGCAGTGCCGGGCCGAGGACGTACAGCGCGAGCAGCACGACGGCGGTGGCGATGACGGCCGGGGCGGCGGCTGACTGGTCGGCCACGGCGCGTACGGCGGCGAGCCCGAGCAGCGCGGCCACCATCAGATGGAGGCAGAGGCGCAGGGCGCGCAGGACGGGGGTGAGGGAGTGGTCGGTCCCGGCTTCTTCAGTCACGGCCTCTTCTTCGGTCACGGCCTCTTCAGGCTAAGCGCCGCCCCGGCACCCGGCATCAATCGAAAGGTGGAGCACCGGCATCCAAAGGTGGAGGCCGGGCCGCACCTTTCGGCGGCCGCGAACCACTCCTCGGCGCGATGCCCGGCACCCCGCCGGCGGGCGACGGTGGGGACGACAGCCGGGCAGCGGGCCCGGCGCCGTGGACCCGAGGATGGCAAAGCCTGTGTTCGTCGCCTGGAGAGACCTGAGATTCGCCAAGGGCCGGTTCGCGCTCATGGGCACCGTCATCGTGCTGATCACGGTGCTGGTGGGTCTGCTGTCCGGCCTGACGGCGGGCCTGGGCCGGGAGAACACCTCGGCGATCACCGCGCTGCCCGCCGACCACCTGGTCTTCGCCGCCCCGGCCGAGGGAGGCTCGCTGTCGTTCGCCGACTCCCGGCTGCCGGAGCGGACGGTACGGGACTGGGCCCGGGTGCCCGGCGTGCGCAGCGCCGACCCGCTGGGGATCGCCACGGCCAAGGCCGCGGCGGACGGCGGCCGGACGGCGGCGGTGTCCGTCTTCGGCGTACGGCCCGGCTCGCGTCTGGCGCCGTCCCCGGGGGCGGTCCGCGACGGTGCCGCCGTCCTGTCCGGCAAGGCCGCCGACGCCCTCGGCGTACGGGCCGGGGACCGGCTCGCCCTGGGCGGCCGTACGGTCACGGTCGCGGCGGTGTCCGGGGCCGCGATGTACAGCCACACCCCGGTCGTGTGGGCCTCGCTCGGCGACTGGCAGCGGCTGGCCGGGAGCCCCGGCGGGGCCGCGGACTCCGGGGGCGCGACCGTCCTCGCCCTCTCCACCACCGGGACGTCCGGTCTGGCCGCCGCCGACACCCGGCTCGGCACCCGGACGGTGACCGCGGACGCCGCCCTCCAGGCCATCGGCTCGTACAGCGCCGAGAACGGCTCGCTCCAGCTGATGCGCGGCCTCCTGTTCGCCATCTCGGCGCTGGTCATCGGCGCGTTCTTCACGGTCTGGACGATCCAGCGCAGCGACGACGTCGCGGTCCTCAAGGCGCTCGGCGCCTCGACCGGTTCGCTGCTGCGGGACGCGCTCGGGCAGGCCGTCGTCCTGCTGGCGCTCGGTACGGGCCTCGGCACCGCCGTGGCGGCCGGGGTCGGCGCGGCGGTCGGCGGCACCGTGCCGTTCGTCCTCGACCCGTCCACTGTGCTGGTCCCGGCCCTGATCATGATCGCGCTCGGTGCCGTCGGCGCCGCGCTGTCCATCCGCCGCATCACGTCCGTAGACCCGCTGACCGCCCTGGGAAGTGCCCGATGAGCCTCGAACTGACCGATGTCACCCTCACCTACCCCGACGGCGACGGCCGGCTGACCGCGCTGGACGCGGTCTCCCTGGTCGTACCGGCGGGCAGCATGACGGCGGTGATCGGGCCGTCCGGGTCCGGCAAGTCCAGCCTGCTGGCGGTCGCCGCGACGCTGATCACGCCGGACAGCGGACGGGTGGTGGTCGACGGCACGGACACCACGGGCCTGGGCCGCGCCGAGCTGACGGCGCTGCGCCGGACGACCATCGGGACGGTCTTCCAGCAGCCGAACCTGCTGCCCTCCCTGACGGCCGCGGAACAGCTCCAGGTGATGGCCCATCTTGACGGCCGCTCACCCCGCCAGGCACGTTCCCGGGCGCTGGAGCTGCTGGCGGCGGTCGGCCTGGCGGACCAGGCCGACCGCCGGCCGCACCAGCTGTCCGGCGGCCAGCGGCAGCGGGTCAACATCGCGCGGGCCTTGATGAACGAGCCCGCGGTGCTGCTCGTCGACGAGCCGACCAGCGCCCTGGACCACGAACGGGGCGCCGCCGTCCTCGACCTGCTGACCACCCTCACCCACCAGCGGGCCACCGCGACGGTGCTGGTCACCCACGACCGGGCGCATCTGGACGCGGTGGACGAGATCGCGGAGGTACGGGACGGGCGGCTGAACTCCCGCCTCGGCTCCCGGACTTGACGGCGCGGGGTGACGTGGGGCGGCAGG
>NZ_JBNHIN010000014.1:131459-194300 GCF_050054615.1 Streptomyces sp. YGL11-2
CCGACCGGGTCGTGTCCGGTGGGCCGGGGCCGGAAAGGTCCTGGGGCCTGTCCGGTGGCTGAGGCCCTAGTCGTCGCGGTGCGAGAAGGTGGGGAACAGGCCGGGCTCGCCGGACGCCCGGCCCTTGTGCGGCCGGTCCGCCGCGGACTTCGGCTTCTCGTTCTCCGCGGCGGCCGTGCGCCCCGCCTCCTCGCCGCGCTCCGCGCCCTCGTCACCGTCCCGCTCGCGTCCGCGCTCCCGGTCCGGGTTCGGCTCCCGCTGCTCCGCCATGGCGATCCCTCGTCTCGTTCCGGCTTTCCTCAGATGGCGCTTTCTGACCAGGAACGCACCGATTCGGGCCATCGGCGCGCTCCAAGCAATCCATTTGAGTGAGCGGCTGACGCGAGGTTGACGAGCGGGTCGCGGCGGGCGCGGCGCTCCCAGGGGGCTCAGGCGCCGCCGTCCGCCTCCGGCTGGTCGTCGGCCGCGTGCGAGAAGAGTTTCAGGACCGGGACGCCCACCTTGTGCCGGGCGCGGGAGGCCCAGTCGCGGTGGAAGAACTCCTCGACGAAGTGCGGGGCGGTCAGCACGATCACCTCGTCCGCGCCGGTCTCGTCGACGACGGATTTCAGCAGGTCCAGCGGGTGGTCCTGGACCACCTGCCCCAGGGCCTCCGCGCCGGCGGCGCGCAGCTGGGCCAGGGTGTGTGCCAGTGCGCGCTCGGCGGGGACCTCGGCGTTGGCGCCGCCCGGCTCCGCGCCTTCGCGGACCGCGTCCTCGAACTCCCCCAGGGCGACATCGTCGATCGCCCGCAACAGGACGTCCTGTTTGCCGCGCGGCTGCATGAGGACCACGAAAGAGACCTGGTCATCGCCGTGCAGTGTGGTCACAAACTCGACGTCGGTGGGCGTCAGAGGCTTCTCGATCATCAATACGCTCGTGAACACGACGGACGCCCTTCTTCTCTCCCGGGCGCCGCATGGCACGGAGCCCACAGAAACCATCCTGCCCCGTCGCCACACGGGACCTGTCGGCTTTTAGTGTGCCCAGCCGACGCTAAGCGGAACAGGCAATTCCGCTGTTTGTCAGGACCGACGGTAACGGGTGAACAGGAACCCGGCCTCCTCCAGCATGGACGCCAGAACGAACCGCCCGGGAACCGCCACCGCGGGACCGTCCATGATCCGCGGGGCGTCGCCCACCGCCACCACCGGGGCCAGCGACAGGCACATCTCGTCCAGCGCCCCGGCCGCGGCGAACTGCCCGAGGAGCCGCGGCCCGCCCTCCGTCAGCAGCCGGGTGTGCCCCCGCTCGGCCAGCACCCCGGTCACCCGTTCCGGGTCCACACCCGTCCCCTCTCCCGCGAACAGCACCTCGACGCCCGCGGCACGGGCCGCGCGTACCCGGTCCTCCGGGGCGCCGGCGCCGGTCAGCACGAGGGTGGGCACCAGTGGCTCGGTGAACAGCGGCAGCGCGAAGTCCAGCCCGAGGCCGGCGGTCACCACCGCGATCGCCGGGGCCGGTCCCTGGCCCGCGGCCGCCCGCCGCGCGGCGAAGGCCTCCCGGGCGCGGGCGGGCCGGTAGCCCTCCTGCCGGACCGTTTCCGCACCCACCACCACCGCGTCCGCCAGGCTCCGCAGCACTCCGAAGATCCGCATGTCCGCGGCCCCGGAGAGCGGCTGCGAACGCCCCTCGTGATGGGCCGCACCGTCCAGGGAGGACACCATGTTCGCGCGCAGCCACCCGGCCCGGCCGGACCGCACCGGATCGTCCGCCTCCGGATACGCGTAGGCATCCGCCAGCTCGTCCAGCGTCCACTCGCGGTCGACCGTCCAGTCACGGACAATGCCCGGCTCGGGGGGCGATGGCGGCACCGCCTCCGCGAGGGCGTCGCCGGCCTCACAGGCCGGTGCGGGCAGGGAGGGGAGGGGGAACAGGCGTCGCATGGCCGCAGTGTGACATGCCTCGCTCACCGGTCCGGGCGGTCCCGCACAGCGACTAGGCTGGACAGCCGTGTCACCTTCCCAGCCCTCGTCCTCCCCGCAGCCCTCCCCGATAGCCGGCACCCCGGCCAACGGGGACACTGCCGCGGCCCCCGCCGCGCTCACCGCCCGCGCACCGCAGGTACCGGCCGACCGCCTGGTGGCCGAGATGGTGCCGCCGCCGCGCTTCCAGGGCGCCCGCTTCGACACCTACATACCGGACCCGAACCAGGCCAGCCAGGCCGAGGCCGTCCGGACGCTGAGCGCCTTCGCCGCGAGCATCGAGTGCGGCGCGACCGCGATCGGCGGCGGAAGGCGCCGCTGGTTCTCCAGGAGCCCCAAGAAGCCCGCCGCCCCCCAGGGCCCGCGCGGCGTCTATCTGGACGGCGGCTACGGCGTCGGCAAGACCCACCTGCTCGCCTCCTTGTGGCACGCGACCACCGCGGCCCCCGAGCTCAAGGCGTTCGGCACCTTCGTGGAGCTGACGAACCTGGTCGGCGCGCTCGGCTTCCAGCAGACCATACGGACCCTCAGCGGCCACCGGCTGCTGTGCATCGACGAGTTCGAGCTCGACGACCCGGGCGACACGGTGCTGGTCTCCACCCTCCTCGGCAAGCTCGTGGACGCCGGCGTCGCCCTCGCCGCCACCTCCAACACCCTGCCGGGCAAGCTCGGCGAGGGCCGGTTCGCGGCGGCGGACTTCCTGCGCGAGATCCAGGGGCTGTCGGCCCACTTCCGCCCGCTGCGCATCGACGGCGAGGACTACCGCCACCGCGGCCTGCCCGAGGCACCCGCCCCGTACGACGACGAGACGGTGACCCGCGCGGCGCACCGCACCCCCGGCGCCTCGCTCGACGACTTCCCCGCCCTCCTGGAGCATCTGTCCAAGGTGCACCCCAGCCGCTACGGCGCGATGTGCGACGGCATCACGGCGGTCTGCCTGACCGACGTCCAGGCGGTGCCGGACCAGTCCACCGCGCTGCGCCTGGTGGTCCTGGCGGACCGGCTCTACGACCGGGAGGTGCCGGTGCTGGCCTCCGGCAAGCCCTTCGACGAGCTGTTCAGCGACGAGATGCTGCGCGGCGGCTACCGGAAGAAGTACTTCCGCGCCATCTCCCGCCTGACGGCACTGGCCCGGGACGCCGGGACGTTGGTGCCGTAACGGGCGACGCCCCATTCCCCTTTCCCGCGTGCGGAGTTGGCAGGGCGTTCGGAGTTGACGGGACAGGGCGCGGCGCCGGGCGCGCTGCGGCTCGGCCCCGTCGGCCGCCCTGGCACCGGGCGCCTCGGCCTCACGGGGCGCCGACGGCCGGATCGGGTGCGCTGACCGGTCGGAGACGACGGCCGGATCAGAGACGACGGCCGAATCGGAGGCTGTCCGCACTAGCCAGAGCAGGCCGAGCGCTGGGCCTCCTGCCATTCGCAGACCGGGCACAGGACGATGCCGGGGCGGGAGACCGGGTGTTCGGTCGGCCGACGGCACTGCACGCACTCGGCGAAGGACTGCACGCGGTCCGCGGCGGGCGGGCCGACGGAGCTCCCCCGCACGGCCGCGGGCTCGGCCTCCGGGCGCGCATCGGCATAGCAGCCGCCCTCGGAGGGCGCGGCGGCCCCCGCCCGTCCCGCCGCGGCGCCCGGGACGCCGGGGGACTCCACGCCGGCTGAGGTGCTGGGAGCGCTGTCCCGCTGATCCTGGTGCTCGTCGGTGCCCGGCATGGGGCGAGCCTACGCCGCCGGGCGGAACGCTTGCCCCGCGGCGGCGTGCGGGGCGACCGTGACGGACCGCAGAGGCACTCCGGACAGGCCGGGACCGGGCCCTGCCCGGCCGGGCCCTGCCCTCACCTTCCCTGCCGGGGCCTCTGCGCGCGGGCCGTGTCCGACGGCCGGGGCGGAGGCTGCGCCGGCCCCCTGAGGCGGAGGGTCAACCGCGGCGCGCACTCAGGGCGCAGGCCGCGGCGGTGGCACCGGCCGCCCCCAGGAGGGCGGCGGCGAACGGCAGCCAGGGGGCACTGATCGTGCCGTGCTCGGAACCGCTGATCATGCCCGTCAGCGCGGCGTTGGCGGGCGAGCCGCTCAGGACGAGGAGCAGCAGGGCGAAGACCAGCCCGACGGGGACGCCCCAGCCGGGGCGGCGGAGCACCGGCCAGTTGCACAGCGCACCGGTCGCGACGCCCGGCAGCAGGCAGGACAGCGCGGTGAGCAGCCCCGCGCCGGTCGCGGGCAGGACCGGAACGGCGACCTGGTGATCGCTGGAGTGCGGGTCGGACAGCAGGGCGACAAACGCCGTACCGAGGAGCCCGAGGAGCAGCGCGGCACCGATCGCGGTCAGCACGCAGGCGAGGTGCACCCGGCCCGGCGTGGTGGCCGCCGCGGCGCAATTGCGGGCGGCCGGCGGCTCGTTGGTGACGCAGACCCGGGTGAGCCAGACGGCGACCGGCAGCAGACCGGCGGCGGCGAAGCCGTACGCGTCCAGGATCGGGCCGCCGGTCTGGACCCCGATGGCCAGGAACGCCGCGTAGACGATGACCGGCGGCAACCAGCGGTGCGAGCGGATGAGCAGGGCCGCCTGATAGCGGAGCAGTGCGGTCATGAGAGGGGAGCCTCGTAAGGGGTGTCCTGGAGAGTGGCCTGCTGGGCGGCCCGGGAGGTGTCGTCCGGGGGTTGGTGGGCGGTGCCCTGGGTCGGCGCGGTGGCGGTGACCGCGCGGATGTGCCAGGGGGGTTGGGCGGTGAGCAGGGCGCGCAGCAGCGCGTCGGAGTGGGCGGCCGGGACCGTCAACCGGGTCGTACCACCGGGGCCGGGGACGATGTCCGGCGCCCCGGGCAGGGGCCCGGCGCTCCCCGGGACGCTTCCCGGCGGCCCCTCCGCCTCGATGACGACCCGCGGGCCCACCGGGGCCGCCCGCCGCTCCTCCGCACCGTCTTCCCCGGGCAGCAACAGCCCGTCCGCGACGCGGTGTACGGAATCCGCGGCGCCCGCCAGCCGGCGCGGATCGTGATCGACGAAGACGACGGTGCCGCCGCCGGCGACCCGCTCGGCGACCACGCGGTCGAGAAGCCCGCGCGCGGCCCGGTCCAGGCCGGTCCACGCCTCGTCCAGGACGAGGAGTTCGGGCTCGACGAGCAGCGCCTGGGCGACCGCGACCTTCTGACTCGTCCCCTTGGACAGCTCGGCCAGCGGCGTATGCGCGTGCCCGGCCGCGCCGAACCGTTCGAGCCACTCGGCGGCACGGCGGGCGGCCTGCGGGGTGCGCAGGCCATGGACGCGGCCGAGGTGGGTGAGGTAGCCGGCGGCCGTGAACGGCAGCGCCGCCGGGAACCGTTCGGGAACGTAGGCGGTACGCGGGCGTCCCGTGATCCGTCCGGCGGTGGGCCGGTCGATACCGGCGAGCAGCCGCAGCAGCGTGGACTTACCGCTCCCGTTGGTCCCCTCGATGCGCAGCAACGCACCTACGGGAACGTCGAGTTGCACATCACGCAACACCCATGGTTCCCGCATCCCGTAACGCCGCCCGACCCCGTCCAGCCTCATCCGCTGCGACACCGCTTCCCCTCCCCCGTCCTCATGGCCACGGCGACATATCAGGCCGTGGGACCGCTGCGACGCCCGCTGGTCTGTGGTGGCTCGTGCCGGCCGGTAGCGCGTTCTCGGCACGACGGTCCCACCGGCGGGCGCTCCGGTCTCCTTACGCCGTCGACGGTAGTCGGACCCGTCAACCGCCGCCTCGCCGGGGGCGATCGCGGCCGCTCGGGAGTGGGTGGGGCTGGGTTGGGGGTTGGGGGTTGGGTTACGAGTTCCCCTATGCGTGGTGATCCCTCCCTTCCCCCAGCAGTCCCACCCGCCGCGGACCACCCCGCATTCCAGAACCGGGGCTCTTACTCACATGCGTTGCGCATCTCTAACGAGATGTAGTACTCCTTATACATGAGTGAGCAGGTGCACAATAGACTGGCGATGGTCCGGGCAGACCGCAAAGTGTCCCGCGCCCGTCTGGCCGAGGCCGTCGGTGCCCACTACCAGACCATCGGCTACATCGAGCGCGGCGAGTACAACCCGAGCCTCGATCTGGCATTGAAGATCGCCAAGTTCTTCGAGCTGCCGGTCGAGGCGCTGTTCTCCTTGGAGCCGTTCCGGTCGCTCACTGACGAGGTTTACGGGAGGAAGTCATGACCGCACGACAGACCGCAGCACCCACGCGCTATGACCGGCGCATGCTCGCCATCATGAACAACCCGGCCGGCAGGCCCTATTACGCCACGAGCGCCCGCCGCCGCACCGTCGTCGCCGCGCATATCGCGCTGACGGCAGGGCTGTTGACCACGCAGATCGGCGGCGCCGCGGCGCACCAGCCGTGGCTGATGCTGGCTGGAGTGCTCGTCGTGCTGCCGCTGTGGTGCATAGCGACGGGCATCATCAACGGCTCCACCCGCGGACTGCTGGAACTGCGCGCCCGCGTCCTCGACGAGCGTCAACTCGCCGAGCGGCAGCGGGTCCACGCCCTCGCCCACCGTATCTCCGTCGCCATGCTCTTCGGCGCGGTCCTCGCCGTCGGCGCGCTGCACTGGGTGGGCAGCACGATCCCCGCGGGTGCGCTGCCGGCCGTACTGGTCGTCGCCCTGGTGACGTTCTGGCTGATGCCGCTATGGACGGCCGGTCTGACTGCCCGGAACGAGGTGGCCGACGACGCTCTCGACGAGGCCGCCGACCGGTTTGCCACCGGCCACTAGGGTCTGTGTGACGTCGTGATCAATCTTCGGCTTCCGTCCTCGGACGGGGACGGAACCTGGTAGGACGCTGGGCGTGACGCGCAGGCAACTCACTGATGAGGAGGGGAAGTTCATCGAGCCCCGGCGGCTTCGTGCATCCCCTGACGCCAGACGCCGACGCTGCCGCCACCCTCTTCCCACTGCTTGACGAATTCCTGGAAGTACGCGACAGGCGCGACGGTCCCCTAAAGATCTATGGCGCCTACCAGACGTGGTGGAACGCCCAGAGCTGGTATCACCCAGAACCGCCTCCTCCGGACCAGATCCGCTGAGACTCCGGCCGGTATTCACGCCTGCGGGACCAGATCATCTGAGACAACCGCCCTCTCGGCGTCTCAACCCATCTGGCCGCCGCAGGTCACAGCCTTGATCACGGACCAGATCCCATGTGACGGGACACCCCGTTGTCAGTGCCCGCTGGCACACTGAGCGAGTGACCACCAGTACCGAGACCGCCGGGCAGGCCGGCGACAGCTCCAGCAGCCCGTTCGGCAGCCCGTCCGGGCCTGCCGAGACCCACCACGCCGAGCCGAGCCGCGCCCCGACCGATCGCCCCGTGGCCGACCACCCCGCGCCCCACCGCACCGAGACCACCCACCCCGACGCCAGCTACCCCAACACCGATCGCCACGAGGCCGCTCGCCATGAGGCCCGGCCCGGCGAGGACGACCGGTGTGTGCGGGACGAGGCGGGCGCGGAGGAGGCACCGCAGTTCGTGCTGCCGCTCGTGGTGCGACGAGAGCGGGCCGCACCGCCCGCGCGTACGGACGCGCTGGAGACGGCGGCGCGGGCGGTGCTGGTGCTGCTGTCCGACGAGCGGGCCGCCGGGGAGGGCGAGTGGGCCCAGGCGGTGCGGGACTGGGAGGACTCCCGGATCCGGAAGGTCGTACGGCGGGCCCGAGGCGCGGAGTGGCGGCGTGCCGAGGCGCTGCCGGGCATCACCGTCACCGGCCGCGATGCCGAGGTGCGGGTCTTCCCGCCGGTGCCGCTGGACGGCTGGCCGAAGGATCTGGCACGGCTCCAGGTTTCGGGGACCGAACTCGACGATCCGGAGCCGGGCGGGGAGCCGGCCGCCGGGGAGCCGGTGCTGTGGCTCAATCCCGGGCTGGAGATGTCGGCGGGCAAGGCAATGGCCCAGGCGGGGCACGGCGCCCAGGTGGCGTGGTGGACGCTGCCCGAGGCGGGGCGTGCCGCCTGGCGGGAGGCGGGATTCCCGCTGGCCGTACGGGTCGCCGAGCCCGCGGCATGGGAGGCGCTCACCCGGAGCGGGCTGCCCGTGGTGCGGGATGCCGGGTACACGGAGATCGCGCCGGGCTCGTGCACGGTCGTCGCGGACCATCCGGCACTTCGGGGGTCCTGACCGTCGCCGGTGCGCTGACCGGTCGACGCCCGTCGAGCGGGCAACCGACCCACCCGGCAATCGCCCCGCCCCGAAGCTCAAATCAAGCTCTGAAGCACACGGGTGCATGATTAGCCCGCTTTGGCGAGGTCATGAGTACTCCGACCACGGAGCAGGACAAGAGGGGTACGAGGGGGGAGCAATGGAGCGGCTTGGTACGGGCATCGGCTGGCGGCCGGAGATCGCCGCGGAGATCGCCGCGCTGCCCGGCGTGGACTGGGTCGAGGTGGTGGCCGAGAACGTCTGCCCCGGTCATCTGCCGTCCGCCTTGCGGCAGTTGCGCGAGCGCGGCACGACCGTCGTACCGCACGGGGTCTCGCTCGGCCTCGGCGGCGCCGACCGTCCGGACGCCGGGCGGCTGGCCGCGCTGGCCGAACGCGCCACGGCCCTGGGTTCCCCGCTGGTCACCGAGCACATCGCGTTCGTCCGTGCCGGCGGCCCGCTGACCGCGTCCCCGGTCGTGGAGGCCGGGCATCTGCTGCCGGTGCCGCGCACCCGCGACGCGCTCGATGTGCTCTGCGAGAACGTCCGGATCGCCCAGGACGCGCTCCCGGTGCCGCTGGCGCTGGAGAACATCGCCACGCTCGTCAACTGGCCCGGCGAGGAGATGACCGAGGGCCGGTTCCTGTCCGAACTCGTCGAGCGGACCGGCGTACGGCTGCTCATCGACGTCGCCAACCTCCATACGAACCACGTCAACCGGGGCGAGGACCCGGCCGCGACCCTCGACGGGCTTCCGGTCGAGGCCATCGCGTACGTGCACGTCGCGGGCGGTGTCGAGCGCGACGGGGTGTGGCACGACAGCCACGCCCACCCGGTCACCCGGCCGGTGCTGGACGTGCTCGCCGAGCTCTGCGCCCGGATCGCCCCGCCCGGTGTACTGCTGGAGCGCGACGACGACTTCCCCGAGGGCGGCGAGCTGGCCGGTGAACTCGACGCGATCCGCGCGGTGGTGAAGGGAGGCGTCCGTCATGCGCAGGCGGCTTGAGCCGGTACGGGGGAGCGAGGACGCGGTACGGGAGGACCAGGCCCCGGGACGGGCCGGCGAAGGCACCGCCCCGGTGGACGAGAGGGATGAGAGGGTCGCGAGAACCGCGCGGGCCGCTCGGGAAGCCAGGGACAGCAAAGGCGCCGCCCAGGGCGGCGACGAGGCGGTCCCCGCGGCGCCGTCCTCGGGTGCGACCGGCCCGCAGCCGTCGCCCGGTGCCGGCGGGGCCGAGCGGCGCCCGGCCTCCTCCACCGACGCCGCGCGGGAGCGGCTGGCGCTGGCGCAGACCGCGCTGCTGTCGGCACTGGTGGCGGGGACGCCCGCGCCGGAGGGCTTCGACCGCGGCCGGCTGCGGGTGCAGAGCCGGGCGCTGACAGCCAAGCGAGCCGCGGTCGTCGCCAAGGTTGCCCCCGAACTCCCGGAGATCCTCGGCGACGCCTACCGTCCCGCCTTCCTCGGCTACGCCCGGTACCGCCCCCTGCACGGCGGCTACCGCCAGGACGCGCTGGACTTCGCGGCGTACCTGCTGGCCCAGGGCCGCCCCGAAGACCCGGCCGCGCGGCGGCAGTTGACGCGCTGGTGGCGCGAGCGCGCGAGCTCGCGGCCGCCGTCCGCACGACCGGTGGCCCGGCTCGCGCGCGCCGTGCGGCGTGCGCTGCACCGGCGTTGAGGACCGCCCCGTCCCGCCGCCCTTCGCCGCGCGGGTCCGTTCGCCACATGGGTCCACACATGGGTCCACACATGGGTCCACACGGGGGTCCATTCGCCGCGTAGGTTCGCGCCGGTCTCGCGTTGCCCGGCGCGGTACGTACGGGCATCCGGAACGCGGTCCACCGGGTGCCGGGCCGCCTCCCGGACCTGCTGGTCGTGCGCACGGCGCCGGCCGGTCTTGCGCACACTGCTCCACTCTTCCGGGGCATAGCGTCCGACACCGGAGCGTGGTGCTTTACTTCGTCACCATCTGGCCCAACTATCCCTTTTGTATGCACACCGTGCGGCCTAGCGCAACGAACCCCTCCGGGAGCCCCGCACGGCGCGCCACGCACCATACGAAGGGACGGCTCGTGAGAGCACTTGCGTTGTACGGCGCCCTCGGGTCGCTGGTCCTGACCCCCCTCACCACCGCACCGGCGGGTGGTGCGGTCCGGGACCCCGCCGCGCCGCCCGCCCCCGTCCACCCGATCTCCTTCGGCCGGTGCGCGGCGGTGGAGCGTCTGCCGGCCGCGGTCGAGTGCGGCACCCTCGCCGTGCCCCTCGATTACGCGCGCCCCAACGGCAGGAAGATCCGGCTCACCGTCAGCCGGGCCCGGGCCACCGCGCCCGGCGAGCGGCAGGGCGCGCTGGTCTTCAACCCCGGCGGGCCCGGCGCGTCCAGCATGCAGTTCCCGCTCTACGGTGGGCTGCCCACCTGGCGGCAGACCGCCCGCTCCTATGACTTCGTCGGCTACGCACCGCGCGGGGTGGGGCGTTCGGCGCCGCTGTCCTGCCAGGACCCCAAGGAGTTCACCAAGGCGCCGACGGACAGCCCGAAGTATCCCAGTGACGCCTTCAAGCGCCAGAAGGTGGCGGAGGCGAAGGCGTATGCGCGCGGCTGTGCGCAGCGGGCCGGTGCCGACCTGCCGTACTACAACTCCCTGAACAACGCCCGCGACCTGGACATGCTGCGGGCCGCGCTCGGCGAGCGGAAGCTGACGTTCATGGGCGCGTCCTACGGGACGTACTTCGGGGCGGTCTACGCGACGCTCTTCCCGGGCCATGTCCGCCGGATGATCTTCGACAGCATCGTCAACCCGCAGCCGCAGCAGATCTGGTACCGCAACAACCTCGACCAGAGCGTCGCCTTCGAGAGCCGCTGGAGCGACTGGCTGCGCTGGGTCGCCAAGCACAACGACACCTACCACCTGGGCACGAGCAAGGCGGCCGTCCAGCGCGCGTACGACACCGCCGTCGAGAAGCTGCGCCGCAAGCCGGTCAACGGCAAGATCGGGCCGGCGCAGTTGCAGGCCGCGTTCCTCAAGACCGGCTACAACGACCTCTTCTGGCCGATGCGCGCCCACGCGCTGTCGAAGTACCTGCACGGCGACGCCAAGCAGCTGATCGCCCAGGCCATGCCCTCGGGCGACGGCAAGGACGAGGAGAACTCCAACGCGGTCTACACGGCGGTCGAGTGCAACGACGCGGCTTGGCCGCGCAACTGGAGCACCTGGGACCGGGACAACACCCGGATCGCCCAGACCGCGCCGTTCGAGACCTGGGACAACGTCTGGATGAACCTGCCCTGCGCGTTCTGGCCGGACCGGGCGCGGTCGGCCCAGGCGGGCGTCGACGACGCGGTGCGCGGCACGGCCGACCGCGCGGCCCACGGCACGCTGGACGCCGGGGAGCTGACGGACGCCTCGCTGCAGGCCGCGGCCGACCTGGACGACACGCTGCACGGCCGGCGCCGTCCGCTCGACATCCGGACCGAGCCCGGCGCGCTGCCCCCGGTGCTGCTGCTGGCGGCCGAGCGGGACGCGGCCACGCCGTACCCGGGCGCGCTGGAGCTGCAGCGGCGGCTGCCGGGCTCCTCGCTGGTCACCGAGCGGCGGGCGGGCACCCACGGCATCGCGCTCGGCGGCAACGCCTGTGTGAACGCCTACGTCGAGGCGTATCTGGTGCGCGGCAGGGTCCCCGGGCACCGGGTGTACTGCGGCCCGCGCGCCGAGCCGGTGCCGGGCCAGCAGCTCCAGCGGGCGCGGCAGCTGGTGCAGCAGGCGCAGGGCAAGTAGCGGCCGAGAACCCTCGGCGCACCACGCACGACGCACGGGCCGTCCCCGAGGGGGCGGCCCGTGGCGCTGGGTGCCGGCGGGTCGGACCGGCCGGCGGGTCAGGCCAGGCCCGCGACCAGCTCGGCGACCGGCTTCCGGCGGCCCGTGTAGAACGGGATCTCCTCGCGGACGTGCATCCGGGCCTCGGAGCCGCGCAGGTGGCGCATCAGGTCGACGATGCGGTACAGCTCGTCGGCCTCGAAGGCCAGCACCCACTCGTAGTCGCCGAGCGAGAACGACGGCACGGTGTTGGCGCGGACGTCCGGGAAGCCGCGGGCCATCTTGCCGTGGTCGGCGAGCATCCGGCGGCGGTCCTCGTCGGGGAGCAGGTACCACTCGTAGGAGCGCACGAAGGGGTAGACGCTCACGTAGGCGCGGGGCTCCTCGTCGGCGAGGAAGGCCGGGATGTGCGACTTGTTGAACTCGGCGGGGCGGTGCAGCGCCATGTTCGACCACACCGGCTCCAGGGCGCGGCCCAGACGGGTCCGGCGGAAGAGGTTGTACGCCTCCTGGAGGGCGTCCGAGCTCTCCGAGTGCCACCAGATCATGAGGTCGGCGTCGGCGCGCAGGCCGGACACGTCGTACGTGCCGCGGACCACCACGTCCTTGGCGGCGAGCTGGGCGAACAGCTCCTCGACCTCGTCGGCGTAGCCGCCGCGGTCCTCGGGGAGGACGTCGCGCAGCTTGAAGACCGACCAGAGGGTGTAGCGGATGACCTCGTTGAGGTCCTTGGCCTTCTTGCCGGCGTTGGGGATCTTTTCGGGGGCGGTGGAAGCGTCTGTCATGTGGTCCATTCTCACTCGCCTGTGGCGGGGCCCGCCGCCAGGGTCCCGAGGATCTCGTCGGCGGCGCGTCGCGCCGAGCCGATGCAGGCCGGGATGCCGACGCCGTCGTAGAGCGCGCCACACACCCGCAGCGGGCCGGGCGCGCCGGCGACCGCGGCGCGGATCCGGTCCACCCGGTCGACGTGCCCGACGGCGTACTGCGGCAGCCCGCCGTCCCAGCGGGTGACCGTGGTAGCCACCGGCCGGGCGGCCAGGCCGACGGCCGCGCCGAGGTCGGCGAGCGAGAGCTCGACCAGCTCGGCGTCGTCCCGCTTGAGGTCGGCGTCGTCGCCGTACCTGCCGAGGGAGGTGCGCAGCACGAAGAGGTCCGGGTCGGCTCGGGCGATCCAGTCCCATTTGTGGCTGGCGAAGGTCGACGCCTTGATGCGGTGGCCGTCGACGGGCGGTACGAGGAAGCCGCTGCCGCTGGGCACGGTGCCCAGGTCGGAGCGGCGGAAGGCCATGGTGACCAGCGCCATCGAGGCGTAGTCGACGGCTTCCAGCTCGTCGGCCGCGGCCGGGCAGCCGGCGCGGAGCAGTCGCGCGGCGGCGCCCGCGGGCGCCGCCATGATCACCGCGTCCGCCGCGATCCGCCGGTCGCCGGCCGCGATCCGCCAGCCGTCCGCGGCGGTGTGGCGCAGCTCCCGCACCTCCGTACGGAGCAGGATCTCGCCGCCGGCGCGGCCCACCGCGTCGGCGACGGCGCCCGGCAGGGTCCCGATGCCGCCGTCGATGCCCATGAAGAGGGGGCCGCCGGCGGCCGGGCCGCCCGGGGGCACGAGGGCCGCGGCGCGCGCCTGGATGGCGCGTACCCCCTCGATCAGCGAGCGCTCGGTGCGGGCCGCCTCGAAGAGCTGCGGGACGGCGGCGCGCATCGAGATGCGGTACGCGTCGCCCGCGTACACGCCGCCGAGCAGCGGCTCGACGAGCCGGTCGACGACCTCCCGGCCGAGCCGTGCCGCGACGTACTCGCCGACCGCGACGTCCGTCCCGGCCTCGGTGCGCGCCAGCGTCGCGTCCTCGGCGATCCGCGCCATGCCCTCCGGGGAGATCACACCGGAGGCGGCGAGCGGCGCCAGGTCGCCGGGGACGCCCATGACGTGACCCTTGGGCATCGGGCGCAGCGCCCCGCGGGTCCACAGCGACGCGGTGGCGGTGCCGGGCGGCTGGAGGCGCTCGCCGAGCCCGACGGCCCGCGCCAGTTCGACCGCCTCCGGCCGCCTGGCCAGCATCGACTCGGCTCCGAGGTCGACCGGTACGCCCGCGATCTCGCCGGCGAGCAGCTTGCCGCCGAGCCGGCCCGACGCCTCCAGGAGCGTCACCCGGGCGCCGCCCTCCAGCAGGCGGTGCGCGGCGGTCAGCCCCGCGATGCCCCCGCCGATGACCACGACATGACCGGGCGCCCGGCCCCTGCTGGTGTGCGCTGCGCTCATGCCTCCACTCTCTCAGAGTCCCCTCCGGGCCCGGACCGTGACCTCGTCGAGACGCCCGGACGGCACTCCGCTTCGGGTGCCTGCCGTCGAACCGGCGCTCAGATCAAGCCAGTTGGCACAGCCGGTCGGAATCAGAAGGGAAGGCGTCATGTGGGGATCGCGGGGGCAGCGGGGGACGGGCGCCCGGCACCGGCGGCCCGGACGGCCGGGTACCGGAGGGACCCGGCGGCGATGCGCCCGGCGGACCGGGCCGGGGCGGCGGGCCCGGTACCTCCGGGGAAGGTGGCCGAGCCTCCCGTTGACAGCGGGCGGTGCCGGGCAAAGACTCGGGGCGGCGAGCGGCGATCTTTCGTACCGCCCGCCGGCCGCCGAGCCGGGACCGCGAGTGCAGCGAGGACAGAACCTGATGACCGACCCACGCGTACGGGATGTCTACATCGTCGATGCGGTCCGCACCCCCGTGGGCAAATTCGGCGGCGCGCTGGCCCCGGTCCGCCCCGACGACCTCGCGGCCCACGTGGTGCGCGCCCTGGTGGACCGCACCCCGCGGCTCGATCCGGCACGGATCGACGATGTGTACTTCGGCGACGCGAACGGCGCGGGCGAGGACAACCGCAATGTGGCGCGGATGGCCGTACTGCTGGCGGGACTGCCGGTGACGGTGCCCGGGGTGACCGTCAACCGGCTGTGCGGTTCCGGCCTGGAGGCGGTCATCCAGGCCGCCCGCGCCATCGCGCACGGCGACGCGCAGATCGCGGTGGCGGGCGGGGTGGAGTCGATGAGCCGGGCGCCCTACGTGCTGCGCAAACCGGAACGGGCCTTCCCCGCGGGCCATCAGGAGCTGTTCTCCTCGACGCTGGGCTGGCGGATGGTCAATCCGCGGATGGCGCCGGAGTGGACGGTGGCGCTGGGCGAGGGCGCCGAGCTGATCGCCGAGAAGCACGGCATCAGCCGCGAGCAGCAGGACGTGTTCGCGCTGGCCAGCCATCAGAAGGCGGTACGGGCCTGGCAGGCCGGCGCGTACGACGCGGAGGTGGTGCCGCTGCCGGACGTGGCGCTGGCCCGGGACGAGACGGTGCGGGAGAACTCCTCGTTGGAGTCGCTGTCCAAGCTGAAGCCGGTGTTCCGTTCCGACGGCGGCACGGTGACCGCCGGGAACTCCTCGCCGCTGAACGACGGCGCGGCGGCACTGCTGCTGGTCGGTGAGGAGGGGTTGCGGGCCACCGGGCGGGAGCCGCTGGCCCGTATCCGGGCGAGCGCGGTGACCGGTGTCGAGCCGCAGCTGTTCGGGCTCGGCCCCGTCGAGGCGGTACGGCGGGCGCTCGGCCGGGCCGGGCGCGGCTTCGGTGATCTGGCGACGTTCGAGCTCAACGAGGCGTTCGCGGCCCAGGCGTTGGGCTGCCTCGGCGAGTGGCCCGAACTGGACCCCTCGGTGGTGAATCCGCGCGGCGGCGCGATCGCCATCGGCCACCCGCTGGGGGCGTCCGGTGCCCGGCTCGCGGGCGCGGTGGCCCATCAGCTGGCCGCCGCGGGCTCGGGCACCGGGCTGGCCGCGCTGTGCATCGGCGTGGGGCAGGGGCTCGCGCTGGTGCTGGAGCGCTAGGAACCGTCCGATGGGTGGGGGCGGCTGCGCGGGGTCGCCGCGGGCCGGTGGGCCCGTCCCGGGGGCGCGGGCGGCCCTCGTGGGGCACTCCGACCGCCGTGGGGCACACTCGTTCAGCTATCAACTGTCGCCCGTCTCCCGGAGGTTGACGCGATGCCCCTGCTCGATGCCAAGGACTGGCTCTCCCTGCGAGGCGGCGCGGCCGAGGCGGTGGAGCCCGCGACGGGCGAGGTCCTGGGCGCCCTGACGCTCGCCGCCGGTCCGGACGTCGAGGAGGCCACGGCCATGGCCGCCGGCGCGCAGCGCGACTGGGCCCGCAGACCGTACGCGGAACGGGCCGCGGTGCTGCGCCGCGCCGGCGACCTGATCCACCGGCACGCGGCGGAGATCGGCGAGTGGATCGTCCGGGAGGCCGGCAGCATCCAGGGCAAGGCCGACTTCGAGATCCGCACCGCGGCCGAGGAGTGCTACGAGGCCGCCGCGCTCGCCCACCGCCCGCTCGGCCAGGTGCTGCCCTCCGGGGCGCCCCGGCTCTCGTACACCACGCGGGTGCCGGCCGGGGTCGTCGGCGTGATCGCGCCGTTCAACGCCCCGCTGATCCTCGCCACCCGCTCCGTGGCGCCCGCCCTGGCCCTCGGCAACGCCGTGGCCCTCAAGCCCGATCCGCGCACCGCGGTCTGCGGCGGGCAGGTGCTCGCCGCGGTGTTCGCCGAGGCCGGTCTCCCCGAGGGGCTGCTGCACGTCCTCCCCGGCGGTGCGGACACCGGGCGGGCGCTCGTCGAGGACCCGCGGGTGAGGGTCGTCTCGTTCACCGGCTCGACCGCCGCGGGCCGCAGCGTCGGCGCCCTCGCCGCGCAGCACCTCAAGCGCGCCCATCTGGAACTGGGCGGCAACAGCGCCTTCCTGGTCCTGGAGGACGCCGATCTGGACGCCGCGATGTCCACCGCTGCCTGGGCGTCGTTCTTCCACCAGGGCCAGGTGTGCATGACGGCCGGGCGGCACCTCGTCCACGCCTCGCTCTACGACGCGTACGTCGAGCGGCTGGCGGCGAAGGCGGACGCGCTGGCCGTCGGCGACCCGTTCCGCGAGCAGGTCCACCTCGGCCCGGTGATCGACCGCGGACAGCTCGACAAGATCGACGCGCTGGTCCGCGAGAGCGCCGCGTCCGGAGTGCGGATCGCGGCCGGCGGCACCCACCGCGAACTCTTCTACCGCCCGACGGTCCTCGCCGACGCGGACCCCGGCGCGGGCGGCGGGCCGGGGTCGGTGGGCGCCTGCCCCGCCTACACCCAGGAGGTCTTCGGCCCGGTGGCCCCGGTCCGCGCCTTCCGCACCCTCGACGAGGCGGTGGCGCTGGCCAACGAGTCCTCCTACGGGCTCGCCCTGGGCATCGTCACCCGCGACGCGGCCCGCGCGCTGGACCTCGCCGACCGCATCCCGACCGGCCTGGTCCACATCAACGACCAGACCGTCAACGACGAGCCGGTCGCGGCCTTCGGCGGGCTGGCCGACTCCGGCACCGGCTCCCGCTTCGGCGGTGAGGCCAACCTCGACGCGTTCACCGAGACCCGCTGGACCACGGTGCGCGCCACGCCCGCCGGGTACCCGTTCTGAGCGCGCGGCCCCTCCGGACACACCGGGACAGGCGGTGGTGGCCGGCGCCGCGCCGTGACGTGGCGGCACCACTCGCCGTCGACCGCCGGCAGGCGCGACGAAGGCGGCGGTGCGGGCGGCTGGGGGCACCGCCCAGCGTTGGCTGGGGGAGGGCCTGACCCCGCCGCCCGCGGTGCGGTCCGGTCAGCGCGCGGTCTGCGCGTGGACGTACTCGACGAGCCGGGTCAGCGCCTCCGGGTCGGTGTTCGGCAGCACGCCGTGGCCCAGGTTGAAGACATGGCCCTCCAGGCTCGCCGCCGCGTCCAGCACCTCGCGGGCCTTGGTCTCGACGGCCTCGCGCGGGGCGAAGAGGACGGCCGGGTCGAGGTTGCCCTGGAGCGCCCTGCCGGGGCCGACCCGGCGGGCCGCCTCGTCCAGCGGGACCCGCCAGTCGACGCCGACCACGTCGGCGCCCGCCTCGCCCAGCAGGCCGAGGAGTTCGCCGGTGCCGACGCCGAAGTGGATCCTGGGGACGCCGTAGGAGGCGACCGCGTCGAAGACCTTGCGGGAGGCGGGCATGACGGAGCGCCGGTAGTCGGCGGGGGCGAGCGCGCCGACCCAGGAGTCGAAGAGCTGCACGGCGCTCGCGCCGGCCTCGATCTGGACCTTCAGGAACGCCGCGGTGATGTCCGCGAGCCGGTCGAGCAGGTCGGCCCACAACTGCGGGTCGCCGTACATCAGGGCCTTGGTGTGCTCGTGGTTGCGGGACGGGCCGCCCTCGACGAGGTAGCTGGCGAGCGTGAACGGCGCGCCCGCGAAGCCGATCAGGGGGGTGCCGCCCAGTTCGCGGGTGAGCATCCCGATGGCCTCGGTGACGTACGGGACGTCGCCTGGCTCCAGGGCGCGCAGCCGCTCCAGATCGGCGCGGGTGCGGATCGGGTTCTCGACGACCGGGCCGATGCCGGGCTTGATGTCGAGGTCGACGCCGATGGCCTTGAGGGGGACGACGATGTCGCTGAAGTAGATGGCGGCGTCGACACCGTGCCGGCGCACGGGCTGGAGCGTGATCTCGGTGACGAGCTCCGGCTGCATGCAGGAGTCGAGCATCGCGGTGCCCTCACGGACCTTGCGGTACTCCGGCAGCGAGCGCCCGGCCTGGCGCATGAACCACACCGGCGTGTGCGGCACCGGCTCGCGCCGGCACGCCTTGAGGAATGCCGAGTCGTACGTTGCGGTCTGCTGCTGGCCCACAGTTGGGGTCTCCCCTGCTCGATCGGAGTTGAGAGCTTGGGGAATGTCGTTGGCGCTCACGACCCGAATCTTCGCATGCACCCGTCGACACCTCCGAACGGGCGACGCGCGCATCGGGTGTCCTCCGCGTATGAGCGCCGTCTTCCGCCTAATCTTCCGGGCATGGCTGCGGCTCACGAACACCTCGCGGACAGCGCGGACGAGACCCCGATCCCCTTCCGCCAGGCGGTCGAGGCGCTCCGGGCGGCACGACTGCGGCCGGAGATCGAGATCGACCCGACACCCGCGCCGAAACGGCTCGCCCCCTTCGCGTACGCGCTGGAGGCCGCGGTGGTCGAGCGCGAGGCGGGACCGGGCGGGGAGGACAAGGACCTGGCGGACGGGCGGCTGGTGGTCCTCCACCAGCCGGCCGGCGACGACACCTGGCAGGGCACGTTCCGGCTGGTGACGCTGGCGCGCGCGGAGCTGGAGCCGGAGATGGGCGCCGATCCGCTGCTGCCGGAGGTGTCGTGGTCCTGGCTCACCGGCGCGCTGGAAGCGCGCGGCGTGCGGTACGGGGCGCCCAGCGGCACGGTCACGCGGGCCGGGTCGCACTACTTCGGCGGGCTGTCGGCGCGGGAGCCGGCGACCCAGATCGAGATCCGGGCCTCCTGGACGCCGACCGAGGGGCCGGGCGGGGTGCCGGATCTGGCGGCACACCTGTCCGCGTGGTGCGATCTGCTGTGCCAGGTGGCCGGGCTGCCGCCGACCCCGCTCGACCCGGCGCCGCGCGGCGGTGTCGTACCGCTCCCCCAGCGGCGCGGTCCGCAGCCCCACTGAGCTGCGGCGCTTTCCTCTTCGTACGGCCCGCGGGCGGCGGGCCGCCGTGTGCGGGCCGGCCGCGGCGCCGCTTGGTCCGCCGGCCCGGCCGCTCCCGTGATCATCTCGGCGCCGACTCGTGTTGGGTCCGGGCGGCATCGCGTACGCCTGTGATCACCTCGATATGCACTCCATGCTCACCTTGATCGCTCACGCATCCGATTTGCCCGAATTGCCCCTAACTAAATCGTGATCAAAGTCTAAAGTCCCGCCGGTTTGCTGCCGAAGAGGTCAGTGACCCTTCAAACACGGATCTTTCCGGCTCTCCCCAGCCGACTTCCGTCCCCGCCACTCCCCCAGGAGGCCCGGTGTCAGTTCTCCTTGAGCAACCTTCGAGCCTGGTCGCCTACCGCCCGAACAAGCCGACCGCCATGGTCGTCGTGGCCGACCCTCGTGTCCGCTCCACCGTCACCCGCCACCTGTGGGCCCTCGGAGTACGTGACGTGATCGAGGCGTCGTCCATCGCGGAGGCCCGTCCCCGCGTCGGCAACCCGCGCGACATCTGCGTTGCCGACGTCCACCTTCCCGACGGCTCCGGCCTCACGCTGCTGTCCGAGACACGGGCGGCCGGCTGGCCCAACGGTCTCGCACTGTCCGCCGCGGACGACATCGGCGCCGTACGCAACGCCCTCGCCGGCGGCGTCAAGGGCTATGTCGTCACCGGTACCCGCACCAACCTCGGCCTGCCGGGACGGCCGGGCGCCGCGCCCATCGGCGCCAACGCCGCCCGGATGCAGCGCCGCCCTCCGGGCGCGCCCGGACACCCCGGTGGCTACCGCGAGCTGTCGGGGCGCGAGGTCGAGGTGTTGCGGCTGGTGGCGGAGGGCCAGTCCAACAAGGCCATCGGCGTGTCGATGGGGCTGTCGGCGCTGACCGTCAAGAGCCACCTCGCCCGCATCGCGCGCAAGCTGGGAACCGGCGACCGGGCCGGAATGGTGGCGGTGGCCCTGCGCACCGGCATCATCCACTGAACCCCCGCTTCCGACCCGTCTCGCCCGTCGAGGGAACATTCCCCCGACGGGCGACGTGCATACACAGATACCCTTGACTGGTGACCGACGCCCAAAAGACCGCAGCAGACACGACACTGCGAGTACCCGGAGACTCGCCTCCGGATTCCCGACCGGCGCCGGTACCCCTACTGGAACCCCGCGAAGGCATCCCCCCGGTGACCGCCACCCCCGAGGCGCTCGCCGAGATCGTCGCCGCCTTCGCCGCCGGCCGCGGCCCCGTCGCCGTCGATGCCGAGCGCGCCTCGGGATACCGCTACGGCCAGCGCGCCTACCTCGTCCAGCTGCGCCGCGAGGGCGCCGGCAGCGTGCTGATCGACCCGGTCGGCTGCCCCGATCTCTCCTCGCTCGGCGAGGCGGTCGCCGGCGCCGAGTGGGTGCTGCACGCCGCCACCCAGGACCTGCCCTGCCTGCGCGACATAGGGATGGTCCCCACCCGGCTGTTCGACACCGAGCTGGCCGGGCGGCTGGCCGGCTTCGCCCGGGTGGGCCTCGGCGCCATGGTCGAGAACGTCCTCGGCTACGCCCTGGAGAAGGGCCACTCCGCCGTCGACTGGTCCACCCGCCCGCTGCCCGACCCCTGGCTGCGCTACGCCGCGCTCGACGTCGAGCTGCTGGTGGACCTGCGCGACGCGCTGGAGGAGGAGCTGGAGCGGCAGGGGAAGCTGGAGTGGGCCCGGCAGGAGTTCGCCGCCATCGCCGCCGCTCCCCCGCCGCCACCCCGCAAGGACCCCTGGCGCCGTACGTCCGGGATGCACAAGGTCCGCCGGCGCCGGCAGATGGCGGTCGTACGGGAGCTGTGGACCACCCGCGACCAGGTCGCCCAGCGGCGCGACGTGTCGCCGGGCAAGGTGCTCGGCGACGGCGCGATCGTGGAGGCCGCGCTGCATCTGCCGCCGAACAGCCATGCGCTGGCCGCGCTGCCCGGCTTCGGGCACCGGATGGGCCGGCGCCAGCTGGAGCAGTGGCAGGCCGCCGTCGACCGCGCCCGGGCGCTGCCGGACAGCGAGCTGCCGCAGCCCGGCCAGCCGCTCAACGGCCCGCCGCCGCCCCGTTCGTGGGCCGACAAGGACCCCGCGGCGGCGGCCCGGCTGTCGGCCGCGCGGGCCGCGGTGACGGCGCTGGCCGAGCACCTGAGCCTCCCGCAGGAGAACCTGATCACCCCGGACACGGTGCGCCGGCTGTGCTGGGAGCCGCCGGCCCGCCCCACCGAGGAGGCGGTCGCCGGGATCCTGGCCGGGCACGGCGCCCGCCCCTGGCAGGTCGACCAGGTCGCTCCGATCCTCACCGAGGCGCTGCTGACGAACGGCGAGTGAGCCGGCTCCCTCCGTTTCCCGGTGGCACACGGCCCCGGCCGCGCGAGACCGCGCGGCCGGGGCCGTGTGCGTGCGGCCGCCGCGGCCGGGGGGCGGTGTGACGTTCGCCGCTCCGGGCGAGAGGGGTGTGCAGCTTGGTTACCCGTAAGTAGCATGTGGGGTGTGACGCGTCCTCCGGGGCGCGCCCCGCAGCAGTGCCACCCCGCACCTGGAGGAGAGCCAACGTGCCTCGTACCGCTAGGGACGTCGTCTTCGTCGACGGCGTCCGCACCCCGTTCGGCAAGGCGGGCCCGAAGGGCATCTACCACGAGACCCGCGCCGACGACCTGGTCGTCAAGTGCATCCGGGAGCTGCTGCGCCGCAACCCGGACCTGGACCCGGCCCGGATCGACGAGGTCGCCCTCGCCGCCACCACCCAGATCGGCGACCAGGGCCTGACCCTGGGCCGTACCGCCGCCATCCTGGCGGGCCTGCCGCAGTCCGTGCCCGGCTTCTCCGTCGACCGGATGTGCGCCGGCGCGATGACCGCGGTGACCAGCGTCGCCGGCGGGGTGTCCTTCGGCGCGTACGACATCGCCGTCGCCGGCGGTGTCGAGCACATGGGCCGCCACCCCATGGGCGAGGGCGTGGACCCCAACCCGCGCTTCGTCTCGGAGAAGCTGGTCGACCAGTCCGCGCTCTTCATGGGCATGACGGCGGAGAACCTCCACGACCGGCTGCCGCACATCACCAAGCAGCGCGCCGACGAGTACGCGGTGCGCAGCCAGGAGAAGGCCGCGAAGGCGTACGCCGACGGCAGGATCCAGGCCGACCTGGTGCCGATCTCGGTGCGCCGCACCAACGCCGAGGCCGGCGAGACCGGTTGGGGCCTGGCCACCGCCGACGAGCCGATGCGTCCGGGCACGACGCTGGAGAACCTCGCCGGCCTGAAGACCCCGTTCCGCCCGCACGGCCGGGTGACCGCGGGCAACGCCGCCGGCCTCAACGACGGCGCCACCGCCTCACTGATCGCCGCCGAGGACGTGGCGCGCGAGCTGGGGCTGCCGGTCAAGATGCGCCTCGTCGACTACGCCTTCGCGGGTGTCGAGCCCGAGGTCATGGGCATCGGCCCGGTTCCGGCGACCCAGAAGGCGCTGGCCAAGGCCGGTCTGACGATCGACGACATCGGCCTCTTCGAGATCAACGAGGCGTTCGCCGTCCAGGTGCTCTCGCTGCTCGACCACTACGGCATCGCCGACGACGACCCGCGGGTCAACCAGTACGGCGGCGCCATCGCCTTCGGCCACCCGCTGGCGTCGTCCGGTGTGCGTCTGATGACGCAGCTGGCGCGGCAGTTCGAGGAGCAGCCGGAGGTCCGCTACGGCATCACCACCATGTGCGTCGGCTTCGGTATGGGCGGCACGGTCATCTGGGAGAACCCGCACTTCGAGGGGGCAGGCAAGTGAGCACCACCGCTGAGCTGTTGAAGGGTGCGGCCGAGCTGTTCCCGGACGAGGTCGTCACGCAGGCGCACGTGCGCCACCTCGACCTCCCCCAGGGCGCCGGCCGGTTCGCGCTGATCACGCTGGACAACGGCCTGGACCACACCAAGCCGACCACCTTCGGCCCGCAGTCGCTGGCGAACCTCAACACCGCCATCGACCAGGTCGAGAAGGAGGCCGCGGCCGGCGAGATCGTCGCCGCGGGCATCACCGGCAAGCCGTTCATCTTCGCCGTGGGCGCCGACCTCAAGGGCGTCGAGCTGCTCAAGCGCCACGCGGACGCGCTGGCCATCGGCAAGGGCGGCCACGACGTCTTCAAGCGGCTGTCGTCGCTGGCCGTGCCCACCTTCGCGTACTACAACGGCGCGGCGATGGGCGGCGGTGTCGAGGTCGGTCTGCACTGCACCTACCGCACCGTCTCCAAGGCGCTGCCCGCCTTCTCGCTCCCCGAGGTCTTCCTCGGCCTGGTGCCGGGCTGGGGCGGCTGCGCGCTGCTGCCGAACCTGATCGGCGCGGACCGCGCGGTGAGCGTGATCATCGAGAACTCGCTCAACCAGAACAAGCAGCTCAAGGGCCAGCAGGTCTTCGACCTCGGCATCGCGGACGCGCTCTTCGAGGGCGCGGACTTCCTGGAGCAGTCGCTGCACTGGACCGCCGCCGTCCTCAAGGGCGACACCGAGGTCGTACGGCCCGAGGTCGACCGCGGTGAGGCGTGGGACGCGGCCGTGGCACGCGGCAAGGCGATCGCGGACGGCAAGGTGCACGGTGCGGCCCCGGCCGCCTACCGGGCGCTGGACATCATCGCGGCGGCCAAGAACGGCGACCTGCGGCAGGGCTTCGACGCCGAGGACCAGGCGCTCGCCGACCTGATCATGGGCGGCGAACTGCGGTCCGGCATCTACTCGTTCAACCTGGTGCAGAAGCGCGCCAAGCGGCCCGCCGGTGCGCCGGACAAGTCGCTGGCCCGTCCCGTCACCAAGGTCGGCGTGGTCGGCGCGGGCCTGATGGCCTCCCAGCTGGCGCTGCTGTTCGCCCGCCGCCTGGAGGTCCCGGTCGTCCTCACGGACATCGACCAGGCCCGGATCGACAAGGGCGTCGCGTACGTCCACGGCGAGATCGACAAGCTGCTGCTCAAGGGCCGGGTCAACCAGGACAAGGCCAACCGCCTCAAGGGCCTGGTCAGCGGTCACCTCGACAAGGCCGCCGCCTTCGGCGACGCGGACTTCGTCATCGAGGCCGTCTTCGAGGAGATGGGCGTCAAGCAGAAGGTGTTCGCGGAGGTCGAGGCCGTGGTGCCGGAGCACGCCGTGCTCGCCACCAACACCTCCTCCCTCTCGGTCACCGAGATGGCGTCGAAGCTCAAGCACCCCGAGCGGGTCGTGGGCTTCCACTTCTTCAACCCGGTCGCGATCCTGCCGCTGCTGGAGATCGTCCGGGCCGAGAAGACCGACGACGCGTCGCTGGCCACCGCCTTCGCGGTCGCCAAGTCGCTGAAGAAGACGGCCGTGCTGGTGAAGGACGCCCCGGCGTTCGTCGTCAACCGCATCCTGACCCGCTTCATGGGCGAGATCCAGAACGTCATCGACGAGGGCACCCCGGTCGCCGTCGCCGAGAAGGCGGTCGAGCCGCTCGGCCTGCCGATGTCGCCGCTCGTCCTCCTGGAGCTGGTCGGCCCGGCGATCGGCCTGCACGTCTCCGAGACGCTGCACGGCGCCTTCCCGGAGCGCTTCACGGTCTCCCCCAACCTCAAGGCGGTCGTCGAGGCCGGCAAGCGCGGCTTCTACGTCTACGACAGCGGGAAGCCGGAGCTGGACCCGGAGGTCGCCGCACTGCTGAAGCAGGGCGACTCGGTGCTGACCGAGGAGCAGGTCCGCGACCGCGTGCTGGACGCCGTGGCGCAGGAGATCGGCCTGATGCTGGACGAGGGCGTGGTCGCCGAGGCGCAGGACATCGACCTGTGCCTGATCACCGGCGCCGGCTGGCCCTTCCACCTGGGCGGCATCACGCCGTACCTGGACCGTGAGGGCGTCTCCGAGCGGGTGACCGGCAAGAAGTTCCTGTCCCCGGGCATCGCGAGCGTTCCCGTCTAAGGGGCCGCGCGCGGGGATGGTCAGGCGCGCGGGCCGGCTCGGTGGAGCCGGTCCGCGCGTCGCCGCGTTTTTGGGCTCCGCTCCCGGGCGCGGCCGGGAGGCGGCGTGCGTCCGCGCGCGTCCCCCACCCCCGAACCCACCCCCCGCCCCCTCCCCCGAAGGGGGAGAGGGGGAGGGGGCGGGGGAAGACCTCGCGGGCCGAGGCAGACCGGCCTGCCGTGGCAGGTGGCCGACCGTGGCAGGCTGACCGTATGGATTCCATGGACTCCCTGGTCATCGTCGATGCCGCGAATGTGGTCGGCTCGGTGCCCGACGGCTGGTGGCGGGACCGGCGCGGGGCGGCTCGGCGGCTGCGGGACGCGCTCGGGCAGTACGCCGGCACGGGGCTGCCGGGGCTGGTCGCGCCGCCGCTGGAGATGGTCCTCGTGGTGGAGGGCGCGGCGCGCGGCGTGCCGTCCGCCGAGGGCGTGCGGGTGGTGTCCGCGTACGGCAGCGGCGACGACCGGATCGTGCAGCTGGTGGCCGAGGAGGGCCGGGGGCGGGACTGCCTCGTGGTCACCGCGGACCGCGGGCTGCGGGAACGTGTACAGGCGCTGGGGGCCGCCGTGACGGGCCCCCGGACGGTGTGGGGTGGACGCGGTCGCGGCGCGGCGCCGTAGCGGCCCGGACCGGTGCACAGGGCGGTGCGCGGCCCCCGCGGCACCGTTCCGTACGGCCGCGGGGACGGCCCGTACCGCCCCAAGGGCCGTACGGGCCGCGGTGGTTGGCGAGCGGTCCGCTATGCGCGGGCGCCGGCCGGGCCCCGGTCCTCGGTGCGGGTGCCGAGGCGGCTGTGGCCGCGGCCGTAGACGAAGTAGACGGCGAAGCCGATCGCCATCCAGATCGCGAACCGGATCCAGGTCTCGGCGGGCAGGTTGAGCATCAGCCAGAACGAGGCGAGGACGGAGAGGACCGGGATCAGGGGGACCAGGGGCGTGCGGAAGGCGCGCGGCAGGTCGGGGCGGGAGCGGCGGAGGAGGACGACGCCGATGGCGACGACCACGAAGGCGAAGAGCGTGCCGATGTTGACGAGTTCGGCCAGCACGTCGATGGAGGTGAAGCCGGAGACGACCGCGACGACGGCGCCGAGCACGATGGTGGAGCGGTGCGGGGTGCCGAATGTCGGGTGGACGCGGGAGAAGACCTGGGGCAGCAGCCCGTCGCGGCTCATCGCGAAGAACACCCGGCTCTGGCCGAGCAGCAGGATCATGCAGACCGAGGTCAGGCCGACGGCGGCGCCGAAGCTGATCAGGTCCGCGAAGAACGGGTACCCGACGTGCTTGAAGGCGTCGGCGAGGGGGGCGTCCACGGAGAGCCGGTCGTACTTCTCCATGCCGGTGACGACGACGGACACGGCGACGTAGAGCAGGGTGCAGATGGCCAGCGAGCCGAGGATGCCGCGCGGTACGTCGCGCTGCGGGACCCGGGTCTCCTCGGCGGCGGTGGCCACGATGTCGAAGCCGATGAAGGCGAAGAAGACCACCGCGGCGGCGGCGAAGATGCCCATGATGCCGAAGTCGGACGGGGTGAAGCCGAACATCAGCTGGGAGAGCGGCGCGGCCAGTCCGCCGCCGCCCACGGCCGGCCGGCTCGGCGGGACGAACGGCTGGTAGTTGGCGCCGGAGACGAAGAACGCGCCGGCGATGACGACTAGCAGGACCACGGCGACCTTGATGCCGACGACCACCGCCGTCACCCGGGAGGACAGCTTCATGCCGAACACCAGGACGGCGGTGAGCACCAGGACGAGGACGCAGGCGAGCAGGTCGAAGCCGAACCGCCCGCCATGGGTGCCGGACAGTGCGGACGGCAGGTGCAGCCCGGCGGAGTCCAGCAGCGAGCGCACATAGCCGGACCAGCCGACGGCGACCACCGCGCAGCCCAGGGCGAGTTCGAGGATCAGGTCCCAGCCGATGATCCAGGCGGGCAGCTCGCCCAGTGACGCGTACGAGAAGGTGTAGGCCGACCCGGCGACCGGGACGGTGGAGGCGAACTCCGCGTAGCACAGCGCCGCCAGCGCGCAGACCACGCCCGCGACGACGAAGGACACCGCGACGGCGGGCCCGGCCTGTTCCTTGGCGATCTTTCCGGTGAGGACGAAGATGCCGGTGCCGATGACGACACCGACGCCGAAGACGGTGAGGTCGAGCGCCGAGAGGGACTTCTTGAGCGAGTGCTCCGGCTCCTCGGTGTCCCGGATCGACTGCTCGACGGTCTTCGTGCGGAACACGCCGCGATCGCGGCGGGATTCCCCGGGCGGTCCCGGTGGCCGGTGACCTTGCGGTCCGTGCTGTGTGCTCATGGGCGAACCTCCGCCTGGATGGCCCTGACGCAACTGTCCTGAACTGACCGAGTGTCTGCAATGTCCGTAAACAGTGAGCTTCGGCGGGCCTTTCGGACGCGGGGATTCACCCGATGGGGTGCGACCGCGGTCATGCCGATGGGCCGACCGGAACACCCGTACGGATGTCCGGCCGGCCCATCAGGGGTGACGGCTGCGGGCGCCGCCTCAGTCGCGGGCCACCTCGGCGGGCTCGGCCGCCTTCCCGGTGCCGCCGGCCCCCGGGACCGCCTCGCCGTCCGCGGCCGGGGCGCCGGTGGCGTCGCCGCGGTTGTCCATCTTGGCGACCAGGCCGGTCACCTGGCGCGCGATGTCCGGTGCGGTGAGCCCGATCTCCGCCAGCACCTCCTTGCGGGAGGCGTGGTCCAGGAACCGCTCGGGGATGCCGAAGTCGCGCAGCGGGATGTCCACCCCGGCGTCCCGCAGCGCCTGGGCGATGGCCGAACCGACGCCGCCGGAGCGGATGTTGTCCTCGACGGTGACCACCACGCGGTGCCGCGCGGCCAGGCCCGGCAGCGCCTCGTCGACCGGCTTGACCCAGCGCGGGTCGACGACGGTGGTGGAGATGCCCTGCTTGTCGAGGAGGTCGGCGACCTCCAGGCACATGGGGGCGAGCGCGCCGACCGAGACCAGCAGCACGTCGGGGCGGTCGGCGGCGGGCTCGTGGAGCACGTCCATGCCGCCGACCCGTCCGACCGCCTCGACGGCCGGGCCGACCGCGCCCTTGGAGTAGCGCACCACGGTCGGCGCGTCGTCGACCTCGACGGCCTCGCGCAGCTGGGCGCGCACCTGGTCGGCGTCGCGCGGGGCGGCGATCCGCAGGCCGGGGACGACCTGGAGGATCGACATGTCCCACATGCCGTTGTGCGAGGCGCCGTCGGTGCCGGTGACGCCGGCGCGGTCCAGGACAAAGGTGACGCCGCACTTGTGCAGCGCGACGTCCATCAGGACCTGGTCGAAGGCGCGGTTGAGGAAGGTGGCGTACACCGCGAAGACCGGGTGCAGGCCGCCGGTGGCCATGCCGGCGGCGGAGACCGCGGCGTGCTGCTCGGCGATGCCGACGTCGTAGACCCGGTCCGGGAACCGCTTGGCGAACTTCTCCAGGCCGACCGGCTGGAGCATGGCCGCCGTGATGGCGACGATGTCCTCGCGCTCCTTGCCGAGCGCGACCATCTCGTCGCCGAAGACGGAGGTCCAGTCCTTGCCGCCGGAGGAGATGGGCAGGCCGGTGTCGGGGTGGATCGGGCCGATGCCGTGGAAGCGGTCGGCCTCGTCCTGCTCGGCGGGCTGGTAGCCGCGGCCCTTCTGGGTGAGGCAGTGGACGATCACCGGGCCGCCGAAGCGCTTGGCGCGGGTCAGCGCGGACTCCAGCGCCTCGATGTCGTGGCCGTCGATCGGGCCGACGTACTTCAGGCCCAGGTCCTCGAACATGCCCTGCGGCGCGATGAAGTCCTTCAGGCCCTTCTTGGCGCCGTGCAGGGTCTCGTAGAGCGGCTTGCCGACGACGGGGGTGCGCTCCAGGAGGTCCTTGCCGCGGGCCAGGAAGCGCTCGTAGCCGTCGGTGGTGCGCAGGGTGGCGAGGTGGTTGGCTAGGCCGCCGATGGTGGGCGCGTAGGAGCGCTCGTTGTCGTTGACGACGATGACGAGCGGGCGGTCCTTGGCGGCGGCGATGTTGTTGAGCGCCTCCCAGGCCATGCCGCCGGTCAGCGCCCCGTCGCCGATGACGGCCACGACCCGGTCGTCCATGCCGCGGACCTCGTTGGCCTTGGCGAGGCCCTCGGCCCAGCCCAGGACCGTGGAGGCGTGGCTGTTCTCGATGATGTCNGACCCGGTCGTCCATGCCGCGGACCTCGTTGGCCTTGGCGAGGCCCTCGGCCCAGCCCAGGACCGTGGAGGCGTGGCTGTTCTCGATGATGTCGTGCGGGGACTCGGCACGGGAGGGGTAGCCGGAGAGCCCGCCCTTGGCCTTGAGCCTGGTGAAGTCCTGGCGGCCGGTCAGCACCTTGTGGACGTAGGACTGGTGCCCCGTGTCGAAGAGGATCTTGTCCTTCGGGGAGTGGAAGACGCGGTGCAGGGCGATGGTCAGCTCGACCACGCCGAGGTTCGGGCCGAGGTGTCCGCCGGTCTTGGAGACCGCGTCGACGAGGAAGCCACGAATCTCCCCCGCCAGCTGTGTCAGCTGGTCCGGACTCAGACGGTCCAGGTCGCGCGGCCCCTTGATACGGGTCAGCAATGCCACCCCATGCCTCCTTGCTGCCGTGGTCGAGCTTGCCGATCAGATGAGTCTAATGTTGCGTCCGCCGCGGGCGCGGCCGGGTGCGGCGATGTATGTCACTTGGGTGACAGCGGCCCGAAACGGCGCTTTTCGGCCGCCGTGGCGTGGGTCACCGCACGGAAACCGGCCCCCACCGGGACACGCCCGGTAGAGGCCGGTTTCTGCCGATATACGGCCGGTGGGGATCAGGTCCGGCCGGCGGTCTTCTGCGTCCGCCGCGACACCGAGTCGATCACTACGGCGGCCAGTAGCACCGCGCCGGTGATCATGTACTGGATCTCGCTGGCCATGCCGAGCAGGTTCAGCCCCTGCTGGATCGACTGGATGACCAGCATGCCCAGCAGCGCGGACCAGATCTTGCCGCGCCCGCCGAAGAGGCTGGTGCCGCCGATGACCGCCGCCGCGATGACGTTCATCAGCGTGTTGCCGGCGCCCAGGTTCTTGGTGGCGCCGCCGGAGAGGCTGGCGATGAACAGTCCGCCGAAGGCGGCCAGCATGCCGGAGATGGCGAAGACGGTGATCCGGACCCGGTTGACGTTGATACCGGCCCGGCGGGCCGCCTCCGCGTTGCCGCCGACCGCGAAGATCTGCCGGCCGTAGGAGGTGCGGCGCACCACGAAGTCGGCGACGACCAGGACGGCGAGGAACAGCACCAGGGCCAGCGGCAGCCCGCGGGCGCCGCTCGGCTCGTTGAGTTCGTAGGCGACGACGAAGGCGATCACCGCGACGACACCGGTGCGCAGCAGGATCTCGCCCAGCGGCCGGGACGGCAGGGCGGCGGCCCGGCGCCGCTTGCTCTCCAGGAGGAGCGAGCCGGCGTACGCGAGGACCGCGATCGCGGCGAGGCCGTAGGCGGCGGCCTTGTTCTCGAAGTAGTAGCCGGTGAGGTTCTCCACCAGGCTGCCGCTGGGGGTGTTGATGGAGCCTTCCTTGCCCATCATCCAAATCTGCAGGCCGCTCCAGCCCAGGAACCCGGCCAGGGTGACGACGAAGGCGGGCACCCCGACCTTGGCGAAAAAGAACCCGTGCAGGGCGCCGATGGCGGCGCCCGCGGCGATGGCCAGCACGACCGCGAGCCAGTCGTTGAGGCCGTGCGTGACGCTCAGCACGGCCCAGACGGCCGCGCCGACGCCGGCCACCGAGCCGACCGACAGGTCGATCTCGCCGAGCAGCAGCACGAACACGATGCCGACGGCCATGATGCCCATGCCGGAGGTGTAGACACCGATGTTGGCGAGGCTGTCCGCGGACAGGAAGCTGCTGTTCTTGATCTGGAAGACGACCGCGATGACGAGCAGGCCGATGATGACCGGCAGCGAGCCCAGCTCACCGCCGCGCACCCGGCGCACGAACTCTTCGAGGTAGCCGGCGAAGCCCTTCTCCCGGACCAGCAGCCGGGGGTCGACGGCGGCCGGCTGCGGGGTCTCGGGGCCCGCTTCGGTGGTCTGCTCACTCATGCCCCGGCCTCCTTCTTCACCTGGTCCGTACGCGCCTTGCGGCGGGTGACGGCGTTGTCCGAGGCGCCGGTGATGGCGGCGATGATCTCTTCGTGGGAGGTGTCCGCGACGTTGAAGACACCGTTGTTGCGACCCAGCCGCAGCACCGCGACGCGGTCCGCGACGGCCTGTACGTCGGCCATGTTGTGGCTGATGAGGATGACGCCGAGGTCGCGTTCGCGCAGCCGCTCGACGAGGTCGAGGACCTGCGCGGTCTGCTCGACGCCCAGGGCGGCGGTCGGCTCGTCGAGGATGACGACCTTCGGCTCGCCGATCAGCGCACGGGCGATGGCGACCACCTGCCGCTGGCCGCCGGAGAGCGCGGCGACCGGGATGCGGACGCTGGGGATGCGGATGGACAGCGTGTCCAGGAGCTCCTTGGCGCGCTTCTCCATGGCGATCTCGTCGAGGACGCCGGCGGAGCGGATCTCGCTGCCGAGGTAGAGGTTGGCGACGACGTCGAGGTTGTCGCAGAGCGCGAGGTCCTGGTAGACGGTCGCGACGCCGAGTTCCTGGGCGTCGTGCGGCTTGCCGATACGGACCGCCTTGCCCTCCCACTCGATGACGCCGTCGTCGACCGGGTGGACGCCCGAGATGGTCTTGACGAGCGTGGACTTGCCGGCGCCGTTGTCGCCTACGAGGGCGACCACCTCACCGGGGCGGATCTCCAGGGTGACGTCCGTGAGGGCTTGGACGGCGCCGAAGCGCTTGGAGACTCCGCGCAACGCCAGCACAGGCGTAGCGGACACGTGAATCATCTCCTTCACCGCCGTCGCTGCGGCGGGAGTGGTGGTGCGAAGAGCGGGGGTACGGGCCCCCGGCCGGTGGCGGGGCCGGGGGCCGGGGGCGGGGCGCGTTACTTGATACCCGCTGCCTCGCAGGCCGCCTTGACGTCGCCGGTGCAGATCTGGCTCGCCTGGTAGACCTTGTCCTTGATGATCGTGTCCTCGATGTTGTCCTTGGTCACGATCTGCGCGTCGTAGAGCTTCGCCGGGATGCCCTTGACCTCGCCGCTGAGGCTGTCGACCTTGGTGGGCGTCAGGGAGTCGATCTTCTCGCCCTTGAGCAGGTTGACCGCGATCTCGGCGGTGGAGTCGGCCTGCGGCTTGATCTGCTTGTAGATCGTGAACGCCTGGTCGCCCTTGAGGATCCGCTGGAGACCCGCGAGCTCGGAGTCCTGGCCGCCGACCGGGACCTGGATGCCCTGCTGCTTGAGGGCGGTGATGATGCCGCCGGCCATGCCGTCGTTGGCCGAGTAGACGCCCTGGAAGCCGTCCTTGCCGAGCGAGTCGATGGCCGCGCTCATCTTCTTGTTGGCCTCGTCCGGCGACCAGTCCGGGATGTCCTGCTCGTAGACGACCTTCTTGACCTGCTTGTCGAGGACGCTGTGGGCGCCCTTCTTGAAGAACGGCGCGTTGGGGTCGGTCGGCGAGCCGTTGATCATGACGACATTGCTGTCCTTGGCCTTGTCGCCGAGCGCCTTGACCAGTGCCTGGCCCTGGAGGCGGCCGATCTTCTCGTTGTCGTAGGAGACGTAGGCGGAGATGTTGCCCTCGGCCAGCCGGTCGTACGCGACGACCTTGACGCCCTTCTTCGCGGCCTCGTTCACCCAGGACTTGGTGGCCTTGTAGTCGACCGAGTCCAGGATGATCACCTTCACGCCCTGGGTGATCAGGGCGTCGAACTGCTTCTTCTGGTTCTGGGTGTCCTGGTCGGCGTTGTTGTACTTGACCGTGCAGTCGGCGCACAGCGCCTTGATCTTCGCCTCGATCAGCGGGCGGTCGAAGGTCTCGTACCGCGTGGTCTTGTTCTCCGGCAGCAGCAGGCCGATGGTCTTGGTGTCGCCGCCACCGCCCTTGCCGCCGTCGCCGGCCTTGCCGCAGGCGGCCACGGAGAGGGCCATCGAGACGGCGGCGGTACCTATGACGACGCGACGCGTCCAAACGTTCATGGGGGTTGCCTCCCTGACATGGCCGCGTCGTTGCGGCCGAGGTGGCTGGAAGTCAACTCGGCCGCCGCCCGACCGTCAAGGAGTAAATCCTTAACGAGATGACAACGGTGCCATGCGTTTGGGGTGTGAACGTAAGCCGCTCACGCTATAGCGGGTGCGTCCGCACTGTGCGTACCGTCGAGCAGGCTCGAATCGCCCATCTCGCTCAGCACGAGGGCCAGCGCCCCCAGGACTTCGGCCCGGCCGCCGAGCGTGCCCGGCACGATGCCCAACTGGCGTGCCGCGCTGGGGATCGCGTACCGCGACACCGACTCCCGGATCGGCGCGAGCACCAGCTCGCCGGCGTCCGCGAGGTCACCGCCGAGCACCACTCGGCTGGGATTGAGCAGATTGCACAGATTCGCCACACCACTACCGATATGGCGGCCTACGTCCGCAATCACCCGGCGGCAGCCCGGGTCGCCCTCGCGCGCCAGCTGCACCACCCGCGCCATGGTCAGATCGGGGCCGTGGCTCGGCTGGAGCAGCGGGAGGACGTAGCGGGCGGCGGTGAAGGTCTCCAGGCAGCCGCGGTTGCCGCAGCGGCAGACCGGCCCGGACTCGTCCAGGGTGATGTGCCCGATCTCACCGGCCGTGCCGCCCGGCCCGCGGTAGATCTGCCCGCTGATCACCAGTCCGGCGCCGACACCGCTGGCCACCTTGATGTACGCCAGGTCCGCGGCGCCGCGACCGCCGCCCCACACCAGCTCGCCCAGCGCGCCCAGGTTGGCGTCGTTGTCGACGTACACGGGCACGCCGAGGCGCCCGGACAGCTCCTCGCCGGGATTGGTGCCGGACCAGCCCGGCAGGATCGCCGTCGACCCCAGCGTGCCGGATTCCACGTCGATGGGGCCCGGCACGCCGAGTCCGACGCCGATGACCTTGTCGGCGCTGATACCCGTCTCCGCGATCAGCCGGCTGACCAGGCGCTCGGCCCGGTCGAAGCCCTCCGCCGCCGAGGCGTCCACGTCGATCGGCTCGGCCTCCTCGGCCAGCACCTCGTGGGCCAGGTTGCCGACCGCGACCCGCAGGTGGGAGTGGCCGAAGTCGACGCCGACGACGATGCCCGCGTCCCCGGAGAGTGAGACGCTGCGGGCCCGTCGACCGCCCGCGGAGGTGGGCGTCACCTCGACGGTCCCGCCGTCCTTCAGCTCACGCACGATGTTCGAGACGGTGGCCGCCGACAGCCCCGTGGTCCGGGCGATCTCCGCCTGCGTGAGCGAGCCGGCCATGCGCACCGCGCGCACGACCCGCTCCAGATTGGCCCGGTGCAGCGAGGACTGCGACCCCGGAGTCTCCATCGACTCATCCACTCCCGCCTGGGTCGGGCAGTGCGACGACTGCCCGCCGGCCGCACCCACACCATCGGGGGGCGGCTTTCGATTTCAACATGTGAACTCTAAGCAGAACGCCGACGGGGAAGTCTCGTCAAGGCGTTGAGCCCTGAGTGATCGGCGGGGCAGGAGCGCGGCGGCGCCTGCACCGCAAGGGCGGCCCGCCGCCGCGGAACCGCCCGGTGTGGCGCAAAACATTCGCCGTGGGACGTGAGCGCCCCCTCCGTGCCGGAGCGCTACTTGAGCGCCCCCGCCGTCAGTCCGGCCTGCACCTGGCGCTGGAAGACGAAGTAGACGAGGAGCACCGGCAGCATCGCGATCATCATGCCGGCCATCAGACCGCCCCAGTCGCCCTCGTAGCCCTGCTGGAGCGCGATATTGGCGAGGCCCTGGGTCAGCACGTATTTGTCCTCGTCCTGGTTGAGGACCATCGGCAGCAGGTACTGGTTCCACTGCCCGAGGAAGTTGAAGATCCCGATGCTGATCAGGCCGGGCTTGGCCATCGGGAGCATGACCTGGAAGAACGTCCGGGCGTGCGAGGCCCCGTCGATCATCGCCGCCTCCGCCACAGAGGTCGGCAGGGTGCGGAAGAACGACGTCATGAAGAAGACGGTGAACGGCAGCGAGTAGGCGATGTAGACGGCGATCAGGCCCTGGTACGTCGCCAGCAGCGGGATTCCGGGAAAGTCCCGCATCACGAAGAACAGCGGGATGACCAGCATGAAGACCGGGAAGGACATACCGGCGACGAAGAGGTAGTAGATGACCCGGTTCCCGGGGAACTGAAAGCGTGCCAGGACATAGCCCGCCATGGATCCGAGCACCATCGTGCCGGTGACCGAACCGCCCACCACGATCAGGGTGTTGAGGAACATCTTGCCGATGTTCGCCTTGTCCCAGGCGTTGACCCAGTTCTCGAAGTGCAGCTTTCCCGGGAGCGACCAGGGGGTGGTGAGGATGTCGCCGCTGCTCTTGAAGGAACTCCAGAGCACCCACAGCAGCGGCATGCCCACCATCAGCGCCCAGACGAACAGGATGCCGTGCGAGAAGACGTTGAGCGTGCCGCCCTCGGAACTCCGGCGCGTGGTCCGGGCGCCTTTCCGGTCGTCCGATCGCGGCCCGCCGAGCACCGGACGCTCTTCCGCCGCATTGGTTTCCGTCGTCATGCGCCCCGCCCCTAGAACTCGATCCGCTCACGGCGCGCGAAACGCATCGTGAGGACGGCGAACAACAGCGTCACGACGAGCATGGCCACACCCATCGCCGCCGCATAGCCGAACTGACTGTCACGGAAGGCGGTTTGGTACAACCGGAGCGGTACGACGTCCGTCGCGCCGGCCGGGCCGCCCATGTTGACCGACATGATCTGCACCAGCGCGAAGGCGTCCATCGCGATGATGCCCATATAGACCCAGCCGGTCTGCACGGTGTCCCACAGCAGCGGCAGGGTGATCCGGAAGAAGGTGTGGAAGCGGTTGGCTCCGTCCAGCAGCGAGGCTTCGTAGATCTCCCGGGGAATGGAGGCCATGGCGGCGGAGAACAGCACGACGTAGAAGCCGACGTTCGCCCAGACCATCACCACCATGATGCAGGCGAGCGCGATGCTGCCGGCGCCCAGCCAGGAACTCTGGAGGGAGTGCAGACCGACCGCGCCCAGCAGCGAGTTGAGCATGCCGTCGTGCGGATCCGGATTGTAGATGTTGAACCAGATCACCGAGATGATGGTGATCGAGATGACCTGCGGGAAGAAGTAGACGAATTTGTAGAACGACGCGCCGCGGACGCCGGTGATGACCGCCCCGCGGCGGGCCCTTCCGCCGACGTTCAGCATGAAGGCGAAGAACAGTCCCAGCGTCAGCGTCGCGATCGGCACCAGCACCAGCATGACGACGTTGTGCCGGAGCGCGTTCCAGAATTCGCCGCTGTGCAGCAGCTTGGCGTAGTTGTCCAGTCCGACGCTCTTCGCAGTACCGCGCAGCCCGCTCCACTCCGTCGTCGAGATCTGGAACGCCTGGACGAACGGGGAGATCACAAAAACCCCGTAGAGCAGCAGAGGCAGGGCCAGGAACCCCACGATGAATCGGTACTTGCCGTGTCGCATGGCGCTCCCCGGCCCTCCCTCGTCAGCGGTGGTACGTGGTCGGATCCCCGGTCAGGAGCCGCGGTGGAACTTGGTGACGGAGCTGTCCTTGGCGGTCTCGTCCGCGTACTGCTGGGCTTTCCTGATCCAGTCCGCGGCCTTCATGTCACCGGTCAGCAGCTGGCTGGTGAGCCCGCCCAGCTTTTCGTCGGTCAGCTTCGGGTACCACTCCTGAAGCTGGATCATCAGCAGGTTCTTTCCGCCCTCCTTGACGGCGCGCGCCGCGGAGGAGAGGCCCGGGGACAGCTGCATTCCGTCGGTCGCGCCCTGGACGGAGGTCAGCGACTTGACCTTGGTCGCGAAATTCTGTGCGTGCTTCTTGGACAGCATGATTCTCAGCAGTTCCATGCCGCCGACGGGGTTCTTGCCACCCTTGGCGACGATGAACGGTTCACTGGGCTCGGCGCGCAGGGTGCCGTGCGGCATCTTGTCGCCGCTGCCGCCGTTGAAGAGCGGGCCGACGGCCATGCCGAAGTCGGCGGGGGTGGTCGGCGCGGCCTCGTTCTCCACCCAGGAGCCGTTCGGGATGAAGGCCGCCTTGCCCCGGGTCCAGGCGGTCTGCGCCTGAATGTGCGTCAGGCCCTGGCTGCCTTCCAGGAAGTAGCCCTTGGCGGCCAGTTCCTCGTAGTGCCCGATGACCTGCTTGACCGCGTCGTTCGAGGTCCAGGCGTTCGGCTCCAGGTTGTCGATGGCGATCCACTTGTCGAGTCCGCCGATCTTGGCGATCTGCGCGAAGATGTTGAAGTGGACGTAGTACGGGTACTTCCCCGGATACGTCCAGGGCGCGATCCCCGCCTTCTTGATCTCGGCGCAGAGCGTGATCATGTCGTCGAACGACGCGGGATAGGTCCAGCCCTTGTCCTTCAGCAGTTTGCCGGAGTACCACGTGCCGTAGACCGTGAAGGCGTAGTAGAAGACGTCGAAGGTGTCCTTGTGCTTGCCCTTTTCGATGGTGCTGGGGTAGAGCGTGTCCCGGACCTTCTTCTTCGGGTCGTCCATCGACGGGGCGTCGAGCAGCGGCGTGAGATCCTGCAACTGTCCCTGTGCGGACAGCTTGTTCATATCGAGGTGGTCGGCTCCGGAGTTGTCGATCAGATCCGGCGGATTGCCGCCGGCGAAGCGCGGCTGGAGCTTGGGGCCGACCTGCTGGGTGCCGATGTGCTTGACGGTGGTGCCGTACGCCTTGTTGAAATCGGCCTCGGCGTCCTTCGCGTACTGGTCGCCCAGCCCGCCCTTGAAGATGAACGCCTCCAGCGGCGCCCCGTTCTTCACGCCGAGGGGATTCCTTGCCGAGGTGGCGCCCTTGTTCTTGGTACCGTCGTCCGAGCCGCCACCGCCGCCGGTGGCACAGGACGACAGTGCGCCCATGGCCGGTACGGCGAGAATTCCCAGGGCCGCGGCCCGCTTGACCAGATCGCGACGGTTGACTTCAGAGGTGGATCCCATGCTCAAGTCCTCGCCTTCTTCAGGACTCAGGCGGTGTACCGGAGCCACCCCGGCACCGCAGGTCAGATGAAGCTGAGTGGTACGGGATGTGCACCGGGCTCGCCGGGGATACGCGGGGAATTCCTCCGACCCGCCCTTTCCCCCGGTTTTCCCCGGCATCCACGGCCTCTGGTCGCACGGCCGCTCGGACGCCGATAGGTATAGTCCACTTCCGGCCGAAGGGGCAAGATCGGATACCGGGTCGGCCGGGCTTCTTTCCCTAGTTGAGACCTCACCGGTATGCACACACCCGGCCCCTCGTTCTCCGCGACACGGGCACCCGCGGATCACCCCGGCACCCTTGACACCAAAGTGCCCACGCACCTTACTTATCTCTGCAATACGCAACTGACAACGATGTCAATCTCGTTGAGAGGGCTCGCGTGCGGCACAGACACCGGCACAGTCCACCGCGGGGGATCGCCCGCCCCGTCGCCCTCGCGGCGGCGGCTCTGCTCCTGGTCACCGCGCCGGGCGCGACCGGCGCGGCCCAGGCCGCGCCGCCGCAACCGCCCCAGGGGTCGGCGCGGTTCAGCTCCTCCTTCGAACCGGGCCAGCCGCAGCCGGACTGGACCGACACCGTCGAGACCGGCCCCGACGGCACGCCGAAGACCTCCGGCGTCAGTGCGGAGGCCACCCCCGGGGCGCCCGGCATGAGCACCCGGACCGACACCGGCCCGTCCGACTCCCCCACCGCCAAGGCGCACGCCGGCTTCACCGGCGGCCACGCGCTGCGGTACGCCGGCACCCACACCGCCGCCGGCCGCGGGTACGCGTACAACAAGATCTTCCGGGTCAACACCCCGGTCACCGCGGCGACTTCACTCTCGTACAAGATCTTCCCGGAGATGTCCGCCACCGATCTGGACTACCCCGCGACCCATGTCGCCGTCGACCTGGCCTTCACCGACGGCACGTATCTGAGCCAGCTGCACCCGGTCGACCAGTACGGGGCGCCGCTGACCCCGCAGGGCCAGGCCGCGGCCAAGACGCTCTACGTCAACCAGTGGAACAACCGGGAGTCGCGGATCGGCGCGGTCGCCGCCGGCAAGACCATCGCGCGCATCCTGCTCGCCTACGACGCGCCCGCCGCGCCGCGCACCGCGCCGGCCTTCCGCGGCTGGGTCGACGACATCGCCATCGGCCCCAAGGCCCCGGAGAAGCCGCTCACCCACCTCTCCGACTACGCCGTCACCACCCGCGGCACGCTCTCCAGCGGCAGCTTCTCGCGCGGCAACACCTTCCCCGCCACCGCGGTCCCCAACGGCTTCAACTTCTGGACCCCGGTGACCAACGCGGGCTCCGCCGACTGGCTCTACGACTACGCGCGGAGGAACAACGCCGACAACCTGCCCACCCTCCAGGCGTTCAGCGCCAGCCACGAGCCGAGCCCCTGGATGGGCGACCGGCAGACCTTCCAGGTGATGCCGACCGTCGCCGCCGGCACCCCGGACGCCTCGCGCACCGGCCGGGCGCTGCCCTTCCACCACGCCAACGAGACGGCCCGCCCGCACTACTACGGCGTGACCTTCGACAACGGCCTGAAGACGGAGATCGCCCCGGCCGACCACGCCGCGATGATGCGCTTCACCTTCCCCGGCGACCACGCCGGCCTGATCTTCGACAACGTCAACGACAAGGGCGGCCTGCACCTGGACCTCGCGCACGGTGTCGTCAGCGGCTACTCGGACGTCAAGAGCGGGCTGTCGATCGGCGCCGGCCGGCTGTTCGTCTACGGCGTCTTCGACAAGCCGGTGACCGGCGGCGGCCGCATCGGAGGCGGAGGCGGCAAGGACGTCACCGGCTACCTCCGCTTCGCGCCCGGCGCGGACCGCACCGTGACGATGCGGATCGCCACCTCGCTGATCGGCGTCGACCAGGCGAAGGCCAACCTCGCCCGGGAGATCCCCGACGGCGCCACGTTCGCCGCCGTCCGGGACCGCGCGCAGGCGCGGTGGGACGCCCTCCTGGGCCGCATCGAGGTCCAGGGCGCCACCCGCGACCAGCTGACCACCCTCTACTCCAGCCTCTACCGGCTCTACCTCTACCCCAACTCCGGGTCGGAGCAGGTCGGTTCGCGGGTCCGCTACGCCAGTCCGTTCTCCCCGCCGGCCGGTCCGGACACCCCCACCCGCACCGGCTCGAAGATCGTCGACGGCGCGGTGTACGTCAACAACGGCTTCTGGGACACCTACCGCACCACCTGGCCCGCCTATTCCCTGCTCACCCCGGGCCTGGCCGGGAAGATGGCCGACGGCTTCGTCCAGCAGTACAAGGACGGCGGCTGGATCTCGCGCTGGTCGTCACCGGGCTATGCGGACCTGATGACCGGGACCAGTTCCGATGTCGCCTTCGCCGACGCCTATGTCAAGGGCGTGCGGTTCGACGCGGCCGCGGCCTACGACGCGGCCGTCAAGAACGCCACCGTCGCCCCGCCGTCCTCCGGCGTCGGCCGCAAGGGCATGACCACCGCACCGTTCCTCGGCTACACGAGCACCGACACCCGCGAGGGCGCGTCCTGGGCGCTGGAGGGCTATCTCAACGACTTCGGCATCGCCCGGATGGGACAGGCGCTCTACGCGAAGACCCACAACCCCCGCTACCGGGAGGAGTCCGCGTACTTCCTGGGCCGGGCCCGCAACTACGTCACCCTCTTCGACCGCCGGATCGGTTTCTTCCAGGGCAGGGACGCGCAGGGCCACTGGCGGCTGCCCCCGGGGACGTTCGACCCGCGCGTCTGGGGCTACGACTACACCGAGACCAACGCCTGGACCTACGCCTTCACCGCACCGCAGGACACCCGGGGGCTGGCCAACCTCTACGGCGGCCGGGCCGGTCTGGCGAGGAAGCTGGACGCGTACTTCGCCACACCGGAGACCGCGGCACGGCAGTTCGCCGGCTCGTACGGCGAGGTCATCCACGAGATGACCGAGGCCCGCGACGTCCGGATGGGCATGTACGGGCACAGCAACCAGCCCGCCCACCACATCGCCTACCTCTACGACGCCGCCGGGCAGCCCTACAAGACCCAGCAGAAGGTCCGCGAAGTGCTCGGCCGGCTCTATCTCGGCAGCGAGATCGGCCAGGGATATCCGGGCGACGAGGACAACGGCGAGATGTCCGCGTGGTACGTCTTCAGTTCGCTCGGCTTCTATCCGCTGGTGATGGGGCAGGGCGAGTACGCGGTGGGCTCCCCGCTGTTCACCAAGGCCACCATCCACCTGGAGAACGGCCGCGACCTCACCGTCAACGCCCCCCGCAACAGCGCCCGCAACGTCTACGTCCAGGGCCTGCGGGTCAACGGGAAGCCGTGGAACTCCACCGCCCTGCCGCATGCGCTGCTGGCCCGCGGCGGCACCCTGGACTTCGCCATGGGCCCCCGTCCCTCCCGCTGGGCCACCGGTCCGGACGCCGCGCCCACCTCGATCACCCGGGACGACCGGGTGCCGGCGCCGCCGGTGGACGTGACGATCCCGTCGGGCCCGCTCTTCGACAACTCCTCGGCCACGTCGCAGGAGTTCACGTCGGTGGAGCTGCCGGTGGCGCGGCCGGTGCGGGCCGTGCAGTACACGCTCACCTCGGCGGACCGTGCGCGGGCGCCCGGCGACTGGGTGCTGGAAGGGTCGCAGGACGGGACGTCGTGGACGGAACTGGATCGGCGGACCGGTGAATCCTTCGCCTGGGACCGCCAGACCCGCGCGTTCTCGATCGCTGCGCCGGGTTCGTACCGGCACTACCGCCTGGTCTCCTCGCACAAGGCGGTACTGGCGGAAATAGAGCTTCTCGCGCCGCCGCAGGGGTAGTCGGCGGCTGAAGGCCCGTGCAGAATCCTGAGCCCCGGAAAGCAGAGGGCCGCACCCCCCTTCCGGGGAGTGCGGCCCTTGTGCTCAAGCGCCCTCGGGCGCCGCCTACTTGCGGATCAGGCTCCGCAGCACGTACTGCATGATGCCGCCGTTGCGGTAGTAGTCCGCCTCACCGGGGGTGTCGATGCGGACCACCGCGTCGAACTCCACACCGCTGTCGGTGGTGACCTTGACCGTGCGCGGCGTGCTGCCGTCGTTCAGCTCGGTCACACCGGAGAAGGCGAAGGTCTCCTCGCCGGTCAGGCCCAGCGACTGGGCGGACGCGCCCTCCGGGAACTGGAGGGGCAGGACGCCCATGCCGATGAGGTTCGAGCGGTGGATGCGCTCGTAGGACTCGGCGATGACGGCCTTGACGCCGAGCAGCGCGGTGCCCTTGGCGGCCCAGTCGCGGGACGAGCCGGAGCCGTACTCCTTGCCGGCCAGGACGACCAGCGGGATGCCGGCGGCCTGGTAGTTCTGCGACGCGTCGTAGATGAAGGAGACCGGAGCGCCGTCCTTCGTGAAGTCGCGGGTGAAGCCGCCCTCGGTGCCCGGCGCGATCTGGTTGCGCAGGCGGATGTTGGCGAACGTGCCGCGGATCATGACCTCGTGGTTGCCGCGGCGCGAGCCGTAGGAGTTGAAGTCGCGGCGCTCCACACCGTGCTCGGTGAGGTACTGGCCGGCCGGGGTGTCGGCCTTGATCGCACCGGCCGGGGAGATGTGGTCGGTGGTGACCGAGTCGCCCAGCTTGGCGAGGACGCGGGCACCGGCGATGTCGGTGACCGGGGTGGTCTCCATCGTCATGCCCTCGAAGTACGGGGGCTTGCGGACGTAGGTGGACTCGGCGTCCCACTCGAAGGTGTTGCCGGTCGGGATCGGCAGCGCCTGCCACTGGGCGTCGCCCGCGAAGACGTCGCTGTAGGACTTGTTGAACATGTCCTCGCCGATGGCGTTGGCCACGACGTCGTTGACCTCGGCCTCGGAGGGCCAGATGTCCTTGAGGTAGACCGGGTTGCCCTCGGTGTCGGTGCCCAGCGCCTCGCGGGTGATGTCCACCTTCATGGAGCCGGCGAGGGCGTACGCGACGACCAGCGGCGGGGACGCCAGGTAGTTCATCTTGACGTCGGGGTTAATCCGGCCCTCGAAGTTGCGGTTGCCGGAGAGGACCGAGGTCACGGCCAGGTCGTGGTCGTTGACGGCCTTGGAGACCTCCTCCGGCAGCGGGCCGGAGTTGCCGATGCAGGTGGTGCAGCCGTAGCCGACGAGGTTAAAGCCGACCTTGTCCAGGTACGGGGTCAGGCCCGCCTTGTCGAAGTAGTCGGTGACGACCTTGGAGCCGGGCGCCAGGGTGGTCTTGACCCACGGCTTGCGGGTCAGGCCCTTCTCCACGGCCTTCTTCGCGACCAGCGCGGCGGCGACCATGACGTAGGGGTTGGAGGTGTTGGTGCAGGAGGTGATGGCCGCGACCGTCACCGCACCGTGGTCGATCTGGTACGTCGAGCCGTCGGGGGCGGTGACGGTGACGGGGTTGGTCGGGACGCCGTTGGCGGTGGCCGGGGCGTCGGAGGCCGGGAAGGACTCCATGCCGGCCTCGTCGGCGGTGTCGACGTAGTTGCGGACGTCCTGGGCGAACTGCTGGGCGGCCTCGGCGAGGACGATGCGGTCCTGCGGGCGCTTCGGGCCGGCGATCGACGGGACGACCGTCGAGAGGTCCAGCTCCAGCTTCTCGGAGAAGTCCGGCTCGGCGGCCGGGTCGAGCCAGAGGCCCTGCTCCTTGGCGTACGCCTCGACCAGCGCGACCTGCTGGTCGCTGCGGCCGGTCAGGCGCAGGTAGTTGAGGGTCTCGCCGTCGATCGGGAAGATCGCGGCGGTGGAGCCGAACTCCGGCGACATGTTGCCGATGGTGGCGCGGTTGGCGAGCGAGGTGGCGGCGACGCCCTCGCCGTAGAACTCCACGAACTTGCCGACGACGCCGTGCTTGCGCAGCATCTCGGTGATGGTCAGCACCAGGTCGGTGGCGGTGGTGCCCGGCTTCAGCTCTCCGGTCAGCTTGAAGCCGACGACGCGCGGGATGAGCATGGAGACCGGCTGGCCGAGCATCGCGGCCTCGGCCTCGATGCCGCCGACGCCCCAGCCCAGCACACCGAGGCCGTTGACCATGGTGGTGTGCGAGTCGGTGCCGACGAGGGTGTCCGGGTACGCCTGGCCGTTGCGGACCATGACCGTACGGGCCAGGTGCTCGATGTTGACCTGGTGGACGATGCCGGTGCCCGGGGGGACAACCTTGAACTCGTCGAACGCGGTCTGGCCCCAGCGCAGGAACTGGTAGCGCTCCTTGTTGCGGCCGTACTCCAGCTCGACGTTCTGCGCGAACGCGTCGTGGGTGCCGAACTTGTCGGCGATGACGGAGTGGTCGATGACCAGCTCGGCCGGCGCCAGCGGGTTGATCTTCGCCGGGTCGCCGCCCAGCTCCTTGACGGCCTCACGCATGGTCGCGAGGTCCACGACGCAGGGCACGCCGGTGAAGTCCTGCATGATCACGCGGGCCGGCGTGAACTGGATCTCCTGGCTCGGCTGCGCCTGGGAGTCCCAGTCGCCGAGCGCACGGATGTGGTCGGCGGTGATGTTCGCGCCGTCCTCGGTACGGAGCAGGTTCTCCAGCAGCACCTTCAGGCTGTACGGCAGGCGGGCTGCGCCCTCGACCTTGTCCAACCGGAAGATCTCGTAAGACTCGTCGCCCACCTTCAGGGTGCTGCGGGCGTCGAAGCTGTTCGCCGACACGACAGTCTCCTTCATGCATGATTTCGCGCGTACCACCTGCATCCTGCCGTCACAGGTCCCAGCCGATCCGCTAAGGTACGCCTTAGTTAGGTATGCCTAACTAGCGCGGCAGCGGTACGCCTCTCGCCAGATATCTCGATGTCGAGATAACTCTAGTACATCGCCGCGGCGGGGTCATGCCCTGCCCGCGTGATCTGGCCCCCTCCCGCGGGCGGCGGCCCCGCACGGCCGTCCCCACCGGCGGCACCTCACCCCCGCTCGCCGCGCACCCGCTCGACCAGCTCCGCCGCCTGCGCCCGGTTGCCGACCTGGAGCTTGCCGAAGAGGTTGTTGATGTGCGTCTTGACGGTGGCGACCGAGACGAACAGCTCCTCCGCAATGGCCCGATTGCTCCGCCGTTCGGTGAGCAGCTGGAGGACCCGGGTCTCCTGGACGGTCAGCGCGTGCGCCGCCGCGATCCGCTCCAGCGCCGTGCGGCGGGTCAGGCCGCGCACCATCACCGAGGCGACCTCCGGGGCGAAGGTGCGGTGCCCGTCGGCGGTGGCGGTGATCGCGGAGACGATCTGGGCGCGCCCCGCGCTCTTGGTCAGATAGCCGGCCGCGCCCGCCTGGAGCGCCCGGACCACCGACTCGTCGTCGGCGTAGGTGGTCAGCACCAGCACCGCGGGCCCCGGGCCGGGCGCGGTGATGGCGCGGGTCGCCGCGACGCCGTCGACGCCGGGCATCCGGAGGTCCATCAGCACCACGTCCGGGGCCAGGCGCCGGGTCAGCTCGACGGCCTCGGCGCCGTCCGCGGCGGTCCCCACCACCTCGATCTCCGGCTCGTGGTCGAGGATGGTCACCAGACCGTCGCGCACCGCGGCCTGGTCGTCGGCGACAACCACCTGGACCGGCCGGCCACTTCGGCCCCCACGGTCGCCATACGTGCTGCCGTCACTCATACGGAACCCGGCATTCCACCGTCCACACCCCGTCCTTCCGGCCCGCGTCGAGTGTGCCCCCGACGATCTGTGCCCGCTCCCGCATGCCGGCCACGCCGTGCCCGCCCGAGGGCAGCGGCACCGCCGGGCCGCCCGGCGCCGCGAGCCGGTTGGCGATCCGGAGCAGCACCGCGTCCCGGCCGGTCTTCAGCGTCACGGCGACCGGCGCGCCCGGCGCGTGCTTGCGGGCGTTGGTCAGCGCCTCGACGGTGACCGAAGCGGCCACCTCGGCGACCGGTGCGGGCACCCGGGCCGCCTCGCCGCGCAGCTCGACGTCCACGGTCATGCCGAGCGCGCGGGCCCCGGCGACGATCTCGCCGAGCGCGGCGTCGATACCGGCGGGCAGCCGGCGCAGCGCGTCGACCGCGTGCTTCGCCGCCACCAGGCCGTCCGCCGCCATCTCCCGCGCCCCGCGCACCCGGACGAGCACCTCCTCGTCCGCGCCGCGCGCCGCCGAGACCGCCTCCAGCGCGTCCAGCTGGAGCACCAGGCCGCCGAGCGAATGGGCCAGTACGTCATGGATGTCCCGGGCGATCCTGGCGCGCTCCTCCAGCACCGCCTTCTCCGCGCGCCGCTCGGCCGCGCTGCGCTCGCTACGGCGGTCGAGGCCGTTCAACCGGGCCAGGAGGCCGAAGCCGCCGCCCGTGACGGCCGAGATCAGTGACGGGACGGCCGCGTCCGGGCTCCCGCCGGCGGCGGCGTGGGCGAGCGCGAAGCCGGCGATCCCGGCCGCGGTGGCGACGGCGATCCACCGGACGTCGCTCTCGACGGCCGAGGTCAGCAGGAACAGGCCCGCCGACGCCACGAACGCCGGGCCGGACGGCTGCGTGCTCATTCCGGCGCAGACCGCGCCGCCGACCAGCAGCACGCTCCACATCGCGCCCGGCCAGGGCGGCGCCAGCAGGTGCCGGATCACCGTCGTCACCGCCCACAGCGCGATCAGTACGGAGAACAGCACGGTGACGCCCGGCAGTTGAGGGGTGTCCCGCGGCAGGACGACCGCGACGGCGATGGCGAGCCCGTTCAGGGCGATCCGGCGCAGCCGGGACGCGTCCAGGCCGTCCCGGAACCGGCCGGGCCGCAGCCGTCGTATCCCCTCGTTCCGCACCCGCCCATCATGGCGGCACGCACCGCAGGTCCCGTACCGGGCCGACGTGATCTCCACCCCTTTCTCCACCCCGGCGGCCGATCCCTCCGCCCGCGCCCGGCCGCACCGTGGAAGGCACGCGGCGCAGCCCGCGCACACCCGTTTCACAGAGAAGGCCCAGGGGTCATGGACCACAACACCACCACCGCCAACCTCGTCATCACCGCCGCCGTGCTGGTATGGCTGCTGTCCCGGCAGCTCACCGATCGCCCGCTGCGCGAGAAGTCGCCGATCGGCCTGGTCCTGGTCGTCATCGGCGCGGTGGAGACCGCCGCGTACACCACCTCCAGTCCGCTGTCCGGGCACGACGCCGGGATGCTCGCCGCGAGCCTTGCCGTCGGCGTGCTGCTCGCCACGGTCCGCGCGTTCACCGTGCGGCTGTCCCTGAAGGGCGGCACGGTGATGCGTCAGGGCAACCTGGCCACCGCGGCACTGTGGATCGCCGGCCTGGGGCAGCACTTCCTGATCGACACCACGGTCGCGGCCGGGCTCGGCACGGTCACCGTCCTGCTGTACTTCGGCGTCGTGCTGCTGGCCCAGCAGCAGGTGCTGGTCGCCCGCGCACGACGGGACGGTGCGCTCGCCCGGTGACCGCACGGGGCGCCACCGTCCGGCTCCCGGCGGGTCCCGGAGAATTTTTTCCCGAAGGCCGCGGAAGCTGTCGATCCGGCCGCCGCCCGTTCGACGCACGGGTGAGAGGCGGGGACGGACCCCGCCCACCCGACCGAGGAGTCACCATGCCGCGCTTTCTGACGCTGATCCGCATCGACGAGCAGCACATCCCCGCCGGGGGCCCCAGCCCCGAGATGGCGCGGCGGATGGGCGAGCTGCTGGAAGAGATCACCAAGGCCGGGGTCATGCTGGACACCGCCGGACTCACCCCGAGCGCCCAGGGGACCCGGGTCACCTGGTCCGGCGGCGCACTGTCGTACACCGACGGCCCGTTCGCCGAGGCCAAGGAGGTCATCGGTGGCTACGCCCTCCTCCAGGCCGAGGACAAGGCCGAGGCGCTGGAGTGGACCGAGCGGTTCCTCCGGGTCCACGACGCGCATCTGACGGTCACCGCCGAGGTCCGCGAGATCGCCGAGGGCTGACCGGGGCGCACGGGCTCGTTCTCGCCGTCCCGGCGCCGGGGGACCCGCCCTACGCGTCGAGGACGGCCAGGTCGAGCCCGCGCAGCCGTGCCGGGTCGGCGATCACCTCGTAGCCGGTGATCCGGGTGCCGCCGGCGGTGGTCCCGAGGGTGAAGGTGAGCACGATCCGCAGCCGGCCGCCCGGGGCCACGACGGCTCCCACCGCACCGTTCACCAGCGCCGGCGCCGCGAACCGCGCCCGCTTGCCGAGGACCACGGTCTGCTCCACCACGGCCGCCGCCCCGCGGACCTCGGCGGGGACGCCGGCGGGCAGCGCGGCGCGGTCCGCCCGGCGGACCGCATCGGGGTCCAGCACCGCCAGCAGCCCGGCGATGTCGCCGTCGCGGCAGGCCGCCAGGAAGGCGTCCACGACCCGCCGGTGGCGGGTGAGTTCGGCGGCGGGCAGCGCCGGGGTGCCGCGCACCTTGTGGCGGGCGCGGCTGGCCAGCTTCTTCGCGGTGACCGGGGTGCGCTCCACGATGGGCGCGATCCGGTCGAACGGCACGGCGAACATGTCGTGCAGCACGAACGCGATCCGTTCGGCGGGGGCGAGGGTGTCCAGCACCACGAGCAGCGCCCGGCCCACCGCGTCGGCCAGCAGCGCCTCCTGTTCGGGGTCGCCCGCCGCCGGCCCGCCGCTCCCGGCGCCGGGGCCGGCGAGCCGGTCGGGCAGCTCCTCGCCGAACGGCTCCTCGCGCCGGGCCGTACGGGCGCGCAGCATGTCGAGGCAGATCCGGGAGACCACGGTGGTCAGCCAGGCGGCCAGGTTCCCGACCCCGCCGGCACCGGCCCGGCCGAGCCGCAGCCAGGCTTCCTGGACGGCGTCATCCGCCTCGCCGGACGAGCCGAGCATCCGGTAGGCGACCGCGTGCAGCCGGCCGCGCTCCGCCTCGAAACGCTCCGCCAGCCGGTCCTGCCCGTGCCCCACCGCCGGCTCGCCCCGCCCGTCCGTCCGGTCCTGCTCGCGCATCGGTCACCTTTCCTCGCCGCGGCCCGTCACCTCCATGACGTACGCCACCGAGCCGAGGTGACCGCGATGGCCACGGCCGTGACCACGGCCACGACCACGGCGCCGCGCCGGCGGCGCTTCCACGGCCCGCTGATCGCCCACCCCGGTCTCGTGGCCCGGTTCGCGAGGGGGCACGATCTTGACCGAGGGCACCCGCTCCGCGTACCGCGCGGGCGGCGCCAGGGGAGATGCCCGCCGTCCGGTGAGCCGGTGGCCGGACGGGGAGGTGTGGCGGGTCGGGACCGGCGCGGCGGCCGCCCCGCCCGACGCCTCCTGTCACACCTGCACCCTGGCATCCGTCATTGCGGTGACGGACGACGACGGAGAAAGAGGGCGGAAGCGAGCGATGGACGAGAACGACGGGACGGGCACCCCCGGCCGGGACGACCGCGAGTGGCTGGCCGAGCGGTTCGAGGAGCACCGCGGCAATCTGCGGGCGGTCGCCTACCGGATGCTGGGCTCGCTGAGCGAGGCGGACGACGCGGTCCAGGAAGCGTGGCTGCGGCTGAGCCGAGCCGGCGTGCACGGCGTGGAGAACCTGGGCGGCTGGATGACCACCATCGTCGGACGGGTCTGCCTGGACCAGCTCCGCAGCCGCCGGGCACGGCGCGAGGACCCCCTCGGCATCCACGTCCCGGAGCCGATCGTGAGCCGCGAGGACGGCCCCGACCCCGAACAGGAGGTGCTGCTGGCCGACTCGGTGGGGCTCGCGCTGCTCGTCGTCCTGGAGACCCTGGCACCGGCCGAGCGGCTCGCCTTCGTCCTGCACGACATGTTCGCCGTCCCCTTCGACGAGATCGCCCCGATCGTCGACCGCTCCCCCGCCGCCGCCCGCCAGCTCGCCAGCCGGGCCCGCCGCCGGGTGCAGGGCACCGCCCCGGCCCCCGACACCGACCGGGCCCGGCAGCGCGAGGTGGTCGGCGCCTTCCTCGCCGCCTCGCGCAGCGGCGACTTCGACGCGCTGCTGGCGGTCCTCGACCCGGATGTCGTGCTGCGGGCGGACAGCGGACCCGACGCCCCGGGCGCCTCGCGGCTGGTCCGCGGTGCCGCCGCGGTGGTCGAACAGGCCCTGCTCTACTCCCGGTTCGTCCCGTTCGCGCGCCCGGCACTGGTCAACGGGGCGCCGGGGCTGGTCACCGCGCGCGGCGGGCGGCCGTTCTCCGTCATGGGCTTCACCGTCGCGCACGGCAAGATCGTGGAGATCAACATCCTGGCCGACCTGGCCCGGCTCGAACGGCTGGACCTGACGATCCTGGACGATTGAATCCTCCCCTCCCTGAAGGGAGGGGATTCCTCACCCTCCAGGGCTGATCGGGGATTTCTAGCTCAGGCTGCCACCGGGGCCAGCGGCCCCGGTGGTCTTACGCCCTCAGCACTAGCCGGGTTGAGACCAGCCCGGACCAGCATCACGCGGGCGGAGTTCCTATCCCTGGGGGATACGGCTCCGCATGCGGTGCAGGCATACGTTCGTTCTGAGAGAGGTAGTGCGTGCTTGGTTCTCGCTCCGCACTGCGCGCAATCCATGGTGGTGTGCGCGGGGTGCACCAGGTGCACGGCCCGTGCGTGCTTGCGGCCCATCTCGATCAGGGCCTGTTTGGTGGCGCCGATCGCTGCGTCAGCGGCCTTATGGGCCATGTTCGACTTGGCGAGGAACTTCGGACGGAAGTCCTCCACCGCCAGGGCGTCATGGTCCCGGACAACCCGCTTTGCCCACTTGCGGCCGGTGTCCTGACGCTGCCGGGCCACCTTCTTGTGCAGCTTCGCGGTCTGCCGCTTCGCTTCGCGGTAGCCCTTCGAACCCGCCTGCCCCTTCTTCGGTTTCCGCCTGGCCATCATCCGCTGGTAGTGGGCCAGCTTCTGCGCGGCCGTGCGCCCGTGCTGGGCATGGGGGAGGTCGTGGGCGTCGGATGTGGTGGTCGCGGTCTCCTTCACGCCCCAGTCGATGCCTATCAAGCGGCCGGTCTCCGGGAGCGGCTGGACCTCGGCGGGTACGACGAAGGACGCGTACCACGCCCCCGTGCTGTCTTGGTAGACGCGCACGCTGGACGGGGCGGCGGGAAGTTCCCTCGACCAAACCACCGTCAGCACGATGCCACCCGCAAGGTGCAGACGGCCGTCTTTGAGGCGGAAACCGCGCTTGGTGTAGTTCAGGCTCGGCAGCGCCTCGCGCTTCTTCTTCCACTTCGGCATACCAGCCCGGCGGCGCATAGGCAGCCGGTCTTTGATGTCCTTCTGCGCCTTGGCACGGGACTTTCCGAAGTCGCGTATCAGCTGCTGCTGAGGGACCGAGGATCCCTCACGCAGCCACGGCGTACGCGAGCGGGCCTCGGTCAGCATCTTGTCGAGCTGGGCCGGGCCACATGTCTGCTTCCCGCCGGTGGCCTTGTTGCGCAGATGCACGTCCTTGGACTTGGCAACGGACTCGTTCCAGATCCACCGGCATCGGTCCCACTCACCCATCAAGGCAGTTCGGGCCGTGGACGACACGCGCAGCCGGAAGGTCCACCGGGCGAACCCGGCCCCCTCCGTCTTCGCTTCCGTCGTCATACACATCAACCTAACCGGGAGGACTGACAGTTGAGAACAATCGATCTTGGTGGGCATCCTCGCCCCGTCGGAGAGTGGACGCCGTTACGCCCTGGCAGCGAAACGGCTATCTCTTCCCTGCTCCACAAGAGCCCGATTCCTCCCCGCCCTATAGGACGGGGCATCCTCGGAGGAAGCCGGTGAGAGCCGGGGACGACGGCCGTCGGGACGACACGACCGGGGCCGGTCCCGTACTGCTCAGCCGCCCCCGTGCGCGTCCAGCGTCCGCTCGATCGCCGGGCCGAGGGCCCCCACCCCCTACCCTGGCCGCCGTGACGGCCACCCCGGAACCCGCGCCCCCTTCCCCCCTGCCTGCGCAGCCCCCGCCCGAACCCGCCCTCCCCGCACCGCCGTTGCGGCGCGACCGCCGCTTCGCGCTGCTCGCCGCCGCCCGCACCGTCTCCGTCCTCGGCAACGGCTTCGCCCGGGTCGCGCTGGCCTTCGCGGTGCTCGCGCTGCCGGGCGCGGGCCCGGGCCGGCTGTCGCTGGTGTTGGCGTGCCAGGCGGTGCCGCAGCTGGCGTTCGTCCTCGTGGGCGGGGTGATCGCGGACCGGTTGTCGCGCTCCCGGTTGATGGTCGTCTCGGATGCCGTGGGCGCCGCCGCGTACGCGGGCCTGGCCGCGATGGTGCTGACCGGGCACGCGCCACTGGTCGGGCTGTGCGCACTGGCCGTCCTGGCGGGCACCGCCACCGCCCTCTTCGCCCCGGCCATGGACGGGGTGCTGCCGCTCCTCGTCCCGGCCGCGGGGCTGCAACGGGCCAACGGGCTGCTCCGGGTCGCCACCAACAGCTCGATGCTGCTGGGGCTGGCGCTGTCCGGCGTGACCGTCGCCCTGGTCGGCGCCGGCTGGGCGCTGGCGTTGAACGCCGCGTCCTTCGTCGTCAGTGCGCTGCTCATCCGCGGCCTGCGGCTGACCGCGGTGCCGCGGTCCGCCGCCTCGTCCGGGTGGGCCGATCTCCGCGACGGCTGGCGGGAGTTCGCGGGCCGCCAGTGGCTGTGGGTGGTCGTCGCACAGTACTCGGTCGTGGTCGCCGCGCTCAACGCCAACGCCGGGGTGCTGGGGCCGCTCGTGGCCGAGCGCGATCTGGGCGGTGCGCGCGCCTGGTCGGTGATCGTCGCCGCGCAGGCGCTGGGCACCATCGCGGGCGCGGGGCTGACCGCGCGCCTGCGGGTGCGCCGCCCGGTGCTCGTCGCCGTACTGGCCACCTTCCCGCTCGCGCTGCCGCTCGCGTTGCTCGCCGTACGGGCGCCGGTTGCGGTGGTCGCGCCGGCGATGTTCTGCGCCGGTGTCGCCGCCGATGTCTTCGGCGTGCTCTGGGCCACCACCATCCAGCAGGAGGTCCCCAAGGAGGCGCTCTCCCGGGTCAGCTCCTACGACTGGTTCGGCTCGCTGGCCTTCGCCCCGCTGGGGCTCCTGGTCGCCGGCCCGCTGGCGGCGCGGATCGGCGCCGGCCACGCGCTGGCCGGCTGCGCCGCCCTGGTCGTCCTGGCCACCGCGGCGGCGCTGCTCGCCCCGCAGGTACGCGGCCTGCGGAGCGCGGCGGCGGGCTGAGCGCGGGACGGGGGCGGCACCGCCCCGCCGCCCCCGCCGTGGCGCTCACCGCCCCGCCAGCCCCGTCCGCACCACCCGCACGATCTCCTCGTCGGAGAGGCCCAGCCCGCGCGCCTCGGCGATCAGGCGCTCGGCGGTCTCGCCCAGGCGGGCGCGGGCCGGGGAGGCGGCGCCGGTGACCACCGCGCCGCGCCCGCGGCGGAGTTCGATCAGGCCCTCCTCCTTGAGGCGCTGGTAACCGCGCAGCACCGTGTGGACGTTGACACCGAGCGACCCGGCGAGTTCCCGGGCGGCGGGCAGGCGCTCGCCGGCCGCCACCGTGCCGTCGGCGATCGCCCCGCGGACTGAGCCCGCGATCTGGTCGCCGAGGGGGACGGACGAACCGGGGTCGACACGGAAGAGCACGTCAGCCTCCTTGCGGTGAACGGGCGCGGTCGAGATACGTGTTGAGCACCGCGGCGGCGGTGGCCGCGTCGTCGACGGTCACCACGAACTCCCGCCCGTTGGTCATCCGCAGCACGATGCCGTCGCCGGAGCGGAGCACCAGGCCGCTGCCGCCCGGTCGGACACGGTAGCCCCAGCCGCCGAACTCCGTCCCGATCGAGATCCGGCGGCTGGTCACCTCCACCAGCCGGCCGAGCGGTATGCGGCGGATCCGGAAGGGCACCAGCGTCGGGGCGAGGGTCAGGCCGCGCCGGTCGACCGTCACCCGGACGGAGGCGGGGAGGATGATCAATATCGAGCCGAGCGCCAGGGCCGCGCCGGCGATCACGTCGGCGAGCGCTCCGATGACAACGCCTGCGCACAGCGTGACGACGCCCAGGACGGCCAGCGGCGTCGAGCTGACGGTGCGTGACCAGCCGGCGGTCATCCCGTCGGGCAGGTCGAGCCGGGGAGCGGCGCCAGGAGCCGGGCGCTCCGCGGGCGGTTCGGCGCCGGCCAGCAGCCAGCCGAGTCCGCCGGCCGCGGCGGCCGCGGCGAAGGTCACGGCGAGCTGCCAGAGCGGCAGCCGGACGGTGGCGGCGTCGGTGACGTCGACATTGCCGAGCAGGGTCAGCACGCCCGGATAGCCGGTCGCGGCGGCGGTGGCGTACCCGGCGGCGGTCAGCCACCGGCCGCTCTGGGCGGGCACCCGCCGCTGGACGCACACGACGACCGCGGTGCCGAAGACGAGCAGCAGCACGAGGCACACCGTCAGCAGGCTCTGGACCGAGGAGTAGCCGTCGGCCCGGCCGTCGTCGCCGAAATGGGTGGCGAGCCGGGCGGGCAGCCGGCCCGCCGTCGCTGCGTAGACGCCTCCGAGCGCCACGATCGCGGCGACGAAGGGGAATGCGGCAATCCCGCCCCGCGGGCGGTTGTTCGCGGGCAGGGCCGAACGCGTGGATCGCTTCATGGCAACCTCCAGTTGTTCGCATTCTAGTAGAACAACTGGTGATGGAGCAGCGAGGGATCACCGGTGGCGCACCCATCTCATATCTGAGATACGGTCACCCCATGGCAGACGACTACCTCGTACGCATCGGCAGGCTCATCCGTGACGCCCGGCAGCACCGGGGCTGGACGCAGACGCAGCTCGCCGAGGCCCTCGGCACCAGTCAGAGCGCGGTCAACCGCATCGAACGCGGCAACCAGAACATCAGCCTTGAGATGATCGCCCGCATCGGCGAGGCCCTGGACAGTGAAATCGTCTCGCTCGGCTACGCCGGGCCGATGCATCTGCGGGTGGTCGGCGGACGCCGGCTCTCCGGCAGCATCGACGTCAAGACGAGCAAGAACGCCTGTGTCGCGCTGCTGTGCGCGACCCTGCTCAACGCGGGCCGGACAACTCTGCGCCGGGTGGCCCGCATTGAGGAGGTCTACCGCATCCTGGAAGTGCTGGGCAGTATCGGCGTCCGCACCCGCTGGATCAACGAGGGCAACGACCTGGAGATCGTGCCGCCCGCCGAACTCGACCTCGGCGCCATGGACTTGGAGGCGGCCCGCCGCACCCGCAGCGTGATCATGTTCCTCGGTCCGCTGCTGCACCGGATGGACCACTTCAAGCTGCCGTACGCGGGCGGCTGCGACCTCGGCACCCGCACCGTCACACCCCATATGACCGCACTGCGGCACTTCGGCCTGGAGATCACCGCGACCGACGGCACCTACCTCGCCGAGGTCGACCGCACCATCGCCCCCAAGCGCGCCATCGTCCTGACCGAACGCGGCGACACCGTCACCGAGAACGCCCTGCTGGCCGCCGCCCGGCACGACGGCGTCACGGTCATCCGCAACGCCTCGTCCAACTACATGGTCCAGGACCTCTGCTTCTTCCTGGAGGAGCTGGGCGTCCGGGTCGACGGCATCGGCACCACCACCCTCACCGTCCACGGCGTCGCGAAGATCGACCGCGATGTGGACTTCTCCCCCTCCGAGGACCCGGTCGAGGCAATGAGCCTGCTGGCCGCGGCGGTTGTCACCGAGTCGGAGCTGACGATCCGCCGGGTCCCGGTGGAGTTCCTGGAGATCGAGCTGGCGGTCCTGGAGGAGATGGGCCTGGACCACGAGCGCAGCACCGAGTACCACGCCGACAACGGCCGCACCCGGCTCATCGACCTGACCGTCCGCCCCTCCAAGCTCCAGGCCCCGCTGGACAAGATCCACCCCATGCCCTTCCCGGGGCTCAACATCGACAACGTCCCGTTCTTCGCCGCCATCGCGGCCAGCGCCCAGGGCCAGACCCTGATCCACGACTGGGTCTACGACAACCGCGCGATCTACCTGACGGACCTCAACCGCCTCGGCGCCCAGGTCAAACTGCTCGACCCGCACCGCGTCCTGATCGACGGCACGACCCGCTGGCGCTCCGCGGAGATGATGTGCCCTCCGGCCCTGCGCCCGGCCGTCGTCGTCCTCCTGGCCATGATGGCCGCCGAGGGCACCTCAGTCCTGCGCAACGTCTATGTCATCAACCGCGGTTACGAGGACCTGGCCGAACGCCTCAACTCCATCGGCGCGCAGATCGAGACCTTCCGGGACATTTGACACACGGATGCCGCCGCACCCCGTTTGACCTGCTACTTAGCGAGTCAAGGAGGGGTGCGGCGGCATCCGTGGGACTTCTCTGGGACTTTGCGATCGAGCCGGGGCTCCTACGGACTCATCAGTCCGGACCCGACGCTGTCCGGTCCGCGGCTACGCGAAGATCGCGTCGATGGCGGTGCTGCCCCGCGCGCCCGCGCGGGGCAGGAAGTGGGAGTACTTCCGCAGCGTGAACCCGGGGTCGGAGTGGCCCAGCCAGCGTGCCAGGGAGACGACCGATTCACCAGCTTCCAGTTCCTCGGAGGCGTAGAAGTGGCGCAGGGCGTGAAAGCCGTGCTCCCGGGACGGCTCCCACACGCGAGCACCGTCGGTGCTGCCCTCCTGCAGCGGGGCGATCACACCCGCCGTGGCCAGAGCGGGCTTCCACACGTAGGAGTTGAAGTAGTTCCGGTTGATGGCCTTCCGCTCGCGTCCCGTCACCAGGAGGCTGTAGGTCCTCGGCCGCCGGTGTTTGGCCTCCACCGGCGTTTCGGCCGGAGTCGGGTCGTCCCAGGGCAGCGTGACCGGCACCGGCGTGAACTGCTCCATGTGCTGCCGGATGGCCCGGGCCACGCTGGATGGCAGCGGCACGTCCCGGACCTTGCGCCCCTTGGGGAGCGCGAAACACAGCTTTGTCCGCACCATCTTGACCTGCCGCCGGACGTGGACGACTTCCTTCTCGAAGTCGATGTCGTCCACGGAGAGCCCGAGGGCCTCCCCTTGGCGGAGCCCGAGACCTGCTCCGATCACGAGGAGGAGCCGGTAGCGGTCCGGCAGTGCCTCCCGTACCGCCAGGACCCGTTCGCGCGGCCACGCTTCGACCCTGCCGGGTGCGGCGGCCGGAGGACCGACCGTGCTGGACCGACATGGATTGCGTCCGAGGCGCCGGTCCTCGACAGCGGCCTGGAAGACGCTAGAGAGCGTCGCCCAGACCATCCGGATCGAGGTCGGACCGAGGTCCTTCTCCAGCCTCTTCTTCCAGTGACGCAGGACTTCCGTGCCGATGGCGTTGAGCGGCTGAGCACCCAGGTGGGGAACGATGTGCCGCCGTACCCTCTGCTCGATCCGCTCGATCGTGGACGGGTCACCGCTCTGGCTGGGCCACCAGTGGGTCGCGATGTAGTCCTTGAGGGAGATGGCCCCATCGCGCGGATCGACGAACTCGCCGCGGCGAGCGTCGGTCTGAGCCTGGGCGAGCCAGGTCTTGGCGTCCTGGAGGGCGTCGAAGGAACGGTCCTTGACGCCGGGAATGCCCTTGACGCGGTAGCGGGTGCATTTGCCGTGCATGGCGGTGCGGTCGCGTTTGCCGGTTTTCGGGTTGGGGCGCTTCTTCAGCCATCGGTCTTCTATGTAGCCAGCCAGAAGGAACTCCTTGACGAAAGGGATGGAAACTGCGGTCTACGGCGCGCGCCGTGTCAGGTGCTGGGAACGCGACCGGACCGATGCTGGGGAGCTGCGCTCAGGGGGCTCAGCGCCATGTTGGAGCGCGAGTCGGCCTGTTCCTGCTGGCGGACCCATGCGTCGAGCGCTTCCACCCGGTACATGACGCGGCCACGTGGGCCCATGCGGAAACTCGGCGGTCCCTGCCTCCGATGCCGCCAGACATAGAGCGTGTGCGGTGAGAGGCCGAGGTATTCGGCAGCGTCCTTCACGTTCAGGAAGGCCGTGCGTACAGCGCGAGCAGGGGTAGGGGCGGCGGAGGCGACAAGCAGCGATTGTGCGGGCATGGGAGGTTCCTGTGGGGCGAAGGGGGCAAGGCGGCGGTGGGGGTTCCTGGCTCTCACCTTCGCCCACGACTCTCGGCGAAAAGGAGTTCGGGGGCTACTGCAGATCGGGGCAAGAGGTTCCTCACAACGAATGAGACGGATTTCGGATGGCCGCAGGGCGGAGCGCGCGGGAAATCCAATGATGCGGAGAATCCCCGGTTTCGCTAACCGGGGATCGTCGGCTATATTCCGCCCGCGCCGACCGGGCGCGGGGCCGGGCGGGCTCGCCGAGAAAGGTGCGTGGGGAGATTCCGCGATCGGCTGCGATGGCAACATCGTCATCGATGTCGCAGCGTCGCCGCCGGCGTTCGATGCGGGAGTCCGTCGTGAGGGTCGTGGGGCGACCCAGCTCGGTCGTGCGGGCGGCCAGCTCTCGTTAGGGATTCCGCGCATGGTGCGGACGCGGTCGATGGCGCGGGCGGCCTGATCTCCGACCGGCCTACTTCCAGAGGGGTTTGCGGCATGGGATCTGTTGTAGCTCTGGAAGAGCCGTTTCCCCAACCGGTGATCCACTGCTGTCTTGCGCCACTTTGTTGTCACATCCCCTACGTCACCGCAGAAAAGGGCGGAACATAGCACGGGAACACCGGTTGGCGAAATCACGGTGCGTCAGGTCGCCCATCCCACGGAACAACCGCTGCGGGCGATTTCGCTAACCGGGGATCCGGGTCTAACGTTTTAATTCCCCGCGCACGACGTGTTCGCCGTGAGCTGTTTGCTTTCTCGGTGGAAAGCTGGACTTGCGCGGGCGGATGTGGCTGTCTTGTCCAGGCGCCCGGAACACTGTTTCCGGGGCACGGGGAAACTCGGCACGCCACAGCCGCGGCCAAGGAATCCTCGTGCACACCAGCGCGGGCCTCGCCGGGAACTCCACGCCGCAGCCCTCCCCAAACCCCCGAAGCGGACTGCCCGCACCTCCCCACCTGACCTAGGAGCCGCCAACCGATGAGCAAAGACGCCCGCGAGTGGGTCTGGGAGAGCAGCGTCAGCAAGGGCAACGCCCGGCTGGTGATGCTCTCCATCGCCGACCGCGTCGCCGACGAGAAGTGTGTCGCCTACGCCACGGTGCCCAGCCTGATGGAGCGCACGGGGGCCTCCCGGTCCACCGTCCGTGATGCCCTGGACGCGCTGGTGCGCAACGGCGAGCTGGAGGAGGCCGGCGATCTCCAGGGCCCGTACCGCGCCACCGTGTACTGGCTGCCCCTAGCGGCTCACCTCATCGCGAACGCGTCGCGTCCCGAAGGAGCTCCCACCGTCGAGCCCAGGAAGCCCGACCGCAACACGCCCGGCCTGCGACGGTACGGAATCCGTCCCCGAAAGGGGCTGGAATCCGGCCCCTCGAAGGACCAGGATCCGGCCCTGCCGGAAAACGACACGGACCGGAATCCAACCCCGCCAGGGACCGGAATCCAGCCCGTGGAGGGACCGGAATCCAGCCCCCAGAACCGTAGTGAACCGAAGGTGAACCGTAGGTACAGCAGCAGTGCCACCACCCTCACCTCGGCCACCGACTGGGAGGTCGACGCGGAGACCCGCGCCTGGGCGCAGCAGCAGGGGCACCTGGCCCGCCTCGGCGAGGACGGCATCCGTGCCGCCGACGCGAAGTGGCGTTCCTACCGGGCGGCTTGGCCGCCGCGCTCGGCCGCCGCGTGGGCTGCCGACTGGCGCACCTGGATCGCCCGCGAGCACAGCCCTGCACCGAGCCGCCCGAGCCTCTACGCCCTGCCCGGCGGCACCCCCGCCCCCACGGTCGGCATGACCCGCGCCGAGGCGCACACCGCCGCCCTGCTCGCCGCCCTCGAAGAACCGACCGGAACGGAGTAACTGCACTGGATCGCCGCGAAATTGCCGCCCTCCTCGCCTACATCGGCCGCCTCGACCCCCGCTCCATCCGCACCGATGCCGGCGAGGCCCGTGACCAAATCGCCCAATGGCACGAGTTGCTGAGCGACGTGCCCCTGGCCACCGTCCACGGCTGGGATGCCCGCGAGGCGATACGGGACCACGTCCTGGACTCCCCGTACCCGCTCCTGCCAGTGGACATCGCCCGCAAGTGGCGTGCCCACCGCCGCGACCGCCTCGGCCGGCACACCGACCCCACACCGTCCGCTGACCCGGACGACCCTGCCGCCTGGCGGGCCGAACTGTTCGCCACCCGACACGCGGTCGCCACCGGTGCGGCTGCGCCCTCGTCGCACCGGCAGATCACGAACGGCGGTCCACACCCCGACATCGCAGCCCGCCTGGCTGCCATCGGATCGTGCGTTCCGCCCGCTGTCCGCGCCGAGCTTGCCTGCTACCGGCCGATGCGAGCCGCCCGCGAGGCCGCCGTCGCCGCGGCACGGCCCGACGCTCTCAGCGTCCCTTGCCAGTGGTGCCACGCCGGCGAGGGCGAGCCCTGCCGTACCCGGCGCGTAGGGCCCGACGGCCGCTCGCGAGGCAACGCGCCCCGCGCCGTGCCCCACCCGACGCGTGTGGACCTCGCCGCAGCCGAGCTCGCCCAGCACACCGCCGCGTAACCCGCGCCAACTCCCTCCCCTCCCCCCTCACTGCCCCCGTGCACGGCTCAACGCCGCATGCCCCGTGGGCCCTTCGGAGACCTCATATGCCCACTACCGCAGTTCCCCCTGCCCCGACAGGTCCGTCGGCTTCGACCTGGACCGCTCCGTCGGGGTGCATCGCGGCCGTCGTACTGGCCGCGCTGGCCTTCCTGCTCGCCCTCGACCTCGTGCATCAACTCGCTGCCACGACGTACGCCTCCACGCCTCTCCCATACGTGTTCCTCGGCGCCATCGACGGGTTCATCGCCCTGTCGATCGCCGCCGTAGTCCGGCTGCGTTCAGCGCCGATCCTGGACCAGGAGTACGCGTGGAAGCTGACTGTCGCCGCGATAGCTGTCCGCGCCGCCACGGTCGTCGTGCTCGGCTCCCTCGCCGACCGGCAGGGTCCGGGAGGCGCCTGGACGCTGGCCGGCGTCACCGTCGTGGCCATGTCGGCCTGCGCGCCTCTCATCCCCTTGGGCGTCGTCCACCTCTACGTCCTGGCCGCCGAGCACGCCGCAGGCGTGAGCCAGCGAAGGGAACCGGACGCGTCGAGCCAGGAGCGGACTCGGGGCGGTGACGCCTGAAAGTGCCCTGGTCGACATGGGACGCCACTCCCCCGATGCTCACCGCTCTGGCCTTCGTCTCCGGCGGGGTACTGGCCACATACCTGACCCGACGAAGCCGGAGCGGCAGCAACGGCCAACGGCCAGAGCGGCGAGGAACGCTCGCGCTCCGGCTGGCCGCTGTCGCCGCGACCGTGTGCACGATCTACAGCGCCGACACCAGTTGGCGGTTCGCCGCCCACTACCTCGGCATGTACAGCACGGCGGAGCGGATCGCGATGTTCGCCGCCGGTGAGCTCGCGCTGTTCTCCACCGCCCTGCTGGCTCGGCAGAACCTCCACAGCGACAAGCGGGCACCCGGTATGCCCGGGGTCCTGGTCTGGGTCATCACGACGGTTCAGATCATCCCTGCGTACGCCGAATCCGGTCTGGTCGGCGGCTCGGTGAGGGCCTTCCTCGGGCCGGTCATGGCCGCCGTGCTGTGGCACCTCGCCATGGGCATCGAGCTGCGCCACCGCATCGCCAAGGCCGCCTCCGACAGCCTGGCCGCCCGCATCGGGCGCGAGGCCCGCGAGCGCCTCCTGTCTCGCCTGGGCATCGCCGACCGCAGCCGCGACGCCCAGGAGATCACCCGCGAACGCGCCACTGCCAAGGCCGCCGACCTGGCCGCGCGCCTCTACGCGAAACCCAAGGCATACCGCACGACCCGACGTGGCCGACTCGCCATGCGCCGCCTGTCCGATGCGATGGACCGGGCCCAGGTGGCCACCGATCCGCAACAGCGCGAGCGGCTCCTGGCCCGGTTCGCGGCCCGCCGGAACGCCGCGGCCCTGCTCGATGCCGACCTGACCTTCCCCTGGGAGACCGGCACCCGCCACCATTCCGCATCCACGCCCCCGGGACTGCCGACTTCCGGTGACTCCACTTCCGACGGCCCCACTTCCGGTGCAGCTCCGCGTTCCCATGACCACCCGCACCCCGCACGCGAGCACGTACCGGAAATCCCCACCCCCGAGCGCCGCCGGAAGAAGGACACCCCGCAAGCGAAGCGGGAACCACCAGAGGAGCCGGAACCACCTCACCCTCTTCCGGAACGCGACAGGCCGAAACCCCGGCCTCGCCGTACGGGGCGCCCGCCCGACACCTCCATCGACGAGCTGATCGCGATCGCCCGCGATCTCGAAGCCCGCACCGGATCCGCCCCCCACACGGCCATGCGGGCCGAGCTCGACAAGCTCGAACGCAAAGCCTCCAACAAACGGATCACGCGGGCACTCGATGCCCTGGAGGCCGGGCGCAAGGGCGGCACACCGGTCCTCGGCGAGGCCAGCGGCGCGTAACGGTCCGGACTCCAACGCCCAGCGGGTGTACCGGAATCACTTCCGGAATTGATTCCGG
>NZ_JBNHIN010000015.1:0-68797 GCF_050054615.1 Streptomyces sp. YGL11-2
TGAACGCGATGGAGGACTGGACCGTCGACGGCACCAGGCACAGGAACAGCAGACCGGTGTAGAGGTTCGGCGGCAGGACCTGCGGAACCAGGGCACCGGCGGCCAGGCCGAGCACCGGGAAGGCGACGAAGGTGCAGGCCAGGGTGGCCAGATGGAGGCGCCAGTGGCGCAGCCCGTCCATCGCCTCCCGGGTGGAGAGCCGCGCCCCGTAGAGGAAGAAGAGCAGCGCGACGGCGCCGGTGGAAGCCCCGTCCGCGACAGTGGCGGCGCGTCCGGCGGCCGGCAGCAACGCGGCCAGGCCGACCGTACCGACCAGGGCGAGCAGGAAACCGTCCACGGGGAGCCAGGAGGGGAGGCGGAAAACAGGGCGGCGCATGGTCTCTCCTCGCGGTCGGCGGCTCACGGCAGTGGCTTGGACGGGACCCTCATCAGGGTGCCGGACCCGGCAGCGATCGGGAACCCCGATTACCATGGTGACTGCCATCACGGATCGCGATAAAGCGCGCTACGTATCCCCTCGGATCTGCGGGCCGAGTGTCCCGGATGGGCGTCCGTCGTGCCGGCCCGCGTCCGGCCGTCGAGGGAGGGGGCCTGACTGAAATGTCAGGCAAGCCCCCCGCCCGGAGGAGAGGACGTATCAGGGCTGGTTAAGCTGGGTAACCGTGAGCGACCGTAGAACAGCGATCATGGAGGCGGCTGCGCGGGTCATCGCCCGGCGCGGGGTCCGCGGGCTGCGGGTCGAGGAGCTGGCCGCCGAGGCCGGGGTGTCCACCGCGCTCATCTACTACCACTTCAAGGACCGGGCCGGCATCCTGCGCCGGACCCTGGAGTTCATCAACGACCGCGCCGGGAGTTACACCACGGAGCGCGACCCCGACGCCCCCCCTCTCGATCCCCGGCAGGAGCTGGAACAGGCCCTGCTGCTGGAGCTCCAGGACGACGAGGCCGTCCGGGAGAACAGCACCGCATGGGGAGAGCTGCGCGCCAGCGCCATCTTCGAGCCCCACCTGCGCGAGGACCTGGCCAAGGCGACGCTGATCTGGGTCCAGGAAATCGCCGACCTGCTCGGCCGGGTGCGCCCCATGGCGACCGCCGCCGGCCTGGCCGTCGCCGCCGAGCGGCTGACGGCATTGGTGGAAGGGCTCAGCATGCGCTGGCTCAGCGGCATCCTGCCCCTGGAGCATGCCCGCGAGTTGGTGCTGGACGCCGTCGACGCGGAGTTGGAGCGACTCGGGCGCCGGTAGGACCCGAGGTTCGGTCCGGGCGGGACGACGGGAGGGGTATCCCCGAGGGGAGGGGTATCCCCGAGTCGCTCGTCTCGCGGTCGACTCGCGTCCATCGAGTTGACTGAAAATTCAGTCAGTGGCACAGTGTGGGACATGGCGTGCTGCGCCGCTGACCTGCCTCGGGGCCATGCACTGCGCCCCACCCCACCTCGACGCCATGGCGCGGAGCCGGCGGCGCGGGCGGTCCCCGAGCCCGCCGCCCGTGTCGCCGCGCCGCCGGGGTGGACGTCGTTGGACGGGGCGGGAGGTTCATGCCGCTGGTCCGCCCAGGGTCCGACGCCCCGAACACCGCCCGCAGTAACGGATTCGATGTGGAGCCCCCATGAACGACTTCCCCGCGGGCAGACGGCTGCTCGATGCCTTCCTCGGTCCGCGCCCGTCGCAGGGAGTCGCGTCCGGCGGAAGCGGGAGGTCTCAGATGGCGCGTGCCGGCCGACGATGTCCCGCATACCCGCACCTGGATGTCCTGGCCGTCACGGAAGTCCCTCTGGGGCCGTCGACTTCCAGGAGTCCAGCGGGACATCGCCCTCGCCGCCCGCACGGTCGCCGCATACGAGCCCGTCGTCATGTGCGCGCCGGACGAAGCCGCCGCCGGCGATGCCAGGGCTGCCTGCGGCTCCGGCGTCACCGTGATCGGCTCGATCCCCACGGACGACCTCTGGATGCGCGACACCTGCGCCGTATTCCGGCGCGACGGCCGGGGGAATCTCGATGCCGTCAGCCTCAACTTCAACGGGTGGGGTGGTAAGCAGACGCACCGCGACGACGCCGAAGTGGCCTGGCACGTCGCCGAGTTCAACGGAATCCCCATCAGTGAGGCGGATTTCGTCGGAGAAGGCGGATCAATCGAGACCGACGGCGACGGCACGGTGATGGCCACCGAGAGCAGCCTGGTCAACAAGAACCGCAATCGCGGAATGACCCGGGACGAGATCGAGGAGAAAGTGCTGGCGGCTTATGGCGCCGAGAAGATGATCTGGGTTCCCGGCGTCCGCGGTCGGGACATCACCGACAACCACATCGACGTCACCTCCCGCTTCGTCAGGCCCGGAGTGGTCCTGGTGCAGGTTCCCCCGGACGACCGGAACGACGTCTGGGCCCGGGACGCGCGCGAGCAGTTCGCCACTCTGTCCGCCGCGACCGACGCGAGGGGGCGGCGCCTCCAGGTGATCCGCGTGGACGGCCCGGACACCGTGCGATCGCGGAGTGCGGCGTTCGTGGATTCGTACCTCAACTTCCATCTCGTCAACGGCGCAGTCATCACGGCGCAGTTCGGCGACGAGAGGACGGACGCGGCGGCTCGCCGCGTCCTGGCCGAGGCGTTTCCCGGGCGCCGGGTCGTACAACTCGACGTCGACCGGCTCATGAGCGGCGGCGGTGGAATTCACTGCTCCACCATGCACGAACCTGTTCCGTAACCCATCAACACCCGCACCACTTCCCTCGACACACCCCCTCTGCAGATCTCCCTCTGCACCCCCTATTCACACCCTCCCGAACACGTCGCAGCCGTCGTATGCCCCCTGCCCTCTGGCGCTGGAAAACCAGGATGATCCATCCCTCCTGAAAGCAGTCTCGCCAGCCGAATTCCGGAGTTCTCCGTGTCCCATCTCCCCATGTCCCGCCGCAACGTCCTGCGCTCCTTCGCCGGCGTCGGTGCCTTCGCCCTGGGGGCCGTGGCCTGCGGTCCGCGCGGTACCCCGGCCGCACCCCCCTCCTTGCCGTCCTCCCGGAAGCAGGAGGGCCGCCGGCTCGGTGCCGAGTGGGAGAGCCACACCCGTACCTTCATGTCCTGGCCTGCCTTGGAGTCGGTCTGGGGCGAGCAACTGCCGTCCGTGCGGGAGGACATCGCGCGGGTGGCCCGTGCCGTCGCGGAGTACGAGTCTGTGGTGCTGATGGCCCGCCCCGAACACCAGGACGCGGCCCAGCGCGCCTGCGGCTCCCAGGTCGAGGTGATCCCCCTCATGGTGGACGACCTTTGGGCGCGCGACACCGTTCCCCTGTTCGTCGAGGACTCCGGCGGCATCCTGGGCGTCGACCTCAACTTCAGCGGCTGGGGCGGCAAGCAGGAGCACCGCAACGACGCCCAGGTCGGCCGCCTCCTGTTGGGGAAGTACGACATCCCGCGCGCCAAGGCGCCGCTGGTCGCCGAGGGCGGTTCCTTCGAGACCGACGGTGAGGGCACGTTGTTGATCACCGAGAGCTCGGTGGTCAACGAGAACCGCAACCCCGGGAAGAGCCGCGACCAGATCGAGGCCGAGATCAAGAGCGGTCTGGGCGTCGAGAAGGTGATCTGGCTGGCCGGTGTACGCGGCAAGGACATCACCGACGCGCACGTCGACAGCATCGCCCGGTTCACCGCGCCGGGTGTCGTCCTCGTGGACCGCGCCTTTCCCAACAGCCCTCCGGACGTCTGGTCCCGCGCGGCCGACCAGGCCAGGACGGTGCTCAAGGACGCCACGGGCGCCCGCGGCAGGTCCCTGGAGGTCGTCGATCTGCCCCAGCCCGACCTGGACAAGATCACCGGCCGGGGTGACGCCTTCGTCTCCACCTACGCGAACTTCTACGTCGCCAACGGCGCGGTGTTCATGCCCCGCTTCGGCGACGCCACGGCGGACGACCGCGCGAAGGGCATCCTGCAGGACCACTTCCCCCGGCGCGACATCGTGCAGGTGAAGATCGACACCATCGCCTCGGGTGGCGGCGGCATCCACTGCTCGACCCACGACCAGCCCGGCAAGCCGGCCAGATAGCGAGCCGCGAGCCGCGCGGCCCGCGGCACGAGGGGCAGGACGACGCACGCGGTCGCGATGGCAGGATGACGGCATGGTTGCGAATCAGACGTGGGCGGGCCTTCACGGGGACCTGCTGGCGGCCCAGGCGTTGGTGTACGAACCGAGCGGATTCGCCTGCTCGCCGCCGGAGCCCGAACCGGAGAGCGCGGAGTACGCGGCGTGCGGTTTCACGCTCGACGGCTACTCGGTCCGGTTCCGCGTGGCCAAGACCACCCCGACGAAGGTGGGCCAGTTCGTCACCGTGTGGCAGCGGTCCGAGGAGGGGCCGATCCGGCCCTTCGACGCCGACGACGGGGTGGACCTTTTCGTCATCAGCAGCCGCGACGACAACGGCTTCGGACAGTTCGTGTTCCCGCGCGAGGTGTTGTGCGAGCGCGACATCGTCTCCCGCAACGGCTCCGGCGGGAAACGCGGATTCCGCGTCTACCCGCCGTGGGTGACCACGACCAGCCGGCAGGCCCGCAGCACCCAGGCATGGCAGGTGAACCACTTCCTCCACCTCGGCCAGGACGGACCCGCCGACCTGACCCGCGCCCGCGCCCTCTACCACCCGTAGGCGCCCTCGGCGGCCGCGGAGCCCGACCGCTGGGCCAACGCGGCGATCGCATACGGGGCGGGCGCGCCGAACTGCCCGCCTGCATGTGCCCATGGCCCACGTCCCCCTCGGCCAGACACCCCGAAATGCCTGGTCACCGCTGTGACCAGGCATTTCGGGGTATGGGTGACGACAGCGCGGCCGACGTCACCTCCTCGACTTGTAGCCCAGGACCGTCATCATCCCCGACTCCGAGTGGTAGACGTTGTGGCAGTGCAGCATCCACAGGCCGGGGTTGTCGGCGTCGAAGTCGACCGAGACCTTCTTGTCCGGCAGGACGATGGTGGTGTCCTTGCGGGGGCCGCCGTCGGCGAGCGCGAAGGTGTGCCCGTGCAGATGCATCGGGTGCCACATCTCCGTCGTGTTGTGGAAGGTGAGCCGCACCCGCTCGCCTTCCCGTACGGGATAGCGCTGGGAATCCGTGTACGGCTTCCCGTTGATCGCCCAGTTCCAGTCGTCCATGGTCCCGGTGAGGTCCATCTTGATGGTGCGGTCGGGTGCGGTGTCCGAGAGCCGTACCGAGTCGTCGGCCTTGAACTTGTCCGCGCTCAGCCCGCCGCTCCTCAGCTCCGTCGGGCGGAGCTTCTCGTCCGGCGCGTCGCCGTCGCCGGTCCGCAGGAGAGCCTGTGCGGTCTTGTTGTTCTTGCCCGCGGAGAGCGCGGTGAGCGGGAAGACGCCGTCCTTCGCGGTGACCAGGACGTCGAAGCGCTCGCCCATGGCGATCAGCAGGCTGTCGGTCTTCTTGTGCTGCACCGGGTAGCCGTCGATGTGCGTCACGGTCATGTTGTGACCGCCGAGCGCGACCCGGTAGGCGGTGTCGGCGGCCGCGTTGATGAGGCGGATCCGGATGCGGTCGCCGGGCTTGGCGCGGAAGGTCTCCCGGTCCCTGGCCACCCGGCCGTTCATCAGGTGGAACGGGTGCTCCACGCTGTCCGAGGGGTCGTCGTCGGCCGTCGGGTGCATGGCGTGTCTGCGCGCCCGGGACACCGCGGCCGCCGCCGACCGGCGGCCACGCATCTGCATCTCCATGGTGCCCATGGCCCCGCCGGGCTTGTTCTTGTTCAGCTCGGCCAGCACCGCGTCCGGAGTCATTCCGTCGACCCCGTCGAGCCAGTCGTCGATCATGACGACCCACTCGTGGTCGTACGAGAGGGGCTCGCGGGGGTCCTCGATGATCAGCGGTGCGTACAGCCCGCGGTCCAGCTGCACGCCCACGTGCGGATGGATCCAGTGCGTACCGGGCGTGTTGGCCGTGAAGAGGTAGTCGTAGGTGGCGCCGGCCTTCACGGCGCGCTGGGTGATGTCGGGAGAGCCGTCCATGTCGTTGCGGATCTGCACCCCGTGCCAGTGGCAGGTGGTGGAGTGCGGAAGGCGATTGTGGAGGGTCACGGCGAGCTTGTCGCCGACGTGGGCCCGGATTTCCTTGCCGGGCAGCAGGCCGCCGTACGCCCAGGTGTCGACGATCTGGCCGCCCATGTCGAACTTGCTCTCGGCGGCGGTCAGCTTGAAGCGGCGCACGGGGCCCGACCCCCGGTGGCTCTCCCTTTCCATGACCTCCGGACCGTCCGGGGCGACGTAACCGGACGGGGCCTTGTGGCCGTTCGAGCCGGGGTCGGGCGGGGGAGGCGTGCCGTAGGGGTGGGGCCTGCCGTTCTTGGCGTCCAGGGCGGTGGCCCCGGTGGCGGTCAGCAGCCCACTGCCGGCGGCGGCGATACCTGCGCCGAGCAGGGCGCGTCTGGAGTGCGTACGCATAGGAAAGACACCTCGTGGCGATCGTGTCGGTGTGATGTGGGGTCGGTGAGGGGCACTGCCGGGGGCGTCGGCGACGAGGCGCGCTCCGCCACGCGCGGCACCAACAGTCGGGCGAGGAGATTCCGGCGCGGCAGCGGACGTATCGACCGACGGCCGCACAGCCGGTAGGCGGGGCGGACGGCCTCCGGACCGTACGTCCGGGGGACGGAGCGCAGGCCGGTACCGGGGAGGCAGCGTCGAGCCGGCGTACGGAAGGAGGGCACGGCCGTACGGACCGAGGCGGGGTCCATGGCGCCGCTCTCGGTGTCCGCGGCCGACCGGCGGGCCTGCTGGTGCACCGTCATGTCGTCATGATCAGCCGTCTCTTGGCGCACCGTCATGCCGAGATGCGCCATCTGGGCCGCCGTCCCGGGCAGGTCTGGGCTCGGCGGTCGGGCGGGTGCAGCCCGCCGGCTTCTCGTATCCGCCGCCCGGCTCCCGGCGGGCCGCCGCTCCCGGCCTTCGCATCGCCGCCGACACGCCGGGGCGGCTCCCGTTCGATGACCTGTTCGACAGGGGTCCGCTTGTTGCCCGCTACGGAGACGGGCTCGGCGATCCGGGCGCGGTGGGGGAGTGCGGTGGGTTCGGTCGCGCCGTCCGGGGGTGACTGGGTCTCGGAAAGTGCGCCGGGGTGCCGGTCTCGACCGTGCGCCCGCGGTGGTGGTCCATCTCGCCGCACCAAGACCGGGTCGGGGTCGCTGCAGGTGGGCCGACGGCTGTGCGCTTCCCGCCGGGGTGTCGTGCGCCGGTGCACGACACCCACCGGCACATCAGTTTGATTCAACTGCCCATGAAGGCAAGGAAGTTGAACGCTTGTGCAACTTCTGTTTTTCGTACACGAGTACATACCGATGGTATATGCAGTAGGGCTACCCGACGGTCTTGAAAGGGCTATGCTCCCTGTTGCGCAGCGAGTTGTGGCGACTACAGCTAGTCGTCGCCTGCTGCTGCGGTGCCGCCGACTGCACGAAGGTTTGGGTGTCCTGGGACCCGGCTTCCATGTGGGCGGAACACCACCGCGACCGCGCCGCGGCCAGTGCCGCGCGTGTGATCCGGTGGCTGTCGAGCCTGTTCACGCGGCCCCGCGCGATGGTGTGTACCCACACACACCGGACAGTCGCTCCGTCCCTTTATCACGCCCTTAGGATGCCGATGGCTCGTGCTGGCTCGTCACCCGGAGGCTGGCGGTCCACGTCAACCTCCTTGTGGATAATCCCTCCCGCCCTGGTTGCCGCCTGTACCGCCGCCGCCCTGTCCATGGCGCCGTCGAGCGCCATCGCACCGGTTGCCCTGTGCGGCGCGGCATCCGCCGCGACCGCGGCCGTCGTGGCCGGGGAGGCGGTGCGCAGGGGGCGCACGATCGCCGAACTGCACAGGCAGCATGCCGAAGAAGAAGCGCAGCTACGTCAATACCTGGTCGACCAGGAGATCGAGACCGTACGGCTCGCCAAGGAGCTGCTGCCGGTCCTGGTCGCACGGCTCCAACGGGGCGAGTTCGGCGAGGAGGTGCTGCGCGACATCGACTACGACTCCCGGGTCAGCCCCGAGTTCGCCGCCGCCCACGAAGCCGTGCTGCGCTCCGTGGTCGAAGCGGTCGAGGCGGAGGAAGGACTGCGCGACTCGGCCCAGCGGGCCTTCGTCAACATCGCGCGTCGCGTCCAGGCCATCGTGCACCAACAGGCCCAGGACCTGCGGGAGATGGAGGACAAACACGGCAACATGCCGGATGTCTTCGGCGACCTGCTCCACCTCGACCACGCCACCGCGCTCGTCGGACGCCTCGCCGACAGCATCGCCGTACTCGGCGGGGCCCGCCCGGGGCGCCAATGGCAGCAGACCGTACCGCTGTTCAACGTACTGCGCGGTGCGATGTCGCGGATCATCGACTACCAGCGGGTCGACCTCCACTCGGTGGCCGAGATCGCCATCGTCGGGCCCGCGGTCGAACCGCTGATCCACGCCCTGGCCGAGCTGCTCGACAACGCCACTCGTTACTCGCCGCCGCAGACTCGGGTCCATCTCACGGCGATCGAGGTGCAGTCCGGCGTCGCGGTCGAGATCGAGGACGCCGGGGTCGGCCTCACCGACGAAGCACGCCAACGTGCCGAACGGGTGCTGGCCCAGGCATCGGCCGGACTGGACCTCGACGACCTGGGGGAAACCCCGCGCCTCGGCCTGGCGGTTGTCGGCCGCCTCGCCCAGGCCAACAACTTCTCAGTCTCGCTGCGCCCTTCCGCATACGGCGGGGTGCGGGCCGTCCTGACGGTTCCTCAGGAAGCGACCACCGCGACTCCCACGCCCGGCGGGCAGATCGCCCGCGCGGCCACCCTGCCACCACCCAGGCCGCGGATCAGGCCGTTGGCCACGCCCAGGCCCCAGGAGGTAGAGGCGGCGGAGGCGGCGGCACCCGCGACCGATGTCAACGGACTGCCGCAGCGCCGGCGGAGGCGTATCGCGGGTGCACCGGTGCATCCCCGGCCCAGGTCGGCTCCCGCGGGCCCCGGGCCTATGTCCGGGGCCCCGAAGTCGGCCGACACCCCAGCCCAGCCGGGGATGTGGCTGGCCGCCTTCCAGCAGGCGGTTTCCGGAGAGGCGCCTTCGGCCGGCCACGACCGACCGAACAGTGACGAGTCGCCAGGAAAGGATGAATGAGCACGTGACGCAGCAGCGGCTCAATATGGACTGGATGCTCAAAGACCTGGCGTCCAGCGTTCCGTTCACCCGCCACGTCGTGGTGTTGTCCTCTGACGGCCTGTGCATGGCCAAGTACGGCACCGACACGGACGCCGCCGACCGCCTGGCCGCGGCCTGCGCCGGACTGCAGAGCCTGTCGGGGGCGGTGGCCGCCGAGTTCCCGGACGGTGACGGGACCATGAGACTCGTCGTGATCGAGGTCAGCGGGGGCTTCTTCTACCTGATGGCGGCCGGCGCCAGAGCTTATCTCGCGGTGCTGGCCGACGAAGGGGTGGACCCCGGCCTCATGGGGCAGCGCATGCGGGACCTGGTGGCGAGGATCGGTCAGCACCTCACCAGTCCGCCGCGTGCCGACGGGCAGGTCACATGAGCGACGGTCCCCAAGACGAAGGACGAAAAGACTGGGAGGAAGGCGGTCCCGAGCGGCTCTACGTCGTCACGGCGGGCCGGAGCCGCCCCGCCGAACAGGCCACCCTGGACCTGGTCACGCTGATCGTGTCCCGCAACGCGCCCGCCGCGGGCATGCCACCCGAGCACGCCGCGATCATACGCATGTGCAACTACCCGCTCTCCGTTGCCGAGATCTCCGCCTACCTGCACCTGCCGGCCAGCACGGTGACGGTGCTCCTCGCGGATCTCCTCGACGGCGGACACGTCGAGGCCCGGGCCCCGATCCCGGCCGCAGCCCTGCCCGATGTCGAACTTCTGGAGGCGGTGATGCATGGACTGCAACGTCTCTGAGGCCCTCGTAGGGCCTCGGATCGAGGACCAGTTGCCGGCCTCGGCCGCTGCCGCGGTCAAGGTGGTGATCGTCGGAGGCTTCGGGGTCGGCAAGACCACGATGGTCGGCTCGGTGAGCGAGATCCGGCCGCTGACCACCGAGGAGATGATGACCAAGGCCGGAGCCGATGTGGACGACATCGCCGGGGTGGAACGCAAGACCGCGACCACCGTGGCGATGGACTTCGGCCGGATCAGCCTCAACGAACAACTGGTGCTGTACCTGTTCGGCACGCCCGGCCAGGAGCGCTTCTGGTTCCTGTGGGACGGCCTCTTCGAAGGCGCACTCGGCGCCGTCGTCCTCGTCGACACCCGCCGACTGGAAGTCAGCTTCGACGTCATCGGCCGCCTGGAGGACCGCGGTGTCCCCTTCGTCGTTGCGATGAACGCGTTCCCCGACGCTCCGGCCTACCCCATCTCGGACCTCCGCGCGGCGCTGGACCTTCCCGAGAACGTTCCCATCTTCGACTGCGACGCCCGCCACCGCACCTCGTGCCGTGACGCCCTGCTGACGCTCATGCGCTACCTGCACTCCCTCTCAACCGCAACCCCGGAGCCCCAGTGACGCCCCCTTCCCCCGATTCCTCCCACCGCGACTCGACACTCGCCCCGCCCCCTGGCTGCCCCGCCCACGCCTACCCGGCTCCCGGCGACACGGTGCGGTTGTACGGCCCCGAGTACGAAGCCGACCCGATGCGCGTCTTCGAGCAGTTGCGCGCCACGCACGGCGCGGTGGCCCCGGTCCTGCTCACCGGAGACCTGCCGGGCTGGCTGGTCCTCGGCTACCGCGAGATCCTGGAGGTGCTGCGGACGCCGAGCCGGTTCTCCCACGACTCCCGGATCTGGAACCAGTTGAGGGAGAACAGGGTTCCGCAGGACTCCCCCATGCTGCCGGTGATCGCCTGGCGGCCCGACTGTCGGTTCGCTGACGGCGAGGAGCATCAGCGCCTGCGCGACGCGATCAACCAAAGCATGGGGCGTTTCGACCGGCGCGGGATCCGCCGCTATGTCACCCGCTTCACCCACCAGCTGATCGACACCTTCGCCGCCGACGGCCGCGCAGAGCTGGTGACGCAGTTCGCGCAGCAACTCCCCATGATCGTCCTCACACAGATGCTGGGGATGCCGGAGGAGTACGGGCCGCGCATCGTGGAGGCGGCCACCGAGCTGGTAAAGGGCTCCGAGAAGGCGGTCGCCAGCAACCAGTACATCATGCAGGTGCTGGCGGAACTCGTGGCGCGCAAGCACACCGCGCCTGGCCCCGACCTCGCGTCGTGGCTCATCGACCACCCCGCCAAGCTGAACGACGAGGAGATCGTCAATCACCTGTGGCTCGTCCTCATCGCCGCCAACGAGAACACCACCAGCCTGATGGCGAGCACGCTGCGGATGGTGCTCACCGATCAGCGTTTCCGCGCCTCGCTGACGGGTGGTCATATGACGCTGCCCGATGCCGTGGAACAGGTGCTGTGGGACGAGCCGCCGACCACCGTGGTCCCCGCCCGCTGGGCCACGGACGACACCGAGCTCGCCGAGCATTCCATCCGGGCCGGAGACATGCTGGTGCTCGGCGTGGCTGCCGGGAACCTCGACTCGGCGGTCCGTCCCGATCTCAACACGCCGATGCACGGCAACCGTTCCCACCTTGCCTTCGGAGGTGGGCCGCATGAGTGCCCTGGCCGCGACGTGGCACGTGCCATCGCCGACACGGCCATCGACACCCTGTTGATGCGGCTGCCTGACGTCCAACTGTTGGTCCTTGAGGACGACTTGAGTTGGCGATCCACCAGTTGGACCCGCCATCTGGTGGCGCTGCCCGTGCAGTTCGCTCCGCGCCGGGTCGACACCGCCCCGGTCCGTAGCTCTCGGAGTACCGCGGAACGGCCCACTCTGGATTCGGACTCCGTAGCGGCCGCCGGAACCGCGCAGTCGCCGTCCGTCCACACGCGGCAGCCCCGGCGGTCCTGGTGGCAGGCGGTGAAGCGGCGGTTGCTGCGCTCGTAGTGTGACGGTCGTGCGGCCGTACCCGGTGAGAGGCGCCGGTTCAGGGAGCGGTGCGGTGCCCTGAACCGGCGAGCCGGCAACGGCAATCGCCTGTCAGAACGCGGAAACCCCGTCTCCTACGGGCGGGACCTCGCGACGTACTGGACGCCGGTCTGGTCGTAGCGGGCGGTTGACCGGCCCCAGCCGTAACGGAGCAGAATCAGGATGATGTCGTTGGGCTCGCCGTTGGCCTCGTCTGCTCGGAAGCAGGAGCCGAGATCGCTGGTTTCAGAGAGTCCGCGATCGCGTCCTCGGCATGCTTTCAGGAAACCTGCTGGAGTTGCACGTAGCCGGTCAGGTAGCGGGGGGTACCGATGTGGTAGTCGAAGTTGCCCCGCAGGATCTGCCTGTAGCCGTCGACGATTCGCATCGCGTCGTCCACGATGCACGAATCGTCAACGACTGCGCGGACTTGTCCTGGGATGGCATGGCAGGCTGCTTCGAACTGGTCCAGGAGTCCGCTGAGGATGCCGTTTACGACGTCGACAGCGTCCTGGGTGCCGCGGCCGCGCTGCCGACGGACCACGAGCACGGCGTTGTGCGGGTAGCCGACTGCTTCTTCCTTCTCCAGGGAGTAGACGTCGTTGTACAGGCCGATCCATTCGCTGGCCCGGTTCCTGGCTTCGGTCATGGCGGGCAGATTCCGGACGTGGGCCGGCAGGTCGATGCCCTGCACGTACTCGTGCATGTGCAGGAAGCCAATTTCGCCAACGCTGTATCGCCGGTGCGGCACGTACTCCTGGAAAGGCATGGCCTCTCCGAGGCGCGCCAAGCGGACCTCCACGGGGTAAGTCCTCAGCCACTGGGCGAAGGACTCGTTCAGCGCGTCGTGCCAGGCCGACGAGCGGCCCGCTGACAAGTCCCCCATCACCTCCGCTACAGCGCGTTCGACACCGCTGGAGGGAGCGCGGGTTCTGTAGGCGATGGCGATCAGGTTCTCGCAGAACTCCGAGACGGCATCGTCGTCGTGGACTCCATGCTCGTCATCAATGTCGTCGACGAGGAACGCCAGTGCCATGAACCGGTTGATCACTATGAGGCGGTCCTCATCGGCGTAGGGGAAGTAGAGGGCTGTCGTGTACTGCGGCCGCGTACGGACCAGGCGCTCTCGTTTAGCCTCGTTGCCGATCAGCCGGTGGCCTTCCAGCCATCTCCACATGTCCTTCTCCACAGCGTCCATGGCGGCAGCAGTTCCGTACTGGGGAAGGTGCATGTCAACGAGAGGAAGCTTGTAGGAATGAGACACGAGTCCTCCTTGTGGCAGGCCGACAAGGCCCCCACGGCGATCAAGGCGCCTCGCGGTGGTGGCCTACGCACAGCGATTCTCGGAAGAAACCGGGACCTCGAACAGAGTTCCTTGGCGTGAGTGGGTACGCGGATCAGTCTTGTACGGCAGCACGTACAGCTTGTTCCGAGACGTGGCGGCTGTGACGGCCCTCTCGTGAGCGGTGCTCCAGAGCCTGCGCCTCGCTCCGCTCGGGACCATCATGTCGATGACCGAGCAGGCGTTGGCTGAGGTACCTGCACAAGCCGGTGGGCCAACACCGCCATCGCGTGGCAGATCGCGTACGTGCTCAGGTCCGGGCTGATGCGCCGAGCGAAGAGGATACGGAGTTCGATCTCCTGCATGGCGTCCTCCGAGGGTGTCCTGCGTGGTGAGGCCCTCCATGCCAAACACGCGAATACCGGGGTGGATCGCCAAGTCCTCTACGCGCCCGGCGCGTTCATTGGTGCCGACATGACAGAGCTTCTTGCTGGTGTGGCAGAGCATCTGGCGCATACGCCCCCTGCTCTGGGCATGCGGGGGCGCGTATCGGCTGCGGGTTCCAGCCCTTTACCTCGTGGGAACAAAAAACCGTTGATGACTGTACCGGCGGGCGGGGGGCCTGAACAGGGCGTGGTATATGGCCCGCATCCTCGCCCCGGCGCCCGGAGACGCCCGTTAGAGACGCCCGGTAGGGGAGTGGCGGAATCGGCGCGCGTGGCGGTACTCGCGCAGGAGGATCCGCAGCACGGTGGTGACGGGAGGGCGGGCCGAGGCGGTCAGGAGGGTGGGGCCCTTGGCCAAGGCTGCGTCTGCGGTGGCCACTTCGAGGGCGGTCAGGGCCCGGACGAACGGCCGGTGGGCGGGTGGCAGGAGTGTGGCCACGTGTTGGCTGTCGGCCAGGTCGGTGCGAGCCTGCTGGAGGAGGTCGCGCAGCAGGGCGCGGACTTCGGGGGTGTCCTGGACGCGTTCGAGATCGCTGCGGGTCACGCCATAGCGCTGCAAGGTGTCCTGAGGGATCGTCAGGCGTTCGTCGGCCAGATCCTCGGCGAGGTCGTTGACGAAGTCGAGGCGCTGGCTGCCGTCGATGTAGGTGCGGCAGGCGGCGCGGTAGCCGTCCGGTTCTTCGCCGGAGGCGAGCAGACTGGCGACCATGAGGAAGGCGGGCAGGGAGTACTCGTCGAGATAGCGCTGGTAGTCCGACTCCGTGGCGAAGCCGGTGAATTCGAGGTCGGTGGTGGCTGTGGCGAGGAAGTCCTCGACGTGGCCGGTGAGTTGGGGGTGGTGGGCGGCGGTGTGCAGGAGGGGGCGGACGATGGGGTGGTCGCTGGTGCCGGTGGCGAGGGCCTTGCGTACCGACTCCTCCCATGCCGTGTAGGCGTCGCGGCGCTCGGCCGCGGAGCCGTGGTCGAGGAGGTTGTCGGTGTGGTGCATGAAAGCCACGGCGGCTACCACGTGGGGGACCAAGGGGCGCGGGAGGAGCAGCCGGACCGCGACATACGAGGCGCGTCGGTAACGGGCCACCAGAGAGCGCTGGCGGGTGAAGTCGTCGCGCAGCTGGGGGTCATGGACGCCTGCCGCGTCCAGCATGGTGGTCCACGTACTCATCGGGTCGTTCCTCCTGGGGTGTGGGTGGTGCCGCCGGGGAGTGGACCGGGAGCGTACAGGCGCCGATGATCCCATCCGGCGGGCGGACCGGTCGCAGCGGGGCGGACGGCGACGGGCCGGAGCAGGACTCGACGGTCACCATGGGACGTGCGGCCGGGCGTGGGGGCGTGGGGGCGTGGCCCACGGTGACCCCGTGGCGGGAAGAGGGCGCAACCGGCGCCTCACACCCGCCCATGCGCCCGTTGTGCCCGGCGGGAGAGGGAGTCGATGACCACCGCGACCAGCAGTACACCGCCGGTGATCATGAACTGCACGGCGGGTTGCACGCCCAGCAGTGCCACGCCGGAGGCGATCGACTGGATGACCAGCACGCCCAGCAGCGCCGACCAGGTCCGGCCGCGGCCGCCGAAGAGGCTGGTGCCGCCGATGACCGCGGCGGCGATGGCGTCCATCAGCAGATTGCCGGCGCCGGACGTCTGGGTGGCCGAGGTGACGCGGGAGGCCAGGAACAGACCGCCGATCGCGGCCATCGTGCCCGAGACCATGAAGACGGAGATCCGCACCCGGTCCACGTTGAGTCCGGTACGGCGGGCGGCCTCGACGCTGCCGCCGAGCGCGAAGATCATCCGTCCGTAGCGGGTGCGGAGCAGGACGTGGTCCAGCCCGACGAGGAAGACGAGGAAGATCAGCAGGGCCAGGGGCAGGCCCAGGAACTGGTTGAGGACATAGGCCGCGGCCAGGGAGATCACCGCGATGACGCCGGTGCGCAGGATGATCTCGCGCAGCGAGCGGGTGGGAACCCCGGCGTCCCGCCGGCGCCGTACGTCGCGGTAGGACGCCAGGAAGTAGCCGGCGGTGCCGAGGGCCGCCAGGCCGTACGCGACGGCGACATGGGTGAAGTAGTAGCCGGTCAGCATGGCGACCAGACCCTTGTCGTCGAGGTTGATGGTGCCGCTCGCGCCCAGCAGGTAGAGCATCAGCCCGTTCCAGCCGAGCAGGCCGGCGAGGGTGACCACGAAGGCGGGCACGCCGACCTTGACGAAGAAGAACCCGTGGATCGCTCCGATCGCGGTGCCGGCGAGCACCGTGAGCAGCAGCGCCGGACCTTCCGGCACCCCCTCGTTCACGTTGAGCACCGCGAACGCCGCCGCGGCCAGGCCGCTGACCGAGCCGACCGACAGATCGATCTCGCCGAGCAGCAGCACGAAGACGACGCCCGTCGAGATCATGCCGATGCCGACGATGTCCACGCTCAGGGCGGACAGGTTGCGCGGTGAGAGGAAGTTCCCGTTGAGGCTCTGGAAGATGACCCACACCACCACCAGGCCCAGGACGACGGGGACCGCGCCGAGTTCGCCGCTGTGGAACCTGCGGGAGAGCGCCTGGAGCGGGTTCTGCACGCCCGGCCCGGACGGCTGCTGGTGGTCCGGCCCGGACGGGGGCCGGTGGTTCGGGCCGGCCGCCCGGTTGCGGCGCAGCGGAAGCGGCAGTGTCAGTATCCGAGGACGGCTCATCGCTCCACCTCCCAGCCGGGTGCCTTGCGCCGGGTCACCGCGTTGTCGGTGGCCCCGGTGATGGAGGAGATGATCTGTTCCTGGGACGTGGTCATGACGTTGAAGAACCCGTTGTTGCGGCCCAGCCGCAGTACCGCGATCCAGTCCGCGACCGCCTTCACGTCCCCCAGGTTGTGGCTGATCAGCAGTACCCCGAGGCCGCGTTCGCGCAGCTGGTCCACGAGGTCGAGGACCTGGGCGGTCTGCTCGATGCCCAGGGACGCGGTGGGCTCGTCCAGCAGCACCATCCGGGGCTCGCCCAGCAGCGAGCGGGCGATCGCGACGGTCTGCCGCTGGCCCCCGGAGAGCGAGGCTACCGGCAGCCGCACACTGGGCATCCGGATGGCGAGGGTGCCGAGCAGTTCCAGGGTGCGGCGCTCCATCTCCACCTCGTCCAGCACGCCGGCCCGGCAGATCTCCCGGCCGAGGAAGAGGTTGCCGACCACATCGAGGTTGTCGCACAGCGCGAGGTCCTGGTAGACGGTGGCGATGCCCAGTTCCCGGGCGTCGTGCGGCCGGGTGATCTGGACCGGCCGGCCGTGCCACTCGATGACGCCCGCATCGGCCGCGTCGACCCCGGCGATCACCTTGATCAGCGTGGACTTGCCCGCGCCGTTGTCGCCCACGAGCGCGACGACCTCCCCGGCGCGGACCTCCAACTCGACGTCCGCGAGGGCCTGCACGGCGCCGAATCGCTTGAAGATCCCGCGCAGCGCCAGCAGTTGCGGTGCGGCCATGGGTACCTGCCTTACGTGGTGAGACCCGCCTTCGCACAGGCGGCCGCGTACTTGGGGGTGCAGATCTGGGCGACGGTGTACATTCCGTCCTTGACCACGGTGTCCTTGATGTCGTGGACGGTCACCGCCACCGGGGTGAGCAGCACGGCCGGGATGCCGCGGGTGGTGGGGCTGTTGACGCGGTGGGTGGCGATGCCGCCGAGGCTCCGGCCGCGGGCCAGTGCGACGGCCATGGTGGCGGCGGTGTCGGCCTCGGGCGCGAAGGGTTTTTGGACGGTCATGTACTGCTCGCCGCTGACGAGCCGCTGGATGGCGGGGAGTTCGGCGTCCTGGCCGGTGATCGGGGGCAGCGGACTGATCTTCGCGGCCTTGAGGGCGGCGATGATGCCCGCGGCGAGGCCGTCGTTGGCGGAGTAGACGCCGTCGATCTGCTGGGGGCCGAGGGCCGAGATGGCGGCGGCCATGTTGCTGTTGGCCGACTCCGGCCGCCAGCCGGCGGTGTTGTACGACTTCGCGATCCGGACCCTGCCCTGGAGCACGGACAGCGCGCCCCGTTTGAACCAGGCGGAGTTGGGGTCGGTGGCCGCGCCGTTCATCATGACGATCCGGTCGCCGTGCGCCCGGGCGCCGAGCGCCGTCAGCAGCGCCTCGCCCTGGAGCCGGCCGACCTGCGCGCCGTCGAAGGAGACGTAACCCGATATCGGGCCCTCCACGAGGCGGTCGTAGGCGACGATCCGGATGCCGGCGCGGTGTGCGCTCTCGACCGGTTCACGCAGCGACTTGGTGTCGACGGCGTCGAGGATCAGCACGTTCACCTCCTTGGTGATCATCGCGTCCATCTGCTCCTGCTGGGTGGCCACCTCGTGCTGCGCGCTGACGGTCTCCACCCGGCACTCCCGGCACAGCTGGTGGATCCTCTTCTCGATCATGGGCTTGTCGAAGTGGTAGAAGCGCGAGGTGTTGTCGGGGAGCAGCACGCCGATCCGCAACGGCCCGCCGGACGTCCCGACCGGCGCATGCGCCCCGGGGGCCTCGCCGCAGGCCACCGGGACCGCCACCAGGCACAGTCCGGCCAGGGCGGCGACGGTGGCGCGCCGGCGTGTTCGCTGCATGGGAACCTCCTCACGCTCCCGTCCCGCCGATCCGTTCGCCCGGGGGCAGGCAGATCTCGCTCCACACCTGCTTGCCGCCGCTCAGCGGCACCGAGCCCCAGGACTCCGACATCGCCTCGACCAGCAGCAGCCCCCGGCCACCGGTCGCCTCCCAGTCCACGCTGACGGGCTTGACCGGGGCCCGGGGAGAGGCGTCGTTGACGGCGATCCGCAGCCGGCCGGCGACCAGCGTCAGATCCAGCCGCACCTCGCCCTGGGTATGCGCGATGGCGTTGGTGACCAACTCGGAGACCACCAGCAGCGCCACGTCCAGCTCCTGCACGCCCCAGGTGCGCAGCGTGCGTCCGGTGAAGCGGCGGGCGTGCATGACGGCGTCGGGGAGCCGCCACACCGCCCAGCGGGCCCGGGTCGGGCGGACCCGCATCCCGTCGTAGCGCAGGACCAGCACCGCCACGTCGTCGTCGCGCCGTTTGCCGCTGCCGACCAGGTCGTCGGCGAGCCGCCCGGCATCGGCGGGGTCGGCCGCACCGAGCACCTCGCGGACCCGGCGCAGCCCTTCTTCCAGGGGGAGGTTGGCCGACTCGGCCAGGCCGTCGGTCAGCAGCACCAGTACCGCGCCGGGGGCCAGCCCCACCTCGGTCAGCGGGAATTCGGCCTCCTCGGACACCCCCAGCGGCGGCCCGCCCTCGACCGGCAACTCCTCCGTACTGCCGTCCGGGTAGCGCAGCAGCGGCGGCAGATGCCCGGCCCGGACGAACCAGGCGATGCCCTCCTCCATGTCCAGGTCGACATAGCAGCAGGTGGCGAAGAGGTCGGTCTCCATGCCGAGGAGGAGCCGGTTGGCGTGCGCGATCACCACGTCGGGCGGATGGCCCTCCACCGCGTAGGCCCTGATGGCCGTCCGCATCTGGCCCATGATCGTCGCGGCGCCCGCGCTGTGCCCCTCCACGTCGCCGATGACCAGCGCCACATGGCCGTCGGAGAGGGGAATCACGTCGTACCAGTCGCCGCCCAGCTCCAGCCCCATCGTGGCGGGGAGATAGCGGACCTCGGCCACCCCACCGGCCAGCTCCGGCAACTTGCGGGGCAGCAGGCTGCGCTGGAGCATCGTGCCGAGTTCGTGCCAGGCGTCCTGTGCGTGGGCCCGCACCAGGGCCTGCCCCACCAGACCGGCGGTCGCCGTCAGCAGCGACCGCTCCTCCGGCCCGAACCGGTGCTCCGCGTCCCACCCGATCAGGCAGACGCCCACGATCCGGCCCTCGGCCGGCAGCGGCAGTACGGCAAGGCCGCCCGGCCCGATACCCCCCAGGCCCGGTTCGAGGTCCGCGCCCGGCGGCCATACGGCCACGTGCCCGCCCCGGAGCACGCTCTCCAGCGTCGGCAGTGCGTGCAACGAGGCGTCCGGCCACTCGGACCGCCACTCGGACTGCCATGACGCGGGCCACGCCTCGGGCGCCGGCGGGTCGAGAACGCTCACCACCATCCGGTCGGCCTCCAGTTCCGCCACCGCGATCCGGTCCGCGGACAGCGGCGCGCGGAGCGTCGCGACCACGGCCCGGCTGACGTCCCGGATGGTGGCCGCGTTGGCCAGCGCGGCCGCCAGCCGCTGTACGACGGAGACCTCGTCGGCGCTGGGCCGCAGATACGAGGCGTCCGCGACGACTCCCAGCATCCGCTCCGGCGCACCGCCCGCCCCGATCAGCACCCGGCAGCGCAGACTCAGCCAGCGCAGCTCACCGTTGGGCCGGCGGATACGGAACGACAGCTGCTGTCCGGTGACCGGCACCCCGCCCGGTTCCACGATCGCCAGCAGCGCCGGTACGTCGTCGGGGGCGGTCCGCTCCAGCAGGGTCTCCACCCGCCGGTCGAAGTCCTCCGGGGCGATGCCGAACAGCTCCAGCACCTGGGCGTCCGCGTCCATCCGCCCGGTGCGCAGCGTCAGGCTGAACGCGCCGCCGCGCAGGGTGTCCAGGCCCGGACCCAGCAGCGAACGGCGCTCCGTCCGCGCCATGGTCCGCGCCGCGACCGCCTCCAGCCCCGCGGCCACCTGGTCGGCGTGCAGCTCCAGCAGATGGCGGCGGTCGGCGTCGAAGGAGTTCACCGCCTGGTCCACCACGACCAGGCAGCCCAGCCGTCTGGTGCCCCCGCCCAGGGGCAGAACCCCGGCCGAGCCGGTGGCCGGCGTGCCGGCACGGCGCTCCTCGCCGCCGTGGTCCGGGGGAGGAGTGGCCTCCTTCCCGGCGAGTTCCGCCGGTGCCGGCCACTGGGGGAGTCCGGTGCGGAAGGCCCGGGTCACCGGGGAGTCGCCGGACAGCGGGTAGCTCGTCGGCAGACTGACCCGGACCCCGGAGCCGCCGACCATCTCGGCCAGCTGGAGGTCGTCGTGCCCTTCGGCCAGCACGTAGACGGCGGTTAGCTCAGCCCCGGAAGCCCCAAGGACCCGCGCGGTCACTTCCTGCACCGCCTCCGTACGGGGGAAGCCGTCGTCGTAAGCCACGGTCGCCGTATCCGCCCTCGGGGCCGGAGCCGCAGCCCGGCCACCGCCTCATCGGATATTTCGCCACTTACCGCCCTCACTCCATGGTGCGGCATGGACGGAGACCCCAGCCAGTCGGCAACCGGAACACGGCCCGTCACGGTGGGTGACCGCGCTGCCCTCGCCCGGTCGACCGCCGTGGAGCCCGCCCGCGGCGCCGGCCGGCCATCGGCGGTCAGGCCGGGGCCACTTCAGGTCCGCCCCGAAGGCGATCGCCCGGACCTCCGTCGAGGCGCCGGCGGACCTCCGTCGAGGAGTCGGCTGCCCGCGGCGAGCGCGAGGACCCGCGGTCCCACGTCCCGCCCCGGCCCGTCGGCCGGCCCGGGGCGACGGCATCGTGCCGATCCCCCGCTCCGCGGCCCGGCGGGCCGCCGCCGTGTCCACGCCTTCACCACGAGTGATGGCCGTGTCCGAATAGCGGGCGTTAACGCCACTCACGCAGCGTGCCCCCGCACACTCGGGTCGCTCATCGATCGTCTCAAGCAATGGACAGGCACGACCATGACTCGGAGTATCACCCGGTCACCCCAGGGCTCCCCGCAGGCCGTGCAGGACTCTGCGCCCGCCCTGTCGCACGGCCTCAAGCAGCGGCATCTGTCGATGATCGCGCTCGGCGGGGTCATCGGCGCCGGCCTCTTCGTGGGCTCCGGCGTCGGCATCGCCGCGGCGGGGCCGGCCATCGTCCTCCTCTTCGCGGGGACCGGCGCGCTGGTCATGCTGATCATGCGGATGCTCGGCGAGATGTCCGCGGCCCGGCCCTCCACCGGCTCGTTCTCGGTGCACTCCGAGCAGGAACTCGGCCTCTGGGCGGGGACCGTCTCGGGCTGGATGTACTGGCTGATGCTCTGCGCCGGCGTGGCCGCCGAGGCCACCGCGGCGGGCGGCATCATGCACACCTGGGCGCCGTTCCTCCCCGCCTACGGCTGGGTGGCGGTCTTCATGGTGTTCTTCTGCGCCAGCAACCTGACCGCGGTCAAGAACTTCGGCGAGTTCGAGTTCTGGTTCGCCGCCATCAAGGTCACCGTGATCGTCGCCTTCCTGGTGCTGGGCGTGCTCGGCATCCTGGGAGTGTTCGGGAAGGCACCCGGCACCCACCACCTCACCGGCCACGGCGGCTTCTTCCCGACCGGCGCCGCCGGACTCGCCGCCGGGCTGCTGACCACCATCTCCGGGTTCGCCGGGCTGGAGACCGTCACCATCGCGGCGGCGGAGTCCGACCAGCCGAGCCGCAACGTGGCCCGTGCCGTGCGTACCGCGGTCTGGCGCATCGCCGTCTTCTACATCGGCTCCATGGCCGTGGTCGTCACCCTGGTGCCGTGGAACGACCCGAAGGTCGCCACCGACGGCCCGTACGTCACCGTGCTCGACCGGCTCGGCATCCCGGCCGCCGGCACGATCATGCAGGTCGTCGTGCTGGTGGCACTGCTCTCGGCGATGAACGCCAACATCTACGGCTCGTCCCGCATGGCGTACTCCCTCGTCAGCCGGGGGCTGGGCCCGCGCTTCCTGGGCAAGGTCACCAGGGGCATCCCGGCAGCGGCGGTGCTGGCATCCTGCGTGTTCGGCTTCGCGGCCGTGATCGCCGGGATCATCTGGCCGACCACCGTGTTCACCTGGCTGCTGAACATCGCCGGCTGCTCGGTGCTGGTCGTCTGGTCCATCGTCTGCCTCACCCAGCTGAGGATGCGCCGCCGCCTGGAGCGCGAGGCACCGGAACTGCTCTCGGTGCGGATGTGGGGCTTCCCCTATCTCACCTGGCTGGCACTGGCCGCGATCCTCGGTGTCTTCGCCGTCATGGCCGCCACCTCGGACGGCCTCCAACAGCTCGCCGGCACCGCCGTCGTGGTGGCGGCGCTGGCCGGCGCGGCCCACCTCAAGCGCCGCCGCGACCAGCGGACCGCGCCCACCCCGTAGCCGTCACCCGGCACCCGTCGTCGCGTTGACGGCGGAGTGCCGGGCTCGGGGCGGTCGGGGCACCCCCGCCGTGGTGCGCATCGCCGGTGCCCGCGGCAGCGACACCGTCTCCCGCAGCCGGCACATCGCCGAACTCGACGACGCGGGTACGCCGGTTCGCCTCGCCGCCGCCCCGGCGGACCCGACCCGCATCCTCCGCGAGCTGCGCCCCGCGCAAGCCTCCGCGAACAACGCGGAGCCCGCGATCACACCGCCCGCCGAGCCATGACCACCCGCCACGTCCTACGACGGCAACCGCCGCCGTGCCCCCATCGCCCTCGCCCCTACCCGGGAGCCCCGGCTCACCCGGACGTCACCCGGCGTCGGCCAGACGCCCCCGCCACCACTCCACCGTCGCCTTGACCTGTTCCTCGACGGGGGTGGCCCGCACGGCGAACGCGGCTTCGTACGCGCGCGAGTCAGCGACAAACGGACGGTCGAACTGGTAGCGGATCTCCCTCAGTTCGCGCAACAGCGGGGAGAAGACCGCTGCGATCCCCAGCACGACCGGTGACAGCCGGCGCACCGCGACCGGCCCCGTTTCCGCCTGGGCCGCGAGGAGGCCGACCATCTCCCGGGTGGACAGCGCCGGCTCCGTCGGAACGTGCCAGGCCCGTCCCCAGGCCCGTTCCGCACCCGCGACCTCGACCAGGGCCCTGGCCACATCGGGGAGATAGCTCCAGCTGTGCGGGGCGTCCGGATCCCCGAGCGCGGAGACCGGCTTCCCGTGCAGCAACCGCGGCACGACCCGCCCGGCCAGGTGCCCGCCGTCGGTGACACCGGGTCCGAAGAAGTCCGAGGCCCGCACCTCGACCGCCGTGATACGGCCCTGCTCGTGCAGCTGCCGCGCCTGCTCCCAAACGGCGGCGCGCACCCGGCCCTTGGGGCCGGTCGCCGCGAGCGGCAACTCCTCGGTCAGGAGACCGTCCACCGGCCCGTAGCCGTAGAGGTTGCCCAGCATCACCAGGGTGGCCCCGGTCGCCTCGGCCGCCGCACAGACCGACGAGGCCAGGGGCGGCCAGTCACTCGCCCAGCGATGGTACGGCGGTGCGGCACAGCTGTAGATGGCGGTGGCGCCCTGCGCGACCTCGATCAGCCGCGCACTGTCCGTCGCGTCCAACGCCACATGCTCGATTCCCGGCTCCGGGCCCCGCCCCGACGTGGTGACCACCCGCACCGCATGACCCTCTTCGGCCAGCAGCCGGGCAGTGGCCGCCCCGGCGGGCCCGAACCCTATGACGACATGAAGACTCACGCGCGCACACTAGCGCGTGGGCAGGTCGCTCTTGTCGTCCCTGTGTCAGCCGGGCCGGGGACACGGACCGGGCCTGTCCCGATCCTGCCCGTCGAGGGGTCGGGACCACGAACGCCGAAACGGGCCCGGCGCCGGGTTTGCGGCCCGGCTACCGAGACCCGTTTCGGTCACAAGGGTGACGCGACTGCGCGATCGTCACATGCCGCAGTTGCCCATGCCGGTGACCTGCCCGCCGGCGTTGCCCTCGCCGTTGATCGCGTTGCCCAGCAGGCCGTTGAGAATCCCGACCTCGCCGAGGATGTCGACGTTGATCTCGTGGTTGTGACACCCGCCGCCGTGGCCCCCTGCGGGCTGCGCGGACGCCGTACCGGCGCCGAAGAATCCGACGCTGCCGATGACGGCGGCCACAGCAGCAGCCTTGTGAAGCTTGCGCATTTTCTCCTCCTTGGGTCGTTCAGAGCTAGGTATCAAAAGATCCACTTCGCGCTGATATAGGAGGTTAATCAGATAATCTCCATATCGCTCATCGGTACCGCCATCCGAGGGCGCGGGCCCGGCCGTGCCCGCTGCCGCCGCGCACCCATTTCGCCCTTCCGCGCGTCAGATCGCCGCAGGTCACATCCACTGCGGTCACGGCCTGTGGCGCCCGGCCATTGCCCCCCAATGGGCGATCCCCGTCTGCTGACGTGAGGTCATCCGACCGTCGTAACCGTCCCGGAGGCACTGCGCACCCGTCAGCTGCGTCGGACGAACGGCACCCCCGCCCCACGTCGCATCCCCGCGGCGGGCGAACCGCCACGGGGCCGGCGTCCACCTGTTCGAGACCCAGGCCGGGCCGCCGCTCACGGGGCGGCGGCAGGCGCCCCTCGGCGCCGCCGCGCACGACCTACGACCGGAGGGACTCCTCCACGCTCCGGGCGACCCGAGGCACCGTGCCGAGCACTCGGAACTGACCACGGTCCACGCACGGGCGACCGCGCGAGCCGCTGGCGGATGCCTTCACTCGGGTTGGGGATTCAGGGCGGTTGACCACAACGGCTCGCGGCGCGGAAGGTTCCCGACCGCTACGGACAGGCCCGTCCTCCGGGCGTCGACGCCGAAATCCGCAGCGAGTTGGGCGGAGCCGCCGTCGCGGGGAGGGGATGCCGGTGGCTTAGCATGGCGACGTTCTTTCCACTGGGAGAACATCGGCGGTCAGCGTGTTGTCAGCCCTTCCACGCTGGCCGTCATCTGTTCCCCGCACGTGGACGCCGCTTCCCCGGGCGAGCAATCACCGAGTGTTCCAGCACTCCTACTGCAGAAAGCCCCCTTTCCCCACCGGAGTTGACGCCAGGTCGCGTCATCCCCATCACGAAGCCCTCGGTCGTCGACCGGGCCGCGCCGTGCCGGACCGCAGAGGGATTCCCCGGGGGCGTCGAAGCCGCGACGGGCGGCCCCGTCGTGGCCGCCGCCCGCACGGACGTCTGCCGGTGCGTGCTCCGTAGCAGCCACCGGCAACTCCCCGGAACCCAGGCTGAGATCACGTCCGTCTGAGGGGATACGGCCGCCGGCACTCCAAATGATTCATGCTCGTGGGCAAATGGGTGACCGTTCATGGGTTCCCGTGACCGGGTCAGGGGAATTGCCGTTCCTCGCTGGGAGAGAACAGTGATGGGCCTGCGGGCCGCCGGCCGGGACCGTCGTCGTTCCTGGCTTCGGCCGGTCTTGCGGTGACGATACGGGCATGTTTTCCCGCGCGAATCGGAGGAGGGACGATGGGGTGCGCCGCCGGCTTCGAAGGGCGTTGGAAAGCTGTGCCACGGGTGTTGTCGCGGATCTGCGGGAGGCTTCCGCCGTGAATGTGCATGGGGTGCGCAGGGTCTCAAGCCCAGGATTACCTCTGTTCGCGCACTCAAGACAGCGATAAATAATCAGTTTTCCATACAGGCAATGAAGGGCCGAAGGTTCCATGCGCAAGCTTCAGCAGATCGCGCTCGTCGTCGCAGCGGCCGGCGGTCTGTCCACCGTCGGCGCCGGCGTGAGTTCCGCCGACGCTCCTGTCGGTTACAACGGCGCCATCCCGCCCACTGCTCCGCAGAACGAAGGCCCCCAGGCCGCCTCCTGGACGGCCGCCGGAGCCACGTCGCACGCCTACGGCTCGCACGGCGGTCCGCAGCAGGCCGCCCCCCAGGCCGCCGCCCCGCAATCTGTCGTTCCGCCGCAGCCCGGCCCGCAGGTCAACCCGCAGCTCAACCCGCAGTTCAACCCGCAGCTCTCCCCGCAGGTCTCGCAGGCACTGCCGCACTCCGCTCCGCGGGAACAGAACAACCTCTTCCGTCCGTTCCAGGAGTGCAGCCCGCAGACGCTGCTCGACGCCAACGTCCCCATCGGCCTGCTGGCCACCCCGGAAACCCGGGGCTTCAGCTGCACCCAGGACAACACCCAGGCCAACGCCTTCGCCACGGCAAAGTAGCGCGACTCGGGTCGTTCGCCACGCTCGCTGCGGGCCCTTCGAGGAGATTCCTCGAAGGGCCCGTTCGTGCGTCGTGAGCCAGCAACTCCTGCGCTACGAGTTGAGGGCGGCGGCCCACCGCAGGGGACCGTGTCCGTTCGCGCCGGTTTATGCGTGAACTACTTGGCTTCCGGGGCAACTTCCCACGTCTCGATCTCGCGATCCGGCGCGTCGCTCAAAATCATTGGATATTTCGTATTAGCCTCTCCGATAGTACGAAGTCGGTACATCAGAGACGCATCGGCGTATCGCACATCACATCGGCTCAACCTTCCGGAGAAGAAATGCGCAAGCTTTACAAGGCTGCCGTCGTGGCCGCCGCCATCGGTAGCGTCGGCTTCCTCGGCGCCGGCACCGCCAATGCCCGCGGTGGTGGGCCGGGCGCCGGCGAGTTCAACATCAAACAGGGCTCCCAGTGCCGGTCGCACGACCTGAACGTCGATGTCCTCGGCGAGGTCGGGATTCTCAACGGACTGGCGGGCAACTTGCTCAACGGTGAGGGTTCCCCGGGCGCTCAGTCCACCCACATGGGCTCGACCATGGGCTGCGACAACAGCGCATTCTGAGCGATCAGTCACGCAGGTCACCCAAAGGGGTCCCGACGCCGAGCCGCAAGGCCGGTGCCGGGACCCCTTTTTGACGTCCCGTCGTGTGATGCCCGCACGATCGCGTAGCCAGTACGGGTGAGGTGCCGCGGCACGGCGATGTCGAACCAGTGCCCGTTGTTCACCTGTGAGTTCGCCCGATCTTCACACGTGGTGCGCCCCCAGATGTGGAGTGTCCGCCGTTGCGTAGACAACTTCGCTATGTGGAGAGGTACTTGAATCGATCCAGCTCACCGGTGGCTCGGGTTCCTTGACACGCCCGCCAAGCGGATCAGATGTCCGGATGCCGGCCATTCAACCGGCTGATGACGGCAACGCTCAATAAATGTAGCGGGGTTGGGGGGTGTGGTCCGCGTGCACCGTTCGCCGCGCCCTTGCGATGTCTGCTGCCGGCACTCCAAATGATTCATGCTGCTCGGCAAATGGGTGACCGTTCATGGGTTCCCGTGACCGGGTCGGGCGAATTGCCGTTCCTCGCTGGGAGAGGACAGTGAATGGGCCTGCGGGCCGGCCGCCGGGGTTGTTCCCTTCCTGGCGTCGGGTGGTCTGCGGTGATGATGTCGGCTTGTTGTCCGACGTGAATCGGAGGAGGGGGGCGTCGTCAACTTCGAGAAACGTCGGAGAGCTTTGCGGTGGGTGTTGTCGCGGCCCTGCGGGGGGCTTCCGTCGTGGTTTTGCGTGGGGTGCGCAGGGTGTGAAGCCCGGTACTACCTCTGTTCGCGCACTCAAGACAGCGATAAGTAATCAGTTTTCCATACAGGTAATGAAGGGCCGAAGGTTCCATGCGCAAGCTTCACAAGGCCGCTCTCGTCGTCGCAGCGGCCGGCGGTCTGTCCGCCATCGGCGCCGGCGTGAGCTTCGCCGATGCTCCAGCCGGGTACAACGGTGCCGCCGCGCCCACCACTCCGCAGGCGACGGGCCCTGCGCCGCAGCAGTACGCCCCGGCTCCTGCGCCGCAGCAGTACGCTCAGCAGCCGGCTCCCCAGCCGGCTCCCCAGGCTCCTGCCCCGCAGCCGCAGTACGTACCGCAGCCGGCCCCGCAGCAGGCGGCTCCTCCTCCGCAGCCGCAGTACGCTCCCCAGCCGGCCCCTCCGGCTCCCGCCCCGCAGCCGCAGTACGTACCGCAGCCGGCTCCGCAGCAGGCGGCTCCTCCTCCGCAGCCGCAGTACGCTCCCCAGCCGCAGCCGCAGTACGTACCGCAGCCGGCTCCGCAGCCGGCCCCTCCGGCTCCCGCCCCGCAGCCGCAGTACGAGCCCCAGCATGAGGAAGGCCCCCACGCCAGCGCATGGGCCGGTTCGGGCGGCGCCGCGCGCGCTTCCGTCGGGTCACCTTCGGGCCCGCAGGCCGCTCCGCAGGCGGCTGCCCCCGCACCGGCTCCGCAGTCCGCTCCGCAGGTCGCTCCCCAGGCGGCCCCGACGGTCACCCCCCAGGTCGCGCCGCAGGTCGCCGTGCCGCAGGTCTTCTCCCCGCAGCCCGCTCCCCAGGTAGGCCCGCAGGTCAACCCGCAGTTCAACCCGCAGGTCAACCCACTGGTCAACCCGCTGGTCTCCCCGGACGTTCCGCAGGTCAACCCGCTCGGGCTCGGGCGGCTCGCGGCGCCTCCGGTGGGCAACCTCGACCTGCCTCGCATGGCCTGATCGTTCAACGGCGGTTCGGAGCACCGCCGTTGGGCCGTCCCGGCAGTGACGACGGGACAAGGGTGAGTGCCGTCGGCCCCTGGAGGGGCCGACGCCTGACGCCGCATCGGGTTCGCCATGACCGGCGGCACCCGCAGATCCGTCCGCACCGCCAGAACCAGTTCGCCCCCGTACAGAGGTGCATGCCACGGGCGTTGCGCGGCACCGTCCTTCCCCATCGGCCCGCCTGCCGCGCCCGATTCCCGGGTGCCTCCTGCGCTCGGCGCGCGGGAGGTTTCCCGCCCGTTCCGGTCTGCCGATGCCGCGCCGTGCGGTACGGCTCATTCGGCTTCCGTAACGGCAACAAGCCGACCAACTCCACATCTCATCCGCTCAATCACCGGAGAAGAAATGCGCAAGTTCCACAAGGCTGTCGTCGTGGCTGCGGCCCTCGGCAGCGTCGGCGCAATCGGCGGAGGCACCGCCTACGCCCATGGCGAGCCTGGCCATGACGTCGACGTCAGGCAGGGCACCGAGTGCCGGTCGCACGACATGAACGTCGATGTGCTCGGGGCGGTCGGGGCGCTCAACGGCACACTGGGCAACGCCCTCAACGGCGAGGGTTCGCCGGGTGCGCAGCCCACCCACCTGGGCTCGAACTTCCGCTGCGACAACGCGGCGTTCTGAGCGGCGGACCATCGCGCAGAAGCCGATCGACCGGGGTCCCGGAGCCGAGCCACGAGCCCGGCGCCAGGACCCCTTTCGGTGTCGTGTATGCAGGGTGGAGAACGTCTTGCCGGTCGTACCGATACCGCTGTCGCGATGGATGCGGCTGCTGCGCAGGGAAGTTGGCGGGCCGGAGTGACGTGGTGTCAGGAGGTCTGGGCGCTGGGACGCGGTGGCAGTCGGCGGGGAAGTGGCGGGCAGTGGACGTGCCGGGGCGGCCGATCCGGAAGCGGTCGGCGCCGGCGCCGGCGGGTCTCCGGAATCCTGTACTGGTGAGGGAAGCGAACGGTGGATGGCCGGACCGAAATCAACTCGGTCCGGCCATCCGCCGTTCGCTTCCCTCACCAGTACAGGATTCCGGAGACCCGCCGGCGCCGGTGCCGGCGGGTCTCCGGAATCCTGTATTGGTGAGGGAAGCGAACGGTGGATGGCCGGACCGAGATCAACTCGGTCCGGCCATCCACTCTTTGAGGAGGTGCTATCAGCCTTCACCCATGTTCAACCGGAACGGGAGAAGCAGGCGGTGTTGGCTCGCCAGTGGGCCTCAGTCCATCGCGGGGAGCTGGTCGCCGGGCGCAGATGCCTGTTCGCCGGGTGCCGGTGCCACGTTGGAGCAGGTCACCGCGGGTCCGACCGTTGTGCTGCCCGGGTTGAGTACGCCCTGCGCGGGGATTGACACGGGCTTCGTCGGATTACAGCTCTGCGTCTGGTTGAGGGTGTAGCTCCCGTCCTGAGTCGGGCCGTTGCTTCTCTGGAGGCAGGTGACGTTGCCCTGGACGTCGCGGCGGCACAGCCCCGTGGTGTCCGCGGCGTGCGCCGGGGTGACGACGGCGCAGGTCGCGGCGAGGCCGCCCAGGAGTGCCGTGATGGCTGCGATCTTCTTCCGACTGAACATGTACTGCGTTCCTTTGTGATTGGTGCCCGGGTGTGCAGTGGCGAGTGCCGGTCCGCGCCCGAGCCTGGAGAATGCCGGCGGGTTCTGGTGTCCGGGCGTGTGCACCGGACACCAGAACCGTTCCGGCTACTTGTTGAGGGCGCTGTTGTCGCAGCCCACCCTCGACCCGATCGGGGTGGCCTGCGAGCCGGCGTTGCCCTCGCCGTTGATCGCGTTGCCCAGCAGGCCGTTGAGGATCCCGACCTCGCCGAGGACATCGACGTTCAGGTCGTGCGACCGGCACTGGGAACCCTGACCGACGCTGACGTGGTTCTCGCCGCCCTGCCCGCCGTAGGCGTACGAGGTACCGGCGCCGAAGAAGCCGACGCTGCCGAGGGCAACGGCGACGACAGCAACTCTGTGAAGCTTGCGCATTTCTTCTCCATAGATTGAGCGGAGCGATCTGTGAGCGATCGACTTCGTACAGTTGCGGAAAGTTAATACGAAAGATCCGCAGTTGCTGAGCGACGCGCCGGATGTTATGAGCGTTGGGAACCGGCATCGGCCCCGGAACGGTCCCATGTTCCGCGCGGGCAGCGGGCTCAACGGGCCGGGGCGGGCTCAGGAGCTCCGTGGTGAACCACCCGTTCGGTCGTACCGCATACGACTCGATCGGTCGGGCGCAAGCGAACGGGCCCTTCGGGGAACATTCCCGAAGGGCCCGCGGTCGGTGTCGGGTGCGGCTGCCCCGGCGACCTGCCTACCTCTTCTTGGCGAAGGCGTGGTTGAACTGGCCGCAGGCGAACCCCTCCGTCTCGGGCACCGCGAGCACGCCGAACGGGAAGTTCGCCGCGGCGAAAGTCTGCGGGCTGCACTCCTGGTAGGGGCGGAAGACGTCGTTCGCCCGCGCCTTGGCGCCATCGTGGGCATAGGCGGTGCCGGCGCCGGCACCGATGGCCGACAGACTGCCGGCCGCGGCGGCGACGAGCATGACCTGCTGAAGCTTGCGCATGGAACCCTCGACCCTTCGGTCCCTATACAAGGAGACCTAGTTGCTGGTTGTGACCGCGCGAACACTAGCAGTAGTCAAACTAGGCGTTCCACTTCGTTGTGCGTCTTGTGTCGAGCCTTGGCGGAGAGTTTCTGCACACTATGCGGCAACGGGTCGGCAGCGGCGGCGTATTCGGTGTCGGCGGGCTTTCTTTTCGTGGGTGATGAGGGAAGGGTGCGCGGTCGAAAATCGCTGTCTTCGCGGGGAATTCGGTGAGTGCGGCTGACGCAGTGGTGGGGGTGCGTGAAGAGGGGTGTGCGCGAGCTCCGTGTTGACGTCAGAGGCAAATGGGTGACTGTGGAGCGACCTCCGTGACCCTGTCGGGGGGGCGTGTCGTTTCTCCCCCGGAGGGAGTAGGGGAAGGGGTTGCGGTGGCGTCGCCCTTCTTCTGGGCCGAAGGTTCGCGATGCGCACCTTCGGTGAATTTTGCCGACGCCAAGTGGCCTGCTGTGCCTGCCTCGTTGGGCGGCTTTCGGATGGAATTCGCAGGAGAGGTGATGGGGTTTGTCGTTCGTTTTTCGGGGCGCCGGAATGTGTGGTGGCGAGCGCCGGCCGCGGGCCTAAGGGAGGAGTGCTCCTGTTGCGGGCCCGACACGAAGTGTGTAGCGGGGGGAAATGCGCGATTGATTACACTCGGTGTGCATATACTCACACTAAGTAGTCAAGGCATGTCATCTCCATCCACACGCAACCAAGGATCAAGGGTTCCATGCGCACACTTCAACGAGTCGCCATCGTCGTCGCAGCGGTCGGCTGCCTGTCCACCGTAGGTGCCGGAGTCAGCCTTGCTGACGGCGGGCCGGAGGCCAACGCCTGGGCCGTTTCGTCGTCCGCCGCGGGAGCCACTTCGCGTGGCGGCGGCGGGTACGGCGGTGAGCAGACCGCTCCGCAGGTTGCCCCGCAGCCGGCCCCGGCTCCGCAGGCCGCTCCGCAGCCGGCCCCCGCTCCGCAGGTCGCCCCGCAGCCGATGCAACAGGCTCCGGCCCCGCAGCCGATGCCGCAGGCTCCGGCTCCGCAGGTCGCCCCGCAGCCGATGCAGCAGGGGCCGGCTGAGAAGTCCGAGGGCCGCCGTGAAGACATCAACGTCAACCAGCACACCATGTGCCGGTCGCACGACCTGAACGTCGACGTCCTCGGCCAGGTCGGCGTACTCAACGGCCTGCTGGGCAACGCGCTCAACGGCGAGGGTGCCGCCGGTGCGCAGAACACCCACCAGGGTTCGCGCATGGGCTGCGACAACGTCGCCCTCCGCAAGTAACCGGAAGGGGTTCTGGTGTCCGGCCGGCAGGTCGGGCACCAGAACCCCCTTCCGGTATTCCTCAGGCTCGGGCGCGAACCGGCACACGGTACTTCGCGCCCGGGCATCGATCGCAAAGGAACGCAGCAGATGTTCACTCGGAATCAGATCGCAGCCATCGCGGCACTCCTCGGCGGCGTCGCCGCGGCCTCTGTCGTCGCCCCCCAGGCGTACGCGTCAGGAGCGGATGACTGCAACCGCGTCGCCGCGGGCCACGGGAGCTGCGTCCACAGGAGCGGGGGTGCCTTCATCGCCAAGGACGGCAGGGACATCGTCGTCAGGCAGACGCAGAGGTGCTCGTCGGCCTCGCGGCAGCGACTGATCTGGCCCGAGAGCGGCCTGCTGAGCCGGGGTGACACGGAGATCGGTCCGCACCTGAACTGCTCGAACAGGCTCCCCGCCCCCAAGGAGTTGAAGCGGCTGCGCGCCGAGTTCTGACCTCACGCGATCGATAGCCGGGCCAGGTTGATCCTGTGCCCGGCCTTGCCGTGCCGCGGAGAGGGTGAGGCCCGCGCGCAGGCGATGTCCCGGCGTTCCGTGCGCCGGCCGCCGGCGGGGTGCCGCCCGCACACAAGACTCCGGGGCGAGGGCGCAAGGCGCGGCCGTCGCCCCGGAGTCGGTGGCTACTTCTGTGCGCGAGGGCTGATCCTGTTCCGTGCGGCCGACGGGTCGGGGCCGACTCGGCGTGCGGACGGTCCACTTCGCAGGAAGCCCGGTTCGGAGTTGCCCAATCCCCGGGGATCGGTCGGGCGTTGGGGGAGGGCAGGCATGAGTCCGGCGCCCGGCCGGAGGCTCGGGCGCCGGACTCGTTTTCCGTTACTTGCCGAATGCTTCGTTGTCGCAACCCATGGTCGAGCCCATGTGGGTGGACTGCGCGCCCGGTGCGCCTTCACCGCCGAGCAGGTTGCCGGCCAAGCCGTTCGCGATGCCGACCTCACCGAGGACATCGACGTTGGTGTCGTGTGACCTGCACTGGGCGCTCTGCTTGATGTCGAAGTGGGATCCGCCGCCTCCCTGGCCACCGGCAAAGGCGGTGCCGGTACCGAGGATGCTGACGCTGCCGAGGGCGACGGCCACGAGAGCGGCCTTGTGAAGCTTGCGCATTTCTTCTCCGGTGGATTGAGCGGATGGTGTCGCTGAAGTACCGAGTTCGTACTTGTAGTGAGGATAGTGCTAAATGTCCGTGAAGTCGCTTAACGACGCGCCGGATTGTATGATTGAGGTTTTGTGATCTGTGCAGGTCAGGCGGGGTTTTGAAGCCCCTTCAGGCCCTGTCGGCCGCCGTCGTCGTGTGGCAACCCACCTGGTCGGCCGTATGTGCCGACTCTTTTTTGACGGTGCCGCACAGCGGCCTCATGGCGGCATGCCGCATGTTCGTCGGCATCCTCGGGGTGGTGGGTGGTCGCGCTTCGGTAGCGCGCTCTCCGTGCTCGCGCGATCAGGTGACCGCGTGGCGTGGGCGGCGGAGCCTGTGGCGGGCGGGTGCGAGGGTGGCGAGTGCCAGAGCACGCCAAGTCACGAAATGAAGCAGGAGCTGCTTATGCGCCGTGTATGTGCCGCCCTTCTGGGGGCCTTTGCTCTCGCCGGGGCTCTCTCCGTGCCCGCCCACGCCGACGGTCCTGGTGCGGGCGTTCTTGGAATCCTCGGAAACCCTGTGAAGGCCACCTCTGATATCGGTCCCGTGCACATCGGTCGACTGCCGTTGCTCGGCGGGAAGTGATCGCCCGTCGCAGGCCGGGTCGGTTACCGGTTGGCTCGTTCGGTTGGCCGCGGCGCGGGATTGCCGCGGCCGGCCGGTGAGTTGCCCGTAGGGTGCAGGGCGAAGAGGGGGCGGGGTGGGTGCGATGCAGTCTGTGCCCGTCAAGAGGCGCGCGTGAAGCCGCGCCGGGCGGTGCGAAGGCCGAATCGGGATGACGGTGAGATGCGCCGGAGGGCTTCGCGAGACGCGGAAAGCAAGATCGAATTCGGGCGGTGGAGGCGGATTCCCCCGTCGAATTCGACGGGGCTGATTATCGTGGGGAACGCATCTCAGTAAAATAGGAATATGTGTCACTCTTCAGCCGCGTGAGCATACATATCAAGCTGAAAGAGTGATCGAAATGACGCATTCGGAGCTTTCCTCCTTCGGGCTCGTTGTGTGTTGTGCGGTCCGCGGACGTGACCGCACTGTCTAGGAGGAGTCACGTGATCAAAAAGGTCATTGCCGCTTCGGTGGCCACGGGCGGCCTGCTGCTCGCCGGCGCGGGCACGTCCGTTGCCGACGCCGGTGCTGGAGGGGCTGCTGTCGGTTCTCCCGGCGTTCTGTCCGGCAATCAGATTCAGGTGCCCGTGCACATCCCGGTGAACGCCTGCGGCAACACCGTGAATGTGGTCGGCGCGCTCAACCCCGCCTTCGGCAACCGTTGCGCCAACGTATCGAAGGTCGAGAAGGTCGAGAAGGGTAAGAAGGGCCACGAGCGGCGGCGCCATCACCGTGAGCAGGAGCACATGCCGCAGCTGCGCCACGAGCGCCCGGAGGTCCACCACCGGGCGGCGCCGGAGACTCCGGCCGTCACTCAAGAGGCCAGGCTCCACCGGCACCATCAACACCACCATCTCGTGTCTCACGCCCGCCCCCAGCTGGCGAAGACCGGTGGGGCGCAGACCGGCATGGCGATCGCGGCCAGTGCCGGGCTGCTGGCGGGTGGCACCCTGCTCTACCGCCGGGGCCGTCGCGCCGCCAACAACTGAACGAGCGTAGCGGTAACTGTCCGGCGGCGGCGCTCGGTTGTGCAGGAGCGTCGCGCCGGCAGGAATCGCCCGGCGCGGACGTGGGCGTTGACACGGTAGGACTCGCGGTCGGCCATCTCGGGCTGTGAACAGGTGACGAGGTGGTCGGCGTGCGTCCGGCCCGCGGCGCGCGCATCCGGCCGGCCGTTCAGCGAAATCCAGCAGAGCCCGGGCCTTGGGGGTCCGGGCGTCAGCTGGTCTTTCTCGGCAGTTCACCGCCGTCGGTGGTGAACTGCCGGTCTGTGAGGGGGCGGCACGTGCTGAGGCACGGGGTCCGTCCGACCTGCCGGAGCGCAGGCGGAGGGGCGTGATCGAGGGGCGCGGGGAGCCGCCGGCCCGCGTTCACGCGGAGTCGGGTCCGGGGGCCGGCCCTACGTCGCGTGGTCCCGCTGACCGGATGGGGCGGAGCACCATGAGGGTGCAGCCTGGGCAGGTCCGGAATGCCGCCGCGGCCGGTGGGCCGCACCACAAGGGGGTTGCCATGACCGATCGTTGCCGACGGCCGGTGCGGGTGCGCGGGGCGTCGTCGGCGGGGCGCCGGGCGATCGTGATGGCGGCGGTGGCTGCAGCCGCGCTGGCCACCGGGGGCACCCTGCCGGCGGTCGTGGCGCAGGCCCATGGGTCCGATGACGCTGTGCGGCAGGGGCTGCATCGGCTGGTGCACGAGGACCGATACCCAGCAGCGCTGGCCGCAGTCACGGGGCGGGACGGGCGCGACCGCAACTACACCGCGGGCGTGGCGGACGTACGGACCGGGGCGAGGGTGCCGGTCGACGGGCAGGTGCGGGTGGCGAGCAACACCAAGGCGTTCACGGCCACCGTCGTCCTCCAACTGGTCGGCGAGGGCAGGGTGGCGCTCGACGCGCCCTTGGAGCGGTATCTGCCGGGCCTGGTGCGGGGCGAGGGGATCGACGGGCGGCGGATCACGGTGCGCCAACTGCTCCAGCACACCAGTGGACTGCCGAACTACACCGACTTCCTGGGTGACTTCGCCACGTACCGCCATGCGCACCTCAGTCCCCGGGTGCTGCTCGACCGGGCGCTGGCGCACAAGGCGGTGTTCGCGCCGGGGACCAACTGGTCGTACAGCAACACCAACTACCTCCTGGCCGGGCTGCTCGTCGAGAAGGTCACCGGCCGCCCGCTGGCGGAGCAGATCACCCGGCGGGTCATCGACCGCATCGGGCTGCGCCACACCTACCTGCCCGGGGCGGGCGAAGAGCGCCTGCGCGCCGCGCACCCCGAGGGCTACCGCGCGGTGAAGGGGGGCGGGCCGCTGGAGGACGTCACGGAGATGGATACGTCCTGGGCCTGGGCAGCCGGACAGCTCGTCTCCACCCCGAGCGATCTGAACCGCTTCTTCACGGCGCTGTTCGGCGGTGCGCTGCTGCGTCCCGCACAGCTCGCCCAGATGCGCTCCACCGTTCCGGCCGGCCACGGTCTGTGGCCGGGGGCCCGGTACGGGCTCGGCGTGATCAGCACGCCGCTGCGGTGCGGCGGTCTGATGTGGGGCCACGGCGGCGACATCCCCGGCTACCGTACGCGCACCGGTGTCACCGACGACGGCCGTGCGGTCACCCTCGCCGTCACCGCCGACCCCGCGCCCGTGGCGCAGGACCCCGATGACTCCCTGGACTTCCTCGACGGCGTCCTGTGTCGGTGACAGTGGCAGTGACGGTGCCGGTAGGGGTGACGGCGGTACGCGGCCGTGAGCGGCATGCCGCCCCCGGGTGGTCGGGAGGCGGCATGCGGTGGGGGTGGGTCCGCGTGAGTCGCCCGGGGGGGGAGCCCTGGGAGTGGGCGTGCGGGGGTAGTTGCTGCTCATGTCACCCTCTCCTTCAGGACCGCGCCGGACGGGGGCGGGCAGTTCTCCTGGATCTGGTACGTGAGCGCCTCGGGGTAGTCGTGGCGCGAGAGGCACACCCGTACGACGATCGGGCCCCGGTTGATCGGGGCATGGGGCTTGCCGATCTGCTGGAGGAAGGCGGCGAGTTCGTCGTGGGCGGTCACGGGGACTCCGTGCACGGGGTGCTTGGCGGAGCCGAAGACCTCGGCGAGATTCTCGTAGCGCCAGAGGGGAGCTCGTTGTGGAAGTCGGCGCCGTCGGAGGGCGGGGTGCCCTGCGGCTTGGGAGCCCGGGTGTCCGTGGCGGTCCTGAAAGCACGGGAGTTCGTGAGCGGTCGGCCCTTCATGCGCATTCTCTGACGGACCCTCAGGAGCGGCGGGAGGCATGGCAGGCGCCGGGCGCGGCCGTGGCACGATGCCGCCATGACGATTCCCCCACGCATACCCGCCGTCGTACCGGCGGGCCGGATGGCGCAGCTCGGCCAGCCGGTCCTCGGCCTCCCGGGCGGTATGGAGCTGCGCCCGTGGCGCTTCTCCGATGCCGGCGCCCTGTTCGCGGCCGGCCAGGACCCGGCAATCCGCCGGTGGAACCGGCTGGTTGTGGAGACGACGGACGACGCGTGCGAGCGGATCGCGAGGATGCGCCGGCGCTGGCAGGACGAGCTGAGCGCGATCTGGGCCATCGCGCAGCCGGGCGGCGAGGCCGTGGGGCTCATCGGCTGGGGCGATATCGACCTCAGCGGCGGCAGTGCCGAAATCCTGTACTGGATACTGCCCGAGGTGCGGGGGAGCGGTGTGGTGGTCGAGGCCACCCGGCGGGTGAGCGACTGGGCGCTGAACGACCTCGGGCTGCACCGGCTGCGGCTGTGCCACTCGACGGCGAACCCGGCCTCCTGCCGGGTGGCGGTCAAGGCCGGGTTCTCCCTCGAAGGCACCATGCGCAGTGCGCTGCTGCACGCGGACGGGTGGCACGACGAGCATCTGCACGCCCTGGTACAGGGCGACGTCTGAGGGCCGGACGGTCAGCCGGCGGCCGGCCCCGCGGCGGGGCGGCGGACCATCTCCAGGACCTCGTCGCGCAGCGGCGTCAGCGAACTCCCGTCGGGGGCCTCGACGTTGAGGCGCAGCAGCGGTTCCGTGTTGGAGGGGCGGAGGTTGAACCAGCGGCCGTCGGCGAAGGCGACGGTGAGCCCGTCCAGGCGGTCGGTGGTGACCCCGTCGCGGTCGCGGTACGCGGCCTCGACCGCATCCAGGGTGCCGGCGATGTCGGTGACCCGGGAGTTGATCTCGCCGGAGGCCGCGTAGCGGGAGTAGCCGGCGACGAGTTCGGACAGCGGGCGGTCCTGTTCGCCGAGGGCGGCGAGGACGTGCAGGGCGGTGAGCATGCCGGTGTCGGCCCGCCAGAAGTCGCGGAAGTAGTAGTGGCCGGAGTGCTCGCCGCCGAACACCGCCTGGTGCTCGGCCATCTGCGCCTTCATGAAGGAGTGGCCGACGCGGGAGCGGACGGGGGTGCCGCCGTGCTCCCGGATGATCTCCACGGCGGCGGCCGAGGTGATGACGTTGTGGATGATCGCCGAGCCGGGGTTGTCGGCCAGTTCGCGGGCCGAGACCAGGCCGACGATGGCCGACGGGGAGACGGGCTCGCCGGTCTCGTCGATGAAGAAGCACCGGTCGGCGTCGCCGTCGAAGGCCAGCCCGATGTCCGCGCCGGACCGCTTGACCAGGTCCTGGAGGTCGCGCAGGTTCTCCGGGTCCAGGGGGTTGGCCTCGTGGTGGGGGAAGGTGCCGTCCAGCTCGAAGTAGAGCGGCACCAGGTCGAGGGGCAGGTCGGCGAACACGGCGGGGACGGTGTGCCCGGCCATGCCGTTGCCGGCGTCCGCCGCGACCTTCAGGCGCCGGATGCCGCCGAGGTCGACCAGGGTGTTCAGGTGGGCGGCGTACGCGGCGAGCAGGTCGCGGCGGACGGTGGTGCCGGGGACCGGCGCCGGGGCGGGGATGTCGTCGTTCTCCAGCCAGCCGCGGATATCGGCGAGTCCGGTGTCCTCGCCGATCGGGGCGGCGCCGGCCCGGCAGAGCTTGATGCCGTTGTCCCGGGCCGGGTTGTGGCTGGCGGTGATCATGACGCCGGGCAGGTCCAGGCTGCCCGAGCAGTAGTAGAGGTAGTCGGTGGAGCCGAGCCCGGCGTCGATCACATCGGCCCCGGCGGCGTTGGTGCCGGCCGCGAACGCCGCCGCCAGCTCGGGCGAAGTGGCGCGCATGTCCCGGGCGATGACGATCCGGTCGGCGCCGGTCAGGCGGATGAACAGCGCGCCGGCCTTCGCGGCGATGCCGGTGTCGAGCTGCGAGGGGACCTCGCCCCGGATGTCGTACGCCTTCACGAGGCGGGAGTAGTCGCGCATGAGCGGTGCGTTGCCTGTCTTTCGGGGAGGGGCGGGCAGGGGTGCGGGTGCGGGCGGGCGGTCTCCGGGACGCCCTGACCATGCGTCAGAGCGTCCCGGAGACTGTCTACGGCACCCTCGGTTGGGGTGCGGAATCCCGGAGTCCGGCGGCGTCGGCGGGGGCCCCGGACGCGTCGAACGGTCCGGCCGGCGGGTGTCCGGGCGGGTGGGCGGGGCTGCCGCAGCGCCGGCGGACCGCGCGCCGGACGACCTCGTCCACCAGGACCGGTACACCGGCGGCGACGATCAGCCACACCGCCGCGTACAGCCGCTCCGCCTGGAAGGTGACGGGGTGGGCGACGACCGTGGCGATGCCCGTGACGCCGAGTCCGGCGACCGTCAGGGCCAGCGGGACCGAGCGCCGCCACAGGCCCCACAGGGCCAGCGCGAGCGGGAGGACGAGTGCCGGCGCGAGGGCCTGGTGCTGGGCCCACTGCCACCAGAAGTTGTGGTTGAGGTGGAGCAGGTCCTGCCAGGGGGTGGCGACTTCGGGCTTGGTCCAGTGCTTGCTGAAGGTGTCCTGGAGGGTGGCCGAGGTGCCGGGCAGCTGCAGCAGCTTGCCGGTCACCGTGACGACGGCCACCGTGCCGGCCGACAGGCCGAACAGCCACCAGGTGCCCCGGTGCCGGGTGCGGCGTACCCAGATCAGCATCGCGGCAGCCGCCGCCGTCATGGTGACCGCCACCATCTGCGCGCTGGAGTACTTCACGCCCGCCGACACCGCCAGCGACGCCGCGTACACCACCGCGCCCGTACGGACCCGGCGCTGGAGCAGGCACACGGCCCCGTACAGCATCGACGCCAGCATCGCGAGCAGCGGCCCTTCGGCCAGGGGCAGGGTGCCCCAAGTGGCCAGCGGGGTCGCGTAGTAGAGGATCTGGCCGAGCAGCGCGAGCGCGGGGGAGAGCCCGATCCGGCGCAGCGCGGCCAGGAGGAAGAAGCCGCCCGCTGTGGTGAAGATCAGGGAGACCGCGCTCAGCCCGGACTTGGCGCCCATGAGGCCGACGAAGGGCGCCGCGATGAGCGGGTAGAGCGGCCGGGTCTCGAAGATCCGCTCGTAGCGCGGGTCGTTGGGCTTCAGCCCGTCGGCCTCGGCGGACTTCAGGCAGCGCTGGTGGCCCTTGGGGTCGCGCGGCTGCTGGAACTTCATCTCGTCCAGGAGCTGGCCGCGGTACCGGCGGTTCGCCTCGTCCTTGCAGTACGCCACCAGCGCCTTGTGCTGCGCCTCGGGCCGGCTGTCGCCGAGGTACTCGTACGCCTGACGGGCGTAGCGGTAGGAGTCGTTGGAGAAGAGCGAGGCCGGGAAGGCGAAGACGTGCAGCACCACGAACACCACCGCCACCAGGCCGGGGAGGGTGAGGGGGTGCCGTCCGCGGTCTCCGCGGCGGTGCCGGGAGCGCCGGACGGCGGTCGGCCGCTCCGGCGACCGGCCGGGGGCGTCCGCGACCCAGCTCGGGACGTGCTCGGTGTCGACACTCACCGCTCGGCCCCGCCGCGCGGCGTACGTAGGGACGCGAACCGGATCCTCCAGGGCATGATCGCGGACTCGATCTGGACGGCGGCCGACATCTTCGAGGCGCCGATCCGGCGCTCCTCGAAGTGGATGGGGACCTCCAGGGCGGTGAACCCGGCGCCGACCGCCTGGTACTTGAGCTCGACCTGGAAGCTGTAGCCGCTGGAGCGGACCCGGTCGAGGCGGGCGGTGCGGACCGCGTCGGCGCGCCACAGCACGAAACCGGCGGTGGCGTCCCGCAGTCCGGTCCGCAGCACGCCGCTGACGTAGCGGTTCGCCCAGCGGGAGAGCAGCCTGCGGTGCAGCCCCCACTCCGGGGCGAGCCGGCCGCCGCACACATACCTGCTGCCGACCACGACGGCCGCGCCGGTGGACAGCGCGCCCCCGAGCAGCTGCGGCACGTACTCGACGGGGTGGCTGCCGTCGGCGTCCATCTGGAGCACATAGGCGGCGCCGTCGGCGACCGCCTGGCTCATGCCCGCCGCATACGCCTTCCCCAGGCCCTCCTTGGCGGTGCGGTGCAGTACGCCGATCCGCCCCGGGTACTGCTCGGCGAGCCGCTCGGCGACCCGGCCGGTGCCGTCGGGGCTGTTGTCGTCGACGACCAGCAGGCGCAGGCCCGTGAGGCCGAGGTCCATCAGGTCGTGGGCGATACGGGGCAGGTTCTCGGCCTCGTTGTACGTCGGCATCACGACGGTCAGGGCGGTAGCCGCCCAGTCGTCGGTGAGCGGGGCCGGGAACCGTACGGCCGGGGTGGCGGGGGGTGAAGCGGGCACGTGCACGTTGCTTTCGTCGAGTACGGGAAGGGTGCGCGGCGCGTGGGCCGGGATCAGCAGTCGGAGGAGAAGCGCACGGAGATGTCCGGGAGGCGTGTGTCGCACCACACCCGCACTCCGCCGCGCAGTTCGTTGTCGGCGCCGACCACCGCGCCGTCGCCGACCACGGCACCGTCGATGACGGTGCGCGGGCCGATCCGGGCGCCGGCGCCGAGCAGGCTCCGGCCGATCCAGGCGCCCCGCGCGACGCGGGCGCCGGCGAGCAGGACCGAGCCCTCGACGACGGCGTCCGCGGCCACCTCGGCGCCCGCGCCGACGACGGTGCCGCCGCCGAGCTTGGCGCCCTCGGCGACCCGGGCCCCGGGCAGCACCAGATACTCACCGGGCGTACCAGGCAGGGCGGATGAGGCCACCACACCGCGGACGAGGTCCGCGGACGCCTGGACGAAGGCGTCGGGCCGGCCCAGGTCCAGCCAGTAGGTGCGGTCGACGACACCCAGCAGGTGGGCACCGTCGGCCAGCAGACCGGGGAAGGTCTCCCGCTCCACCGAGACCGCGCGGCCGGCGGGGATCGCGTCGATGACGTCCCGGCGGAAGACGTAGCACCCGGCGTTGACCTGGTCGGTGACGATCTCTTCCGGGCTGGTGGGCTTCTCGGTGAAGGCGAGCACCCGGCCGGTGTCGTCGGTCGGTACGAGCCCGAAGGCGCGCGGGTCGTCGACCCGGGTCAGGTGCAGGGTGACCGCCGCCCCGGCCGCGCGGTGCCGGCGCACCAGGTCGGCGATGTCGAGGCCGGTGAGGATGTCGCCGTTCAGGACGAGCACCGGGTCCGACGGGCCCGACTCCAGGGCGTCGGCGGCGGAGCGGATCGCGCCGCCGGTGCCGAGCGGCTCGTCCTCGGTGATGTAGGTCAGCCGCATCCCGAGCGCCGTGCCGTCGCCGAAGTAGGGCTCGAACACCTCGGCCAGATACGACGTGGCGAGCACCACATGATCCACCCCGGCCTCCTTGAGCCGGGCGAGCTGATGCGCCAGGAACGGCACACCGGCTGCCGGGACCATCGGCTTGGGGGTGTTCACCGTCAGCGGGCGCAGCCGTGTCCCCCGGCCGCCCACGAGCAGCACCGCTTCCGTCACTCGCTACTCCTTGTCGAGATAAGTTAACATCGCACAGCTTTTAAACTTCTTTGCAGTATGTTTACATCAAACGGATCAAGTGCGGCAAATGGCCGTTTCACCCGGAGTAAGGCCATATGAGACCCACTGGTTCCGTCCCCGACCGTGCCGGCCTGCGGCTGCGCCGCCTGATCGGCGAACTCGTCAAGTTCGGCGCGGTGGGCGGGCTCGGGGTGCTGGTCAACCTGGGTGTGTTCAACCTGTGCCGCGCGGTGACCGGCCTCGCGGTGGTCCGGTGCGGCGTGATCGCCACGGTCGTCGCGATCGCCTGCAACTACCTGGGCCTGCGGTACTTCGCCTATCGTGACCGCCAACGGGGCGGCCGTACCCGGGAGTTGACGCTCTTCGCGGTCTTCAGCGCGATCGGCCTGGTCATCGAGAACGGCGTGCTCTACGCGGCGACCTACGGCCTCGGCTGGAACGGCCCGCTCCAGAGCAACATCATCAAGTTCCTCGGCATCGGTGTCGCCACCCTGTTCCGCTTCTGGACCTACCGCACCCTGGTCTTCCGGCGGCCGGCGCCTGCGCCGGCCGGGCCGGCCGACTCGACCGGGCTGCCCGCCGCGCGCCGGCAGGATGCGGATCAGCTGGTGCGCTGAGTCGCGCCGGGGTGCGTGGCGCCGCCCCGTGGTCCGAACCTGTCACGGGCTTTACTGCGAGTTTGTTGCAAGTAAAACCAGCTCGCAGGAGGGTAGGGGCGTACACGTGTCTCCCGGCGGCGGCCGGGACAGCTTGGAAGAGAGCAGCGCCGCACATGACGACGTCCCCCTCCCTCACGCCGGCCAGTACGGCACCGCCCTCGCGCCGGCAGCGGATCGCCCGCTCGATGAGCCGGGCCGAGTGGGGGCGGATGGCGGGGATGGCCGGGTTCATTCTCGCGCTGCATGTGATCGGCTGGTTCACACTGGTGGCGATCGTGGCGCCGCAGCACTACAGCCTGGGCACCAAGAGCTTCGGGGTGGGCATCGGCGTCACCGCCTACACGCTGGGCATGCGGCACGCCTTCGACGCCGATCACATCGCCGCCATCGACAACACCACGCGGAAGCTGATGCACGAGGGGAAGCGGCCGTTGTCGGTCGGCTTCTGGTTCTCGCTGGGGCACTCCAGCGTGGTGTTCGCGCTGGCCCTGCTGCTCTCGCTGGGCGTCAAGGCGCTGGCCGGTCCGGTGAAGGACGACAACTCCCAGCTGCACGCGGTGACGGGGCTGATCGGCACCACCGTCTCCGGGGTCTTCCTCTATGTGATCGCCGCGATCAACATCGTGATCCTGGTGGGCATCTGGGGGGTCTTCCGGCGGATGCGGGCCGGTGACTTCGACGAGGCGGCGCTGGAGGAGCAGCTCAACAACCGGGGGTTCATGAACCGGCTGCTGGGCCGGGTGATGAAGTCGATCACCAAGCCGTGGCAGATGTACCCGCTGGGGCTGCTCTTCGGGCTCGGATTCGACACCGCAACCGAGATCGCGCTGCTGGTGCTCGCCGGCTCCGGCGCGGCCTCCGGACTGCCGTGGTACGCGATTCTGTGCCTGCCGGTGCTGTTCGCGGCGGGCATGAGCCTGCTCGACACCATCGACGGGTCGTTCATGAACTTCGCGTACGGATGGGCCTTCTCCAAGCCGGTCCGCAAGGTCTACTACAACCTCACCATCACCGGGCTGTCGGTCGCCGTGGCCCTGATCATCGGCACCGTCGAACTCCTGGGGCTGCTCGCCGACAAGCTCGGGCTGCACGGCTTCTTCTGGGACTGGATCGCCGGCCTGGACCTGAACGTCATCGGCTTCGCCATCGTGGGCGTCTTCTTCGCCACGTGGGTGGTGGCGCTCGCCATTTGGAAGTTCGGCCGCATCGAGGAGAAGTGGTCGGCGCAGGTCCGGCCGGCGGCGGAGCGGGCCGAGTGACGACCTGACGTCGGCCCGCCACCGGGGCCGCCACCGTGCCCGGCCGGGCGCCCTGGTGGGGGAAGCCGTCGCGGCGGTTGCGGTGCAGGGTGAAGCGGTCGAAGAGCACGGGACGGGGAGCCGGGTCGGCATGCGGGCTGCGTCACATGTCGCCTCCTGGGCCTCGGGAAACGGAAGGAGGCTCACAGGAGTGGGGGACGGGCGCGGACCGGGCGGTGGGAGGGCGGGTGAACGGGGGGGAACTCAGCCTCGGGGAGGGGAGTTCGGTGTCATTCGGCGCGGATCAGGTCGGCGCACTTCTCGCCGATCATCATCGTCGTGATGCACGGGTTGGTGGTCGTCAGGAGCGGCATCGCCGAACCGTCCGCCACCCGCAGCCCGGTGACGCCCTTGACGCGGAGCTGCGGGTCCAGCGGGGCGGCCGGATCGCCCGGGGCGCCCATCTGGACGGTGCAGGCCGGGTGGTAGACGGTGTTGTGGGTGGTGCGGATGTAGTCCAGCAGATCGTCGTCGGTGCGCGCGGCGGGGCCCGGGGCGAGTTCGGTGCCGGCCCAGTCGGCCATCGGGGGCTGGGAGACGATGTCGCGGGCCAGCCGGAGGCCGTAGGTCATCACCCGGACGTCGTGCTCGTCGGTGAAGTAGCGGGGGTCGACCTTCGGCTTGTCGCGGAAGTCGCGGGTCCGCAGCCGGACGGTGCCGCGGGAGCGGGCGCGGGTGACGTTCGGGGTGAGGCAGAACGCGTTCTCCGAGGTGGGGTAGCCGCGGCGGTAGGTGTTCATGTCGAAGGGCACCGACCCGTAGTGGAACATCAGGTCGGGGCGGTCCAGGCCGGGCTCGGTGTCGTAGAAGATGCCGATCTCCCACCACTGCGTGGAGGAGTCCACCATCGGCTGCCTGGCGTCCCACATGATGACGCCCTCGGGATGGTCCTGGAGGTTGGCGCCGACGCCCGGGGAGTCGACCAGCGGCTCGATGCCGGTGGCGCGGAGGTGGTCGGCCGGGCCGATGCCGGAGAGCATCAGCAGCTTGGGGGAGTCGATGGCGCCGCAGGAGACGACGACCTCGCGGCGGGCGCCGACGGTGCGGGTGCGGATCAGGTCGGGCGCAAGGTAGTCCACTCCGGTGCAGCGCCGCGCGGAGTCGAAGCGCAGCCGCTTGGCCTGGACTCCGGTGCGCACGTCGAGGTTGCGGCGGGTGCCCAGGAGCGGGTGGAGGTAGGAGACCGAGGCGGACGAACGGGTGCCGTCGGGGCGGCAGTTGATCTGGAACCAGTTCGCGCCCCGGACGACGGTCTCGCCGGTGTTGAACGGGGTGGTGGGGATGCCCGCCGCCGCACAGGCTTCCAGCAGGGCGACCCCGCAGGGGTCCTTGGCCGGGACGGTGCGGAGGGTGACCGGGCCGCTGCGGCCGTGGTGGCCGCCGGGGGCGTCGTTGGTCTCCAGCCGCTGGAACAGCGGGAAGCAGTCGGCCGCGCTCCAGCCCGTACAGCCCCTGGCGGCCCACTCGTCGAGGTCTTCGGCGGGGGCCCAGAAGGCGATGCAGGAGTTGTGCGAGGAGCAGCCGCCCAGCACCCGGGCGCGGGCGTGCCGCATGAAGCTGTTGCCGTTCTCCTGCGGCTCGACGGGATAGTCCCAGTCGTAGCCGGATTCGAGGAGCGCCATCCAGCGGTCCAGCCGCAGGATGTTCTCGTCGCCGACGTCGGAGGGCCCGGCCTCCAGCAGGCACACGGTGACGGACGGGTCCTCGCTGAGCCGGGCCGCGACGACGGCGCCGGCCGTGCCGCCGCCGACCACGACGTAGTCGAACGAGTCGAGCTGGTCCACCGGGGCTTCTCGGTCCATCGTGCCGTCTCCAGGTCTGGGGAGGGTCAGGGGGCGGTGTCGCCGCCGGCGTCGGCGGCATGCGCGGCGAGGACGCCGGTGCGGTGGCGCTGGACGCACCAGTAGTAGGCGAAGCCGCCGAGCGCCACGACGCCGATGAACAGGAAGGCGCCCCAGCGCAGATACCAGTGCTGCGGGCCGGTCGCGTTGTAGACCGCGGCGCGCGGCCAGGCGAGGTTGACGGACATCCCCAGGCCCCAGAGGACGGCGACGACGTTCACCGGCAGCCCGAACCTGCCGAGCGAGAACCGGCCGGGCACCGGCGTCCACCGACCGCGCAGCCGCTGCACCAGCATCGGCAGCGTGACCAGCAGATACGCCAGGTAGATCATGATGATCGCGATGCTGGTGATCACCGAGAAGATCTGCGGCTGGTTGACGTTGATGAGCAGGATGCCGACCCCGACCAGGCCGATGACGATCGCGGGCAGCACCGGCGTCTGGAAGCGCGGGCTCACCCTGGCGAGCAGGGACGACGCCGGGAGGTTGTTGTCCCGGGCCATCGCGAAGGCGAGCCGGATGCCCGCGGTGTGCACCGCCAGTTCGCAGACGGTGATCGCGATGACCACACACCACAGCACCAGCTGCCCCACGGTCGACCCCAGGGTGGAGAGCACCACGTACTGGAGTCCGTCCACCGACAGCTGCCGGGAGTGCAGATCGGGGACCGCCAGCAGGGCGAACAGCAGGATCAGGCCGCCGATGACGAATGAGGCGACCAGCGCCCGCAGGATCGCGCGGGGCGCGTTGCGGGCCGGGTCCTTGGACTCCTCGCCGAGCGACGACGCCGTGTCGAAGCCGTACATGACGTACGCGGAGGCCAGCGAGGCGGTCAGGAACGCGCCGAAGTAGCCCAGGCTCTCACCGCGGCCCAGGCCGAAGGTCTGGGTCACCGCGGCGGGCCCGCGGGTGATGTGCGCGGCGAGCAGCAGGATCAGCACGACGGCGGCGATCAACTCGATCGCCACACCGGCCGAGTTGATGCGTGCCATCAGCTTCACGCCGAACGCGTTGATCAGCGTGGTGAAGGCGATGAGCGCCGCGCCGAGCAGCACCGCGTTGGCCGCCGCGTCGGTCTGCCCGGTGCCGTTGCCGATGAACTGGAACCACGACGAGATCTGCGGCAGCGTCACCTGGTACGCCAGTGCCACCGCGGCCAGCGAGACCATCGAGGCGGTCAGCATCATCCAGCCGCCCAGCCAGCCCACGTGCGGACCGCCCAGCTGCTTGGCCCAGTTGTAGATCGAACCGGCCACCGGATAGCGGGCGGCCAGCTCGCAGAAGCACAGTGCCACCATCAGCTGGCCCGCGAAGACCATCGGCCAGGACCACCAGTACGCCGGCCCGCCGTGGCTGACGCCGAAGTAGAACAGCTGGAAGGTGCCGGTGAGGATCGAGATGTAGCTGATGCCGGCGGCGAAGGTGTGGAAGTTGCCGAGGGTGCGCTTGAGTTCGGGCTTGTAGCCGAGCTCGGCGAGCGCGCCGTCGTCGTGGGAACCGCCGTCCGGCGCACCGTCCGCGCCGGCACCCGGGCGTACGGAACCGGGAGCGGAGTCGGATTCGGCGCCGGTCACTCGAACCACCTCTGCGGACGCGGGGCCGTGTTGCGCCAGATGTGCTTGGCCTCCTGGTACTCCGCCAGTCCGGCCGGCCCCAGCTCGCGCCCGATGCCGGACTGCTTCATCCCGCCCCACTCGGCCTGCGGGACGTACGGATGGAAGTCGTTGATCCACACGGTGCCCGCCCGCAAACGGGCGGCGACCCGGTGGGCACGCTCGCCGTCCTGCGTCCACACGGCGCCGGCGAGCCCGTACACCGTGTCGTTGGCGAGCGACACCGCCTCGTCCTCGTCCCGGAAGCGCTCCACGGTCAGCACCGGCCCGAACGACTCGTCGCGCACCACGGACATGTCCGGGGTGCACTCGTCCAGCACCGTCGGCAGGTAGTAGAAGCCGTCCGCCAGCTCCGGGTCGTCCGGCGCCCTGCCGCCGCAGCGCAGGACGGCGCCCTCCGCGATCCCGGCCGCCACATACGCCTCGACCTTCGCCCGGTGCGCCGCGGAGATCAGCGGACCGGTGCGGGCCAGCTCGTCGAACGGCCCGCCCAGCGGGATCCGCTGGGCCCGGGCCACCACCTCCTCGACGAACTTGTCGTGCAGCTGCTCCTGGACCAGCAGCCGGGCCCCCGCCGAGCAGACCTGCCCGGAATGCAGGAAGACCGCCATCAGGGCGTAGTCGACCGCGGTGTCGAAGTCGGCGTCCGCGAAGACGATGTTGGGGTTCTTGCCGCCCAGTTCGAGCGCGATCTTCTTGACGGTGGGCGCGGCGGCGGCCATGATCCGGCGGCCGGTGAGCAGCCCGCCGGTGAACGACACCATGTCCACCCGGGGATCCTCGGTCAGCGGCGCGCCCACGTCCGGGCCGGTGCCCAGCACCAGGTTGGCCACCCCGTCCGGCACCCCCGCCTCCGCCAGCAGCCGCATCAGGTGGATCGCGGTGTGCGGGGTCAGCTCGCTCGGCTTGAGGACGAACGTGTTGCCGGTGACCAGGGCCGGGGCGACCTTCCAGGCGGTCTGCAGCAGCGGGTAGTTCCACGGCGTGATCAGCGCGCAGACCCCCACCGGCTCGTGCCGCACCGAGCTGTCGGTCTCCGCGTCGCCGGTGTCCACCACCCGGTCGGTACCGCCGGCCGCGCCGAGATTGCCGAAGTACCGGAAGCAGTTGGCGATGTCGTCCATGTCGTACGCGCTCTCCACCAGCCGCTTCCCGGTGTCCAGGGACTCGGCGCGGGCCAGCGTGTCCTTGTCGCGCTCCAGCAGTTCGGCGACCCGCAGGACGATGCGGCCCCGCTCGGCGGCCGGCGTACGCGGCCAGGACCCGTCGTCGAACGCGATACGGGCGGCGGTGATCGCCGCCGCCACGTCCTTCGGCCCGCCCTCGTCGACGGTCGCGACCAGCCGGCCGTCCGCCGGGCAGCGGATCTCCCGCCCCCGCCCGTCGGCCGCTGCGGTCCACTGACCGCCGATGAACAGCTCCGGCATGGGGTGGGGCCTCCGGTCTCGGTCTCCGGGCGGGCGGATGCGTAGCGGTAGCGATCTCGGTACCGAGCGTAGGGCGGGTGCCAAAAGACCGCACGGCGCGCGGGGCCGGGGGAGAGGCCCGCGGGGCGGGTTGGGGCCGATGGGGTGACGGCGCGGCCCTCCGGGACAATGGCGGCATGCATCCGGTTCCCGACGCGGCCGCCTATCTGGCCGGCCGCTGGCACATCGAGCGTGCCGTGTACGACCTGCGGACCGGCGCCGAGGGCAGCTTCCGGGGCACCGCCGACTTCCGCCCGGACGGCGCCGGCGGCGCGCTGCTGCACGTCGAGGAGGGCGAACTTGCCTGGGGCGGGGCGGTACACCCGGCCACCCGCACGCTGCGGCTGCTGCCCCGGCCCGACGGCACCGCCGCCGTCACCTTCGCCGACGGCCGCCCCTTCCACGACCTAGATCTGCGGACCGGCCGCTGGACCGCCGGCCACCCCTGCGCCGAGGACCACTACGCGGGAACCTTCACCGCGGTCGGCGCCGACCGCTGGGACCTGGAGTGGCGGGTCGGCGGCCCGGCCAAGGAGCAGCTGCTGCGGTCGGTGTACCGCCGCGGCGCCTGACCCCTGTCGTCGGCCGGCTACGGCTTCACCGCCTTCAGGGCGTACAGCAGCGGGATGATCGGCTCGGACGGCGGCAGCCGCCACCAGCCGTTCTCGGACGGCACCATCGACGGGAAGCGCGGCCAGGGCAGCAGCTCGGTCTCGCGGACCCGCCGGACCGTCAGCCCGGCTCCGACCACCGCCGAGACGACCTCGCCGACGCCGTGCCGCCAGGAGTAGCTCGTCGTGGCGCCGCGCAGCGGCGGGCCGTCGGTGTACGTGGCGGGGGAGTCGTTCCGGATGGCGCCCCGGCCGGCCAGGTAGTCATGGCGCAGGACGAGGCGGCGGCCGTCCTCGTCCGGGCCCGGCGTCGGGCCCAGCGAGTCGAGCAGCGGATGGAACTCCACCAGGTAGAACGTCCCGCCCGGCCGCAGGAGTTCGGCGACGATGCCCGCCCAGACGGTGACGTCGGGGATGTAGCACAGCGCGCCCTTGCCGGTGTAGATCACATCGAACCGGCGGTCCCCGAGCGCCTCGACCGCCCGGTGCACATCCGCCCGGACGAACTCCATGTCCCGGCCCGCCTCGCCGGCCAGCCGACGGGCCTGGGCGACCGCCTCGGCGGAGATGTCGAGCCCCACCGCCCGCGCGCCCCGGTCGGCGAAGGCCGCCGTCTCGGTCCCCAGATGGCACTGGAGATGCAGCACATCGCGCCCGGCCAGCTCACCGAGGTCCGTCCACTCGAACGGCGCGAACCAGTCCTCGGCGGTCCGCGAGCCGTCCAGGCCGTAGAACGCGCTGGCCACATGGACGGGCGTACGGGCATCCCAGTTGGCCTGGTTGGCGCGCACCATCTCGTCGGTGCTGGGAGCGCGGGGCGACGGGGCCGGGTGAGCGGTGGTCGGGGGCTCGCTCTGCTCTGTGGTCATACCCCCTCTTCTATCGGGCGCCCCCGCTCGCACACCAGGGCGCGGGTCGAGCCGCCCCGGCCCCCTGCGGGTCGTCGCTGCCGACGGTGGTCACCGTCCCCCGGGCGAGCGTCACCCGCCGGGGCGCGCGCCGGGCCAGGGCGTCGTCCTCGGTGGCGATGACGCAGGTGAGCCGTCGCTCGCTCCACAACCTGGCCAGCAGCTCGGTGAACTCCGCGCGCGCGGCGGCGGGCAGGGCGGCCGTCGGCCGGTCCGCCAACAGCGCGGTGGGCCGCTTGACGAGAGCCCGCGCCAGCGCGGTACGGCGCCGCGCCTGGGCGTCCAACTCGCCCGGCAGGAAGTCCATGTGGCCCGACAGCCCGACCTCGTCCAGCGCGTCGCCGGCCAGTTCCCAGCGGTCCGCGGGATGCAGCCGCAGGGGGACGAGGGCGCCGGACACGTTCTGGCGGGCGGTGAGGCCCGGTACCAGCCCGGCGTCGGGGCCGGGGCCGAGCAGGCCGATGGACTCGGTGCGGATCCGGGCGAGCCGGGACTCGGTCACCGTGGCCAGATCCGTGCCGTCGAGCTCGACGCTGCCGTGCGTGGGGCGCTCCAGCCCCGCCAGGATCCGCAACAGCGTCGACCTGCCCCCGTCGGGCGGCCCCTGGAGGACGAGGGTGCCGCCGTCCTCGACGTAGAGCCCGATGCCGTCCAGCGCCCGCACCACGTCGCCGCCGTCGCGGTAGCACTTGGTCACGCCGGTCAGGTGGTACATGGTGCACGCTCCTCCAGGACCGCGGGGCTGTGGGCCGCGGGCCTGGTGTCACCGTAGGGGCGGGGTGTGACCGGGTGATGAGCGGAGAGTGAGAGGTCGATGAGAAAACGGGGCGTTCCGGGCGAAGGGTGAACCGGGACGGGCCCGGGCGAGCCCGGACGGGGTGCGGGTCCCGCCGCATCGGCCTCTCCCGCCACTGGCGTCGCGCAACGGAATTCCGCTGCGGACCGCAACACCCCTGTTGCGGTGGGTATGTTGGACGCCGCACAGAGTGGTCGTGCAGTTACCGGCGCCGTGCCCCGACGGGAAGAGTGTGGAATGAGCCAAGATGTCCAGCCGCAGTCCAGCACCGTCGATGTGAGCATCCCGAGTGTCGCACGGATGTATGACTACTACCTCGGCGGCAAGGACAACTACGCCGTCGACCGCGAGGCGTGCGAGGAGCTGAGCAAGGTCGTGCCCAGCACCCAGGTGCTGGCGATCAACAACCGGCGCTTCCTGCGGCGCGTGGTCCGCTGGCTGGCCCAGGAGCACGGCATCCGGCAGTTCGTCGACCACGGATCGGGCCTGCCGACCCAGGACAACGTCCACCAGGTCGCCCAGCAGATCGACCCCGACTCCCGTGTGGTGTACGTCGACAACGACCCGATCGTGCTGGCGCACGGCCGGGCGCTGCTGGAGGAGAACGAGAACACCGCCGTCATCCAGGCCGACATGCGGGACACCGAGGGCATCTTCGGCCACCCGGAGGTTGAGCGGCTGATCGACCTCAAGGAGCCGGTCGCCGCGCTGTTCGTGTCGGTGCTGCACTGCATCCCGGACGCGGACGACCCGGCGGCGCTGGTCCGCCGGGTCGCCGAACGGCTGGTGCCGGGAAGCTTCCTGGTGGTGTGTCAGCTGGTGAGCGAGGACGCCGCGACCCGGGAATTCGTCACCGAGTTCATGCGGGTGAGCACCCACGGCAACTGGGGCCGGGTGCGGCAGGAGCACGAGCTGCGGGCGTTCTTGGACGGGCTGGAGGTCCAGGAGCCGGGGCTGGTGGAGGTGTCGACGTGGCTGCCGGACGCCTCGGACGTCGGCCCGAAGCAGCTGACCAAGGAGTGGATCGAGTTCGGCGGGGTCGCGCGGAAGCCGTAGTCCCGGCACGGGCGGTGAGCCGGCAGGGGAGGCGAGGACGTCACCTCCCCTTCGGGCGGTGGTGTCAGCTGTACTGCCCGAGCAGCCGGTCGAGTATCGCCAGCGACTCGCGCGGTGACTCGGCCTGGGCGCTGAGCCGGTCCATCACCGCCAGGTAGTGATCGACGTCGTCGCGCTTGTCGAGATAGAGCGCGCTGGTCAGCTGCTCCAGGTAGACGATGTCCGGGAGATCCGGCTCCAGGAAGCGGAGGATGGTGATCGGGCCGCCCGCCGCGGCGAGGCCGCCGAGGGCGAAGGGGGCTATCTGGAGGGTGACGTTGGGCAGTTGGGCGACGGTCAGCAGATGGCCGAGCTGATCGGCCATCACCTCGTCGCCGCCGAGCGGACGCCGCAGGCACGCTTCGTCGATGACGGCCCAGAAGCGCGGCGCGTCCTTGACGGTCAGCAGCTTCTGCCGCTCCAGGCGCAGCCGCACCCGCTGCTCGGTCTCCTCGGGGCCGGCCCCGGGGTGCCCCAGCCGGGAGACGGCGCGGGCGTAGTCGGCGGTCTGCAACAGGCCCGGTACGAACTGGACTTCGTAGGTGCGGATGACCGAGGCGGCCTCTTCGAGGCCGATGTGGGTCTCGAACCAGCTGGGCAGCACATCGCTGTACTGGTGCCACCAGCCTGGGGTGCTGGTACGGCGGGCGAGGGTGAGGAATCCGGCGCGGGCCTCGGCGTCCGTGACGTCGTAGAGCGTCAGCAGATCGGCGACATCGCGCTCCTTGCAGCCCACCCGGCCCAGTTCCAGCCGGCTGATCTTGGCGTGGGAGGCGCGGATGTGGTCCCCGGCGGCCTCGCGGGTGATGCCCGCGGCTTCCCGGAGTCTGCGCAGCTGGGTGCCCAGCACGATGCGCAGTACGGTCGGGCCGCCCCTCGGGTGTTCCAGATAGCGGCGCAGGGACGGTTCGCTGCTCGGCTGCGCGGCGCTCATGCTGACTCCCCTGAGTGGTCGGGCGAACGCCCAGTGTCCCATTGCCTGTTGTGGTCGTGCAGCCGCGCCGACTATCCGGCCGACATATGCCTGAGTCTCGTCGGTCCTTGGCCGTCCCGCGGTCAGTCGCGGGCGATCAGATGGTCGAAGTCGCCGTCCTTGGCGCCCTGGACGAAGGCCGCCATCTCGTCGTGGGTGTAGATCAGCGCGGGGCCCGCGGGGTGACGCGAGTTGCGTACCGCGACTCCCCCGTCGGGAAGGAGCGCCAGTTCAACGCAGTTGCCACTGGGGTTGCTGCGGCGGCTCTTGCGCCAGACCGCACCGTCGATGCCGGTCGCCGGCATGCCGTTGGTCATCGATTCCATCAGAGCTGCTCCCTTGCCGGATGGTGCTCTCGGTACCGGTCCGGGGCGCGATCACCGTGGCGTGATCCCGCCCCTGGACTGCCGTCCTTGCCGAGGTAATTGCAGATGCACTTGCAGCGAGGGACGGTTGACGAGGATATTAGCCCTCCGGAGCAGCCCCGCCCAGAGTTGCCGACGCGCCCAGCCCCGTACGCCCTTCGCGGAGATCGTGATGACCACATATCCGGCAGAGCCCGAGCACGACGCCCTCCGGGAGGGAGCGGTACCGGTAGCGGAGCGGGGCAACGGCGCGGCGCACGGCGGCTGGTGGATGCCGGGGGCGAACGGCTTCGCGGCCTGCGCGCTCAGCGGATCGGCGTGCACCGTGGCGGAGGCGCGGCAGTTCACCCGGACCACGCTCCAGGGCTGGCGGATGTGCCCCGGACTCGCCGATGACGCGGTGCTGGTCGTCTCCGAACTCGTCACCAACGCTTTGCGACACGGCGCCGGCGAGACCCGACGCACCCTCAACTATGCTGGCCCCGAACCGTTTTGTCATGCCTGGCTGGCGCTGACCCGGCAGGAGCGCGGCGTGCTGTGCGCCGTCTCGGACGCCGGTGCCACCGCGCCCGTCCTCCGGGACCGGGACGAGCTGGCCGAGTCCGGACGCGGGCTGCACCTCGTCGAGCTGCTCAGTGACGCCTGGGGGTGGACACCGCCGGACCGCGCGGGCAAGACGGTGTGGGCGACGGTGTCGGCGCGTGGCTGAGGCGGCGGTGCGTGGCTGAGGCGGCGGTGCGCTTCCGGGATCCGGGCGTGGCATGCGCCATGGCGGCAACGCACCTTCTATGCAACCAAGTTCAGAGGGTTTCCGTGGATTGCCGTCGAAGAGCCCGCGCGCGACGTCCTGCGGCTAGCCGCCTGCCCCCATGATGGCTCCCCGGACCGGTCGGAGGGTGGTCACCCGACGTACTCGGCATCCGGTTCGGACGCGTCATGGGTGCGGATACTCAGGTGCGCCGGTGAGTATCCGTGCGGCGGGGCGGCGGGGCGAGGCGCGCCTCGACGCGGTCGACGGCTGTCTGGGCGCCGAACGCGGCGAGGCGGACCAGGTCGGCATCGCCCGACAAGTCGATGGGTGCCGTGGAGCGCCAGAACTCCACGTCCCCGGCGGTGAGTTGGTCCGGTGCGAGGGCGGTCAGCAGGGCCAGTGCAGCGGCCGGGCGGTCGGCGCCGCGGAGCCCGGTGAGCGCGTCGTAGAGCCAGGACCGGGCCGCGGGGTGACGGCTGGTCGGTTCGCCGCCGGGTGGGCGGAGTCCGTGCTCGGTCACCGTGGTCCGTACCCGTGCCCGGACGGCGTCGGTCAGGGCGGGGTGGTCGGCGTCCGTGGCGACGGCACGGAGTGCGGCCAGTGCGGCGTGTGGGGGTGGGGCGCCGGCGCCTCCCGGCAGATCGCCTCCCGGCAGATCGCCTCCCGGCAGATCGCCTCCCGGCAGATCGCCTCCCGGCAGATCGCCTCCCGGCAGATCGCCTCCCGGCAGATCGCCTCCCGGCAGATCGCCTCCCGGCAGATCGCCTCCCGGCAGATCGCCTCCCGGCAGATCGCCTCCCGGCAGATCGCCTCCCGGCAGATCGCCTCCCGGCAGATCGCCTCCCGGCAGATCGCCTCCCGGCAGATCGCCTCCCGGCAGATCGCCTCCCGGCAGATCGCCTCCCGGCAGATCGCCTCCCGGCAGATCGCCTCCCGGCAGATCGCCTCCCGGCAGATCGCCTCCCGGCAGATCGCCTCCCGGCAGATCGCCTCCCGGCAGATCGCCTCCCGGCAGATCGCCTCCCGGCAGATCGCCTCCCGGCAGATCGCCTCCCGGCAGATCGCCTCCCGGCAGATCGCCTCCCGGCAGATCGCCTCCCGGCAGATCGCCTCCCGGCAGATCGCCTCCCGGCAGATCGCCTCCCGGCAGATCGCCTCCCGGCAGATCGCCTCCCGGCAGATCGCCTCCCGGCAGATCGCCTCCCGGCAGATCGCCTCCCGGCAGATCGCCTCCCGGCAGATCGCCTCCCGGCAGATCGCCTCCCGGCAGATCGCCTCCCGGCAGATCGCCGGCCGGCAGGCGGGCCGGGCGCCGCCACGGCGGTCCGAACCGCGGCACCCGCCCGGTCAGCAGGGCCCCGGCGAGGCGGTTGAGGAAGTGGCACACCAGCGCGGTGGCGAGGTATTCGGGGAGGTGGTCGGCCGGGGTGGGCGGCGCGGCCGGGGCGGCGGCGCCCGAGGTGGCGGCGCCCGAGGTGGCGGTGGCCGCGCCCCAGGCCAGCAGTTCCGCGTGGCCGGCATCGCCCGGGGTGCCGCCGGTGCGCACGGTCCGGGCCAGGGCGGGGTGGCCGGCGGCCCGGAGCGTGCGGACGTGGGTGTGCAGGCAGGGCGCGCAGCGGTTGGCTCGCGCCACGCCCGCCGCCACCAACTCCCGGGCCGTGCGCGGGGCGCGGCCGGTCACCAGGCAGGCGCGTACCGCGACCCAGGTCGCGTCGAACAGGGCGGGCGCGGGGGAGAGGAGGCGGAACTCCGCCGGGGGCGAGCTGAGGCCGAAGGCGCGCGCCAACTCTCCGTGGACGGCGGTGCGTTGACCGCCCTCCGCGGTCGGGTCCACGGGGGAGGTGAAGCGGAAGGGGCTCGGCACGGCGGTCTCCAGTTCTGGGTGCGGCGGCCCCGCACGGCCGCCTCCGGAACCGATCCTCGCCGCCCGATCGCCGCGGATCGTCCTCCGCAGGGCGGCCGTTGCCCTTACCGCACCCGGAGCGCCTACGGGCCCCGCCTACTTCCGCGGGAGTAGCGGGACCCGTACGGGATCACCCTCCGGCGCCGGGATCCGCGAGCCCGAACGCCGCCAGCAGCCGTTCCGCCGCCAGGGTCGCGGTGATCTCGCCGTCGCGGACCGCCCGTTCGATGTCGGGCCCCAGCCGGCGTACCTCCGGATGGTCCTGGAGGCGGTCGATCAGCCGGTCGCGGACCATCGACCAGGTCCAGTCGACCTGCTGCGCGCGGCGCCGTTCGGCCAGCGCGCCGGTGGAGTCCAGCAGGGTGCGGTGCTGCTCGATCCGCTCCCACACCGCCTTCAGGCCGGTGCCCTCGCGGGCGCTGCACGTGAGGACCGGCGGGGTCCAGACCGCGTCCGCAGGCTGCAACAGCCGTAGCGCACCGGCCAGTTCGCGGGCCGCGGCGCGGGCGTCCCGCTCGTGCGGACCGTCCGCCTTGTTGACGGACACCAGGTCCGCCAGCTCCAGTACGCCCTTCTTGATGCCCTGCAGCTGGTCGCCGGTGCGGGCCAGGGTCAGCAGCAGGAAGGTGTCGACCATGTTGGCGACGGTGGTCTCCGACTGGCCGACCCCGACCGTCTCCACCAGAACGACGTCGTAGCCCGCGGCCTCCATCACCACGATCGACTCGCGGGTCGCCCGCGCCACCCCGCCCAGCGTGCCGGACGTCGGGGAGGGGCGGACGAACGCCGCGGGATCGGTCGCCAGCCGCTCCATCCGGGTCTTGTCGCCCAGGATGGAGCCGCCGGTACGGCTGGACGACGGGTCGACGGCGAGCACCGCCACCCGGTGCCCCAGGCCTGTCAGCAGCGAGCCCAGCGCGTCGATGAAGGTCGACTTGCCGACGCCCGGGACGCCGCTGATGCCCACCCGGCGGCCCGCACCGGAGTACGGCAGCAGCCGGATCAGCAGCTGCTGGGCCGCCGCGCGGTGATCGGGCCGGGTGGACTCGACCAGGGTGACCGCGCGGGCGATCCAGGCGCGGGAACCCGCCCGGACCCCCTCGGCATACCGGTCGACATCGATCCTCGCAGGCATGACCCCCCGCTCACAGCTCGTGGCCGAGGACCGCCGCCAGGTCCTTCACCAGGTCGTGGGCCGCGTCCGGGATGACCGTGCCGGGCAGGAAGACCGCCGCGGCGCCCATGTCGCGAAGCGGCTGGACGTCCTGCGGCGGGATCACCCCGCCGACCACGATGGTGATGTCCTCCCGGTCCTCCGCGGCCAGTGCCTCGCGCAGCGCGGGCACCAGGGTGAGATGGCCGGCCGCGAGCGAGGAGACGCCGACGATGTGGACGTCGGCCTCCACCGCCTGGCGGGCCACCTCGGCCGGAGTCTGGAACAGCGGGCCGACATCGACGTCGAAGCCCAGGTCGGCGAAGGCCGTGGCGATCACCTTCTGGCCGCGGTCGTGGCCGTCCTGGCCCATCTTGGCCACCAGGATGCGCGGCCGGCGCCCCTCGGCGCGCTCGAACTCGGCCACCAGGTCCCGGGTGCGCTCGACACCGGAGGACGGGCCCGCTTCGTCTCGGTACACACCCGAGATGGTACGGATCTGGCCCGAGTGGCGTCCGTAGACCGCCTCCAGGGCGTCGGAGATCTCACCGACGGTCGCCATGGCCCGCGCCGCGTCCACCGCGAGCGCCAGCAGGTTGCCCTCAAGTCCCGTACCGGGGCCGGACCGTGCCGCCGCGGTCAGCGCCCGCAGCGCCGCCTGGCAGGCGTCCTCGTCGCGCTCGGCCCGCAGCCGCTCCAGCTTCTCGATCTGCTGGGCGCGCACCGCGGAGTTGTCGACCTTGAGGACCTCGATCTCCTCGTCCGTCTCCACCCGGTACTTGTTGACGCCGATCAGCGCCTGCCGCCCCGAGTCGATCCGCGCCTGCGTACGGGCCGCCGCCTCCTCGACCCGCATCTTCGGGATGCCCGCGTCGATCGCCTTGGCCATGCCGCCGGCCGCCTCCACCTCCTCGATGTGCTGCCAGGCCCGGCGCGCCAGATCGTGGGTGAGCCGCTCGACGTAGGCGCTGCCGCCCCACGGGTCGATGACCCGGCAGGTGCCCGACTCCTGCTGGAGGAACAGCTGCGTGTTGCGGGCGATCCGCGCCGAGAAGTCCGTGGGCAGCGCCAGCGCCTCGTCGAGGGCGTTGGTGTGCAGCGACTGGGTGTGGCCCTGGGTCGCGGCCATCGCCTCCACACACGTCCGGGTGACGTTGTTGAAGACGTCCTGCGCGGTCAGCGACCAGCCCGAGGTCTGCGAATGGGTGCGCAGCGAAAGGGACTTGGGGTTCTTCGGGTCGAACCGCTGGACCAGCCGCGCCCACAGCAGCCGGGCCGCGCGCAGCTTGGCGATCTCCATGAAGAAGTTCATGCCGATCGCCCAGAAGAAGGACAGCCGCGGGGCGAAGGAGTCCACGTCCATCCCCGCCGCCTGACCCGCGCGCAGATACTCGACCCCGTCCGCGAGCGTGTACGCCAGCTCCAGGTCGGCCGTCGCACCCGCCTCCTGGATGTGGTAGCCGGAGATCGAGATGGAGTTGTAGCGCGGCATCTTCTGCGAGGTGTACGCGAAGATGTCGGAGATGATCCGCATCGAGGGCTGCGGCGGATAGATGTAGGTGTTGCGGACCATGAACTCCTTGAGGATGTCGTTCTGGATGGTCCCGGCCAGCTTCTCGGGCGGTACGCCCTGTTCCTCGGCGGCCACGATGTAGAGGGCGAGAACGGGCAGCACCGCGCCGTTCATCGTCATCGACACGGTCATCTTGTCCAGCGGGATGCCCTCGAAGAGCTGCCGCATGTCGTAGATCGAGTCGATGGCGACACCCGCCATGCCGACGTCGCCGGTCACCCGCGGGTGGTCGCTGTCGTAGCCGCGGTGCGTCGGCAGGTCGAAGGCGACCGACAGGCCCTTCTGGCCGGCGGCGAGATTGCGCCGGTAGAAGGCGTTGGACTCCTCGGCGGTGGAGAAGCCCGCGTACTGCCGGATGGTCCAGGGCTGGTTGACGTACATCGTCGGGTACGGACCGCGCAGATACGGCGCGATGCCCGGATACGTGCCCAGGAAGTCCAGCCCGTCGAGATCCGCCTCGGTGTACAGCGGCCTGACGTCGATGCCCTCCGGCGTCTCCCAGGTCAGGTCCGCCGCGCTTTTGCCGGTGGCCTGCTGGACGGCCTGTGCCCAGCGGCCCACGTCGCCGGAATCCGTACCCGCCCCCTCCAGCTCCACCGTGCTGAAGTCCGGGATGGCGCCGGCCTGCGCCGGGGTGCCGAGCGGCGATCCGCCCACGGCGCCCGCCTGCCTTGCCGTCTCCTTCATCACGCCACCTCCGTGACATCCAGGGCCGAGGTCAGCACCTCGACCGCGTCGCAGCCCGCGAACACGAACGCGTCCACACCGGCCGCCACGAACTCCTCCCGGCGCTCGCCCGGCCTGCCCGCCAGGTGGACCAGCACCGCCCCGGCCGACTTGAGGGCGGCCGCCACCTCGGCCGCCTGCTCGCCGTACACCGCGTCGCTCGCGCACAGGCAGGCGATCCGCGCCCCGCTGGCGGCGAACGCCCCGGCCACTTCCTCCGCGGTCACCGGCGACGGCCCCTGCACGGTCTCGATCCCGCCCGCCTGGAAGAGGTTGGCGGCGAACGCCACCCGCGCGGTGTGCCCCGCCACCGGCCCCAGCGCGGCCAGGAACACCTTCGGCCGGGCGCCGTCGGCCGCCAGCCGCGCATCGGACCGCGACCGCAACGCCTCGTACGCATCGTCCCTGCGCACCCGCGGCAGCCCGCCGGGCCCCCGGCCGGCCGGTGCGGGGGCCGGCTCGCGGTGCACCGGCGGCTCGGCCAGATGCGGGAACTCGCTGACGCCGGTGATCGGTTCGCGGCGGTGCGCCAGGTCCTCGCCGCGCCGCCGCCAGGTCGCCGCCAGCCGGTCGCCCAGCATCCCGGAGCGCAGCGCCGCGGCCTGGCCGCCCGCGCCCTCGATCTCCTGGAAGAACTCCCAGCCCGCGCGGGCCAGTTCGGCGGTCAGCTGCTCCACGTACCAGGAGCCGCCCGCCGGGTCGATCACCTTCGACAGATGCGACTCCTCCAGCAGCACCGACTGGGTGTTGCGGGCGATCCGCCGGGCGAACGCGTCCGGCAGGCCCAGCGCGGAGTCGAACGGCAGCACCGTCACCGCGTCCGCGCCGCCCACGCCCGCGGACAGCCCCGCGACCGTGGTGCGCAGCATGTTCACCCACGGATCCCGACGGGTCATCATGACCGTTGAGCTGACGGCGTGTTGACGCTGCGCGGCGGCACCCGGCGACACTCCGCAGACCTCCGCGACCCGCGCCCACAGCCGCCGGGCGGCGCGCAGCTTGGCGATGGTCAGGAACTGGTCGGCGGTGGCGGCGTAGCGGAACTCCAGCTGCCGGCAGGCGTCGTCGATCCCCAGACCGGCCTCGGTCAGCTGCCGCAGATAGGCCACGCCGGTGGCCAGCGACGCGCCCAGCTCCTCGGCCGCCGAACCGCCCGCCTCGTGATACGGCAGGGCGTCGACGGCCACCGCCCGCAGCCGGGGCACCTCGCCGGCGCAGCGCACGGCCAGCCGCGCGGTCGCCGCCAGCAGGCCCGGCAGCGCTCCGTCGTCGCCCGTACGGGCCAGCACGCCGAGCGGATCGGCGCCCAGAGAGCCGCCGCCCTCCGGCAGCGCCGCACCGGACTCCCGGTACAGCTTCAGCAACTCCTCGGCGGCGGCCTCGAATTCGGCCCCCGCGTCCAGCACCACCGGCGCCAGGTCCAGATAGACGCCGCGCAGCGCCTCCGCCAGCCCCGCCACCGGTACGCCGCCGTCGCCGACGGCCAGCCACACCGAGGTGACGCCGTTCTCCAGATCGGCGAGCAGTGCCTCGTTCACACGCCGCGGATCGGTGCCGGCCTGGCGCTGGCGGACGTCCCACCCGGAGACGGCGGTGCCCTCGGGGCGTCCCGCCCGCAGGAACGGGGGGAAACCGGGGTGCCCGAGGGCGCCCGGGGCGTCCTCGGCGGTATACAGCGGGCGGATGCGGATCCCATCCTGGAGATCCGTGGCGAGCGCGTCCTCGGCGGCGGCACCGGCGGCCTCGACGACGCCCGATTTGCGCAGCACGCCTTCGACGAGACGCTGCCACTGCGCTCGATCGGCGTCCGGGAAGGCGGCGGCCAGGGGGAGTTCGGGGGACTCGGCGGTCATGGCAGCAGGCTAGGCGAACGACCGTTAGCTGGAGCAGGGGCAACCGCTGTGACCTTGCACTCGTTGCCCCGGCCGGCTCCGGCGCGCTACAGGAATCCGCCCCTCCGCACCGTTGTCAACCCCCGGGACGGGCGATTTCCGCCGCCGAGACCGCAACGCCCCGCCCGCCACCGTGTCGGCCGGATGACCCGGATTGCCGGTCTCCGCAGCGGTAGCGTGGGCCCGGCACCACACCGAGGAGCGGAATGCCCAGGCCGACCGTCACCCGCACCACGATCGCCGCCGTCCCCCTCCTGCTGATCCTGCTGCTCACCGCCGTCGCCCTGCTGGTGCCGGCGCTGCCGCCGGCCGCCCCGGACCGCGCCGTCTGCACGGGACGCACCCCCGTCTCCTGGTCCGCCGACCCGGTACCCACCGACGCGTTCGCCCGCTACGGCGACGACAACACCCGCACCGACGACTGGACCGGCGGCGACGGCACGCACTCGGTGCGCCTCCCGGACGGCCGCACCCTCTGGCTGTTCTCGGACACCTTCCTCGACCGGGTCCACCCACCGCCCAACCCCCAAGGCCAGCCCTACAGTTGGCGCACCGCGGACAGCGGCGGTACCCCCTACCTCCGGCACAACTCGCTGGTGGTGACGTCCCCCGCGGGCCGCCCGGAGCGCACCCTCACCGGCGGCGGCCCGACCGCCCCCGGCCCGTTCTTCCCCGACCCGCCCGGCGGCGGCTGGCGCTGGCCGGTCCACGCGCGCGTGGAGCCCCGCACCCCCGGCTCGCCCGAGAAGGTGGTCCGGGTCCTGCTGTGGAACCGCGTCCCCGGCACCGGCACCTGGGTCTTCGGCGTGCCCCAGGCCACCGAGGTCGCCACCCTCTCCCTGCCCGGCCTCCACCTGGAGGGCATCAGCCGGACCGTCGAGGCGGCCACGGTCGCCGACCCGGGCCGCCGCGTCCTCTACGGCGCCGCGGCCGTCGCCGACCGCGGCCGGACCTATGTCTTCGGCGGCGACGACCCGCCCGGGTCCCCCGCCGACAGCGCCTATCTCGCGCGGGTCCCGGACGGGCGACTCGCGGACCGCGGGGCCTGGCTCTTCTGGGACGGCGCCCACTGGCAGCGGCGGCCCGAGCGGGCCGCGCCCGTACTGCGCGGCGGCGGCCGGCGGGGCGTCGGCAGCGCCTTCACCGTCGTCCGCGACGGTGCGACCTGGCTGCTGTTCACGATGGACACCCCCGCCGGCGGCACCGCCGGCATCCGCACGATCACCAGCTACTGGTCCTGTTCGCCCCAGGGGCCCTGGCACGGCCCCAACGGGCGGATCACCCCGCCGCGGCCCGCCGGCCCCGACCCGGGGCACATCGCCGTCTACAACCCGCAGGCGCACCCGGAATTCACCGCCGGCGGCGCCGTGCTGCTCAGCTACGACGTCAACTGGCTCGGCCCGCCGGGTGTCCCCGCCGACCCGCAGGTCAACGGCGATGTCGCGCTCTACCGGCCGCGCTTCCTGCGCGTGCGGACGGCGCCCGCACAACCCTGAAGCGGGCCCCCGCGTCGCTCAACTCCCGTGCTCCTCCCGCCACTTGGCGGCCCGCTCATCGATGTCGAACGGGACGAGGTTGAGCGGCGGACCGTCCAGCGGCGCGGCCAGCGCCGCCCGGATCCGGTCGTTGATCTCCGTCAGGATCCGGCGCAACGCGGCCTCGCTCGGCGCCCGGTCGGCGGCGGCCAGCGCGTCCTCGGCCTCCTTGCGCAGCACCAGGCTCGCCGGCAGCAGCGAGAGGTGCTCGCGGCTCATCTTCTCCTTGATCCACCACATCTCGTCATAGGGCCGGTCGAGGTGGGGGAGGGGCTTGCCGAACCCGTCGAGATCTTCGAACGCGCCGCGCTCGGCCGCTTCGCGGATCTGCTTGTCGGTCCAGCTCTCGAAGCTGATACCCGGGGGTTTGCGCTCGGTCATCGTGTGCGTCTCCCGAGAGTGCGGGGCCGGTTCGGTCCTCGTCTCCACCGTAGCGCGACGGGCCCCGCCGGAGGTCAGCCGGCCGGGCTCGGGCTGCCGGCGACGCCCCCGGTCCCGCCGGTGTCGGTCGGGGTCGGCTGCACCACCGGGAAGGCGTTGTTGCCGCCGCACACCATCGGCCCGACGCGGACGCTCCCGCCGACCAGGGTCACGATGACCTGGCCGGGCGGCTTGTTGCCGGGGACCCGGGCGTTGGCGGCGGTGCACACCAGCTGGTTCATCGAGGCCGGGTCCAGCAGCTTGGCGTTCACCGGCAGGGTGATCACGACCGTGCCCGGACCGGTGTCGGCGGTCACCGGCCCCGCGAACTTCGGCACCACACTGGAGAGTCCGCGCATCCGCTCGGCGTGGTTCGGCCCCGCCATCAGCAGCTGGATCGCCTCCCCGGGGTCCACCGGAGCCTTCGCCGGGCGGGTCGCCGAGCGCAGCCCGGACGGGCCGTAGAAGAACAGCTGGACATTGTCCGCGGGCTGGCCCGGCGATTTGACGCCGGTCGCCGGCTCACCGGCGTCGATGACGTCGGTGGGCTCGATGCCGCAGCCGGCCAGCACTCCGGCGAGCACGGCCCCCAGGGTGCCCAGGACGATCCGCCGGCCCCTCGCGGCGGGCACGGCGCGGCGGGCGATCACGGTACGGAGGGCGGTCATGCGGTGTCGTTCTCTTTCCCGCCCGCGGGGCGCTCGCCCGCCGGGCCGTCTGCCTGGTCGTCCTGCGCGCCGTCCGGCGCCGTGTCCGCACGGGCGCCACCGGCGGGGGACCCGCCGGCGGTCGGGCGGTCGGCCCCCGGCGAGCCGTCCGGTGTTCCCCCGCCCGGTGCGGCGTCGTCCGGTGCGGCGTCGTCCCGCACCGGGGCCGGCCGCACCGGCAGCTCCACGGTGAACACCGCGCCGCCGTCGGGGGAGTTGGCGGCGCGCAGCGTGCCGCCGTGCAGCCGGACGTTCTCCTGCGCGATGGCCAGCCCCAGCCCGCTGCCCTCCGACCGGGCGCGCGCCGAGTCCGCCTTGTAGAAGCGGTCGAAGACGTGCGGCAGCACCTCGGGGGCGATCCCGGGGCCGCTGTCGCGGATCTCGATCAGCAGCCGGCCGGCGCCGGGCTCCGGCGCGTGCAGCACCACCCGGACCGGCTCCCCGCCGTGGTGCAGGGCGTTGCCGACGAGATTGGCGACCACCACGTCCAGCCGCCGCGGGTCGAGCCGGGCCCGCACGTCGGCCGGCAGCTCCGCCGCGACCCGCTGCTGCCAGGCCCTGGCCTGGAGGGTCTTGCGGATCGTCTCGGCGACATCGACCTCGTCCAGATGGAGCGCGGCGGCCCCGGCGTCGAACCGCGAGACCTCCATCAGGTCCTCCACCATCCGCACCAGCTTCCCGGTCTCCTGGCTGATCAGCCGGACCGCGGAGGCGGTGTCCGGGTCCAGTGAATCGGCGTCCTCGTCCAGTACGTCGGTGACCGCCGCCATCGCCGCCAGCGGCGTGCGCAGCTCGTGCGAGACATCGGCCGCGAACCGCCGGGAGTTCGCCTCCATCCGGCGCAGCTCGGCCATGCTCTCCTCCAGCCGCGCCGCCATGTCGTTGAACGTCCTGGACAGATCGGCGAGTTCGTCGGCGCCCTTGACCTCCAGGCGGGTGTCCAGCTTGCCCTCGGCGATCCGCCCGGCGGCCTGCCGCAGACCCCGTACGGGCCGCAGCACCCCGCGCGCCGCGACCAGCGGCAGTATCACGGCCAGCGCGAACGCCGGCAGCGCGCCGCCGCGCGCGGCGCTCACCAGCGCCTCGACATTGGCTTCCTCGGCGCTCAGCGGCAGCTGCGCGTACACCGTCAGCGCGGACGCCGCACCGTCCGACTGGCGCACCGGCATCCCGATCAGCAGCCAGGGGTCGCCGTCGCGGTCGATGCGCTGGAAGACCGGCACCCGGCGCTTCTCCACCGAGTTCTTGAAGTCCGTCGGCACCGCCATCTCGCGCCGCAGCCCGCCCTGGTCACTGTCCGGGACGCCGTTGTAATGCACGGTGATGTCCCAGTCGCGGGACTTTCCCGACCGCTCCAGCTGCACCCGGAAGAAGTCCAGGTCCGACTGGGACGGCGGCACCGCCAGCTCCGGTGCCAGCGAATTGACCTGGGCGCGCAGGTCGTTGACCGCCCCGTCCTGGGACCGCTGCAGGATGGCGTTGCGGGCCTCGCGGTAGGTCAGCCCCGCGGTGGTCAGCGCACTGACCGCGGCCACGAGCAGGAACGCCACCACGAGCCGGGCCCGCAGCCCGCGCGGCACGGAGAGCGCCGGCAGCAGGCGGCCCAGGCGGCCCGTGCGGTTCACAGTGGCCCGAAGCGGTAACCGAACCCGCGGACGGTCTGGACGTAGCGGGGGCTGCGCGGGACGTCCTCTATCTTCGTCCGCAGCCGCATCACACAGGCGTCCACCAGCCGCGCGTCGCCGTGGTAGCTGTGCTCCCAGACGTGCTCCAGCAGTTGCTGGCGGCTGAAGACCTGCCCTGGGGTCGCGGACAGGAACAGCAGCAGCTTCATCTCGGACGGCGCCAGCGCCAGGTCCTGGCCGCCCTTGGTGACGACCAGGCCGGCCCGGTCGATGGCCAGTTCGCCGTAGGACTCCACAGGAGAGGGCCCCGGCTCGATGGCCGGGGCGCCGTCGGCGGGCAGTGCCGTACGCCGCAGCACCGCGCGGATCCGGGCCTCCAGGACCTCACCGCGGGCCGGCTTGACGATGTAGTCGTCGGCACCGGCCTCCAGCCCGAGCACCACGTCGAGGTCGTCGCCGCGGGCGGTGAGCATGATGATCGGCAGCTGCCGCTCGGCGCGGATCAGCCGGCAGATCTCGAAGCCGTCTTTACCTGGCAGCATCAGGTCCAGCAGTACGATGTCAGGGCGGAAGCCAGGCAGTGACGCCAGCCCTTCCTCGCCGCTCGCCGCGGCGGCCACCTCGTGGCCGCGCCGCCGCAGTGCGAGGCTCACTCCGTCCCGCACGGCGGCGTCGTCCTCGATCAGAAGTACTCGTGGCATGGGTCCAGTATCAATAAGTTTCATGATGGATCCGTAACAGGCGCATCCTGTCCCGAGTCCTGTGCATCTGTGGGGGTGTAGGCGGCGACAGTGCGAGGGCGCAGGCACCGCCGCCGAGGTAGGCAGACCAGCAGAGCATATGAGGGCGGGATCGAACATGGCAGGGCGCTTCGGGGCGGGACGGCGATTCTTCGGGATAGAGAGCGGCATCATCGGCGTGACCACGGCGGCCGTGGCGTCACTGGCGGTTGCGGGGGCCTTCGCCTTCCTCCAGCCCGGTGCCACCGCCAAGGCCGAGGCCGACACCGTTGATGCCGCGAAAGCCGCCCAGCCGGCCCGCAGCGCACCCGTCGACCCGTCGATAGTGCACGCCTCGGACCGCCCGGGCCGCAGCCTGAACATCACCATCGACGACGGCCCGGACCCGGTCTGGACCCCGAAGGTGCTGGAGGTCCTGAAGAAGTACGACGTCAAGGCGACCTTCTGCATGATCGGTCCGCAGGCCAAGGCGCACCCCGACCTCGTCAAGAAGGTGGTCGCCGGCGGGCACCGGCTCTGCGACCACACCGTCAACCACAACACCGCCATGGACCACCGGTCGGAGAAGTACCAGTCCGAGCAGATACTCGGCGCCCAGAAGATGATCGAGGACGCGGCGGGCGGCGCCAAGGTCGACTACTACCGCGCCCCGGGCGGCGCCTTCACCCCGTACAGCCGCAAGCTGGCCGCCGATCACGGCATGCGCCCGCTGGGCTGGAACGTCGACAGCAAGGACTTCGAAGGCGGCAGCGTCGCCAAGATAGAGGCGACCGTCCGCGGCGAACTCCGCAACGGCCCGACCGTCCTCTTCCACGACGGCGGCGGCAACCGCGCCCGGACGGTCGCCTCCCTGGACCGCCTCCTGCCGTGGATGAAGCAGCAGGGCTACGGCTTCGGCTTCCCGCAGCGGTAGGTCCCGGCGGACGGTGCGCGGGGCCGGGTGGCCGGCGCACCGCGGCTGGTACGGATATGCGGAACGGGCCGGCG
>NZ_JBNHIN010000015.1:68944-102192 GCF_050054615.1 Streptomyces sp. YGL11-2
GCCCGTTCCGCATATCCGTACCAGCGGGCGAACTCCGCCTCAGCGGTCCCCGTTCGCCGCCGTGCCCCGACGGGAGCGGCCCGTCACGCCGTGCCGAACAGCTCCGCCAGTCCGCGCTCCACGCCCAGGTACTCCTGCTCGCGCCCGGCCGGCACCGCCTCGTACGAGCGGGCCAGGAACCGCCGCACGTCCTCCGTCCTCAGCTGGACCATGGCGATGCCCTCGTCCGCGTGGAACTCCATCACCGTGCGCTCCGGACCCGACGGCCGCACCCGTACGTCGCCCCGGCCGGCCGGCATCCGCAGCCCCTCGGCGAGCAGTTCACGGGCGAACGCCCAGTCCACCGCCGCGCCGTCGAGCGAGATCTCCGGCGGGAAGGACATCCGCACCGCCAGCGGATCGGCGCGCTGGTAGTGCAGCACCGCGGGCACCGCATGCGAGCCGAGCGAGGTCGCGAGGAGTCGGACCTGGACGGCTTGGTCGATGGCGGTGTTCATCGCGGCTGCTCCTCACGGCTGTCGGCGCACGGGTCATGGGCACGGTCATCAAGTAGGACGCTGCGCCCGCGCCTGCCGTGCACGCGACAGGGGTGTGATCTGCGTCATGCCGGCCGAGATCGTCCGGAACCCCGCAATCCGGATCACCGTCAGGACGGGTGCACCAGGAACTCGTCCAGGATCCCCGGAGCCACCGCCGCCGCGAATCCCGGGGCGTCGGCCTCCGCGAGATCCGGAATGCGATAGCCGTCCTCGCCCGCCGCGACCGCCGCGGTGAGCGCGACCAGGCCGGCCCGGCGGGTGAACGGCGACGTGGTCAGCGTCCAGGCCACGACGGCCTCGCGCCGCAGGGCCAGGGTGTCCCGGCTGAACGTGCCCGACCGGGTGACCAGGTAGCGGCCGGCGATCCCGTGCCCCAGATTCCGGTACGCGTCCCGCGCCAGCCACAGCACGACCGGCGTGCTCAGCACCGCGTAGATCCACGCCGCGTGCAGCAGGACGGGAGTGAACGCCGCCCCGAGACCCGCCAGCAGGACGGTCCCCGGCAGCACCGCGAACACCAGCCCGCGCACCCGGCGCCGGCGCAGCGCGACCCGCGGGTGCGGCAGCAGCTGCACGTCCCGCCGGCCGTACGGCGACTCCGCGTCGGGGAACGGGGAGCGCAGCGTCCCGCTCGCCACCCGCACCGCCTCCCCTCGGGGCGCCGGCGGCAGCAACCCGCTGCGCTTGCGGTTCTCCTCCTTGTTGCCCAGGCCGCCCGCCACCGCCCGGACCGTCGCCCCGCCGCCGGCCCGCAGCAGCAGCGGCTCGCGCAGCAGCACCCCGCGCAGCCGGGCTCGCTCGATCGTCACCGACCGGGTGGTGAGCAGTCCCCGCCGCACCTGGAGCGTCCGCGCGTCGGACCACTCCAGGCGGTAGCTCCACCAGTTCTCGACGTACAGGACGACCGCGCCCACCGACCCCAGAGCGATGATCGCCAGCAGCGCCGCGGGGATCGTCAGCCACAGCATCCCGTTGCCGAACTCGGTGAACGCCCGCTGCACAAAGCCCAGTTTCCAGGGCTCGATGCCCATCTCGTGCAGCGCCCGGTAGACCGACCCGGCCGCCACGAACACTCCGCCGACGACCCAGAACGTCAGCGGCGCGTACCGCAGCCAGCGCCAGCTGATCCGCGCCAGCACCGGATCCTCGGCGACCTCCCCGGCGCCCGCGCGCGCCAGCAGCTCGGTACGCAGCCGGTCGGCCTCGGCCACCGTCAGGGCCTCCAGCGACAGCTCGCCGGAGCTCTCCCCCGAGCCCGCCGTACCGGCCCGCAGGACGGTGACCCCCAGCAGCCGGTGAAGCGGCGTCGCGGTCAGGTCGACGGTGCGGATGCGGTGCAGCGGCACGCTGCGCAGCCGCCGCGTCAGCAGCCCGCTGCGCACGTCGAAGGTCTCCCCGGTGACGCGGAAGTCCGTACGGGCCCAGCGGATCAGCCCGAGCGCGGTGACCACGGCGAACGAGGCGGCGACGGCGGCGAGCGTGATCCAGGCACCCGGGCTGATCCGGCCGCCGGTGGCCAGTGCGGTCAGCGCCAGCGAACCGAGCGGCGCGCCCATCCAGCCGCAGTGCACCAGCAGCGTACGGGCGTCCAGGCGGCGCCACTCGGGGGCGGGCGCGGCGGCGGTGGCCGCCGGCGAGCCGGAGTGCGGGTCGCGACCCTGCGGGGTACTCACGCGGCATCACCCGGCACGTCCTGCGCGACCTCGCCGATCCGCCGGGACAGCTTCTCCGCGTCCGCGCACGACAGGCCCGCGATCTTGATGTCGCCCGCGGTGGAGGCGGTGGTGACGGTCACCGTGGCCAGCCCGTACCGCCGCTGTATCGGGCCGCGCACGGTGTCGACGGTCTGCACCCGGGACAGCGGCGCGATCCGCCGCTTCTGCCAGAGCCAGCCGCCCGCCGCGTAGACCGCGCGGTCCCCCAGCTCCCAGGCGTGCACCGCGTACCGCCAGCGCGGCATCACCACGAGATAGCCCACCGCCGGCAGCACCAGCACGACCAGCAGCAGCGGCCCCAGCCATGACAGCGCGCTCGGGAAGAACAGGAGCGAGAGCACCGCCATCACGAGCGCGGTCAGCAGCATCGGACCGCTGAGCGTCAGCAGCGCCTGGACCCGCCACCAGCTGCGGGCGCGGGGATCGACGCGGTGGCGGGGCGGGCGCAGCAGCGCGGCGGCGGCGTGCTCGGGCATGAGGGGTCACCGTTTTCCAAGTCATTCGTATTGGATGGCGGTACGTTATAACGGTACAAGCGACTTGTAAAAGCGGGCCGGTCACCGAGGGGCGGCGCGACGGCAAGCCGCACCACGCAGCAACGAAGGGAGGCCGCCCGTGCCCAAGAAGGTGGATCGCGAAGCCAGGCGGCAGGAGATCTCCGCGGCGCTCTGGCGGATCGCGAGCACCCGGGGCGTGGACAGCGCCAGCCTGCGCGATGTCGCCGCCGAGGCCGGCATCTCGCTCGGCCGGCTCCAGCACTACTTCCGCACCAAGGACGAGATGCTGCTGTTCGCCCTCCGGCACATCAACCAGCTGGCCACCGACCGCATCCGCGAACGCATCGAGGCCCTCGACGAGGAGCCCACACCCCAGGCCGTGCTGCGCGCCTGCCTGTCCGGCATGCTCCCGCTCGACGAGGAGAGCCGCACCGGCCTCCTGGTCGGCGCCGCCTACTACTCCCGCGCCGTCCACGACCCCGCCCTGGGCGCCGAGGCCCGGGACGGCATCCCCAAGCTCCGCGCCTTCTTCGCCGACCAGCTGCGGTTGGCCGCCGACCGCGGCGAACTGCCGCCGGAACGGGCTACCGAGGACGAGGCGATGCTGCTGATCAGCCTCACCGACGGCCTCGCCGTCTACGTCCTGCTCGGCGTGCACGGCCCGGACGACGCGCTCCGCATCCTGGACCGCCACCTGGCCGGACTCTTCGGCGACCGCACCCCACCGGCGGACGGGCCCCGGGAGGACACCCCGTAACACCGATCGGGGACGCCGCTCGGGAACGCCGCTCTGTAACAGTGTTCCTGAACGTTCCAGAACCGCGTTCCCGAACGGTGTTCCGGCCATCTGCGACCGGCGGTGGACTTGACCTCTGGCGGAATACCGGAACCCGCTCGCCGTGTTCCCGCCGTCTGCCATCCTGACGTCCGACCGTCGCGCATGACCTGCACCCCGCCACACCCGGCCGGGCGCTCACGCGCGTCACCAGCAGGACCAAGGGGAGGCAGCAATGCCGTACATCGGTGAGATCTGGCGGGTGGAGCGAGGCCCGGACATGGTCGGTGAAATCACCGTCACCCAGGCGGACTTCCCCTGGCTGAACGGCCGCTTCGCCCCCGGCCCGGCCTTCGCCGAACTGGAGCCGCACTTCACCCGCGAACTGGCCCTCCTCGACACCATCGACGACGACCCGACGGCCTGGGAGGACGCCTACAGCCGCGCCGCCGACGGCGTGCGGCTGGTGGCCCCGGCCGGCCCCGTCGCCGAGTTCCTGCTGCACATCGAGGACGACGCCGCGTGGTTCCGCTGGAGCGACGAGCCGTTCGCGGGGTAGTGAGGAGTCCGGTCCGGGGGAGTGCGGAGTCCGGTCCGGGGAGTTGAGGAGTCCGGTCCGGGCGGAGCGGCGGAAGCGCGCCGGAGTGGCAACGGGACTGCGGGGCTGCGGGCTGCGGGGCTGCGCGCTGCGGGGAGTGCCCGCCCTCCCCGCGGAGGCCCGCAGACCCACGTCACTCCATCAAGCTCCCCAGCCGGCCCTCCAGCACCACCAGCAACTCGCCCAGCGCCGCGGACAGTTCCTCCTGCCGCTCGTCCCCGATGCCGGCCAGCAGCGCCGCCTCGTAGCGCAACTGCTCGGGCAGCAGCCGGTCGATGGTCTCGCGCCCTTCCGCCGTGAGCGACAGATGCGCGACCCGGCGGTCCCGGTCGTCGGGCCGCCGGCTGATCAGCCCGCGCTCCTCCAACTGCCGTACGCGCTTGGTGACCGCCGCCCCGGAGGCGAACGTCTCGCGCGCCACCCGGCCCGGTGTCAGCTCACGGTCCATCCGGCGCAGGGTGCCCAGGATGTCGAACTCGGGCCGGGTCAGCCCCGCCTTCCGCAGCGGCGCGTCGGCGGCCTGCTGGAGCAGCGCGGAACAGCGGTTGAGCCGCCCGATCACCGCCATCGGGCCGGTGTCCAGCCCGGGGTGCACCTGCTGCCACTGGCGCAGCACCCCCGCGACGATGTCCTCGGTCACCCGCACTCTCCTCTCGGCACCTTCGTACCGCCCCTGTCCCGGCAGCGTCGTACGGCCGTACACCCCGCATACCGGCCATGCCGTACGGCCGTCCGCCCGGTCCTGGCGACGGCCCTGTCCTCATTGTGCCTGCCACCCGGCACCCGCCGCCGCGCCGGGCGGACGGGCACGTCAGGCGGCCAGCGCCGGCGCGGACAGCCGCCGGACCAAGCCCGCCAGCGTCCGGTGCCCCTGCTGCTCGGCGCGCGCGATCCGCTCCTCGGGCAGCGCCCGCTGCCACCACTCGCCGGCCGCCACATCGACCGCCTCCCGCAGCTCCACCAGGCACCCGGCGAGCCGGTCGCGCGCCCAGCCCGCCTCCCGCGCCTCGTCCGCCACCAGGGCCGACGCCCAGGACGTCCCCGGCCCGGGCACCGTCCCCGGCTCTGCCCCCGGCCCCGCGGCCAGCAGCCGGGACGCCGCCGCCTCGGCCGCCGCAAGCCGCTGCAGCGCGCCGTCGATACGGTCGGCGGCCCGCCGGTTGGTGACCAGCACACAGCAGGCGAGCCCGACCGCCGCCCCCACCACGGTGTCGATCCACCGGTCGGCGACCAGCGCCGACGCCGGCAGGTGCCTGCCGAACTCGGTCAGCAGCAGCGCCATGGGCGTGACACACACCGAGCCGAGCCAGTAATTCCGCGTGATCGTGGCCTCCGCGCCGAGCTGAAAGGCCAGCGCCAGCGCGATCATCGTCAACCGCCCGGTGTGGATCAGCGGCAGCAGGGCGGTGAACAGCACCAGCCCCAGCAGGTTCCCGAGCGTGCGCTGCACCGCACGCTGCCAGGAGAGCGTGGTGTTGGCCTGGTAGATCGACGCCGCGGTCACCACGGCCCAGTACGGATGCCCGACCCCCACCGCCATCGACGCCCAGCCCGCCAGCACGCATCCCACCGCCACCCGCGCCCCGACGGGCAGCAGCGGCGAACCGGGCGCGAGGCGCGCGAGCACCGCCCGTACGCCGTGGGGGTGCCCGGGGGCGGGGCGGCGCAGACCGGGGGAGGGGGGAACGAGGCGGTCGCCGGCGGGCGGGGCGGCGCGGAGACCGCCGGCGGCACGGCCGATGCCGGCCTCCGCCGCCACCCCGGCCAGTTCCTCCGCCTGGGCCGCGGACAGTGGCACCTCGGGCGCCGGCCGCCCACTCCGCAACTCCCGCGCCCACCCGCCGAAGCGCTCCGCCGCGGCCTCGGCGCCGCCCGGCGGATCCGCGTCCCCCAGCACCGACTCGGCCTGCGCCAGCAGCCGTTCCAGCCCCGCCCGGGCCGCCGCCTGCTGCGCCGTACGCACCGGAACCAGGAACAGCGTGTGCCACGCGGCATTCACCGCCGCCGCGGTCGCGTGCCGGGCCTGCGCCACCCCGGCCGGATCGTTACCGCGTGGCGTTCCCGTCCCCGCCGCCCGGTCGATGGCGGCCCCGGGCCCCGTACGCAGCAACCCGACCGCGGCCTCCAGCGCCCGCGCGGTGGCGATCCGCTCCGGCCCCCGCGGGCGTACCAGCGCCGGCGCCATGCACACCAGCCACGCGAACGCCCCGGCGCCGAGCGCCGGCGCCAGATGCGCCGGCACCTCCGCGAGCCGCTGCGGCACGAAGAACGCCGACGCCGCGATGAACGTCAGGATCAGATTCCCCGGCGGCCCGATCCGCGTCGCATCGCACACCATCTTGTGCACCGCGGCCATCAGGGACGCCAGCACGACCAGCACCGTGGCCGACCCGACCAGCGACGCCGCGGTCAGCGCGACGGCCAGGCTCGCGACCATCCCGAGCACCACCCACGACAGCGTCCGGGCCCGCGCCGCGTACGGCAGCCCGTGCGCATACAGCGCGCACATCGCGCCCGCGGAGGTGTAGAGCACCAGATCCAGCCGCCCCAGGGCGAACAGCGTCAGATCGGGGACCGCCATCGCCACCACCGCACTGAGCGCCGGCTTGTGCCAGATGTCGACCGGCCGCCGCAGCCGCACCGTGCTCCGGACCGGTAGCGGCCGGACCCGCACCGCACCCGGCAGCCCCGCCTCCGGCGCGCCGGACGCACTCGCGGAGTACTTCGTGTGCTCCGCCTTCTCCCCGTGCTTCAGGGTCTTCGAGTGCTCAGCGCTCTCCGAGTCCTTCGACCCCTCCGAGTCCTTCGACCCCTCGGAGTCCTCGGAGTCCTTCGGGCTCTTCCTCAGCTTCCTCGTGATCGCGGCAGGCTTGGCGTGCTTCCCCATGACCAAAAGGTTAGCAGGTGTTTTACAAGTAAAAGATATGCCGGCCGTCACCGATCGGCGCCGCGCGACAATAGCCACGTGCCAACCGCCAAGAACACCAAAGCGACCCCCGCGCCCACCTCCCCCGACCGCCGCCGCGAACTCCTCTCCATCGCGGCCGAGGTGTTCGCCGACCAGGGCTACAACGCCACCACCGTCCGCCGTATCGCGGACCGGGCCGGAATGCTCGCGGGCAGCCTCTACTACCACTTCGACTCCAAGGAATCGATGGTGGACGAAATCCTCGCCACCTTCCTAGACGAACTGTGGGCCGGCTACGACGCGGTGCTCGCCGCGCACCTCGGCCCCCGCGAGACCATCGAGGCCCTGGTCACCGAATCGTTCCGGGAGATCGACCGGCACCGTGCCGCCGTCGCCATCTACCAGAAGGAGGCCCGGCACCTCGCGACCCAGCCCCGCTTCGGCTATCTCACCGATTCCCAGCGGAAGTTCGAGACGGCATGGCTGGGCACCCTGGAACGCGGCGTCACCGAAGGCGTCTTCCGCGGCGACCTCGACATCCGGCTGACCTACCGCTTCCTCCGCGACACCGTCTGGGTCGCCGCGAGCTGGTACCGGCCGCAGGGCCGGCACAGCCCCGAGGAGATCGCCCGCCAGTACCTCTCCATGGTCCTCGACGGCATCACACTGCGCGCCTGAGTCGCCGCGCTACCGCGGCTCCTGGATCAGCGGCTGCCGTGGGCGAGCGTACGTCCTCGATGGTGCCTGCCCGCCCCGCCGTGGAACGGTTCGACAGCCGGGAAGGGGCTCGCCAGGAGCGGAGGGGCGTACGCGGCGAGGGGCGGTGTGTGCGGGAAATGGTCCTTCCAGGGAAAGACCCTTTCGGGGAAAGGTCCTTCCGCAGGGAGGCGCTCGCTAGAAGGAACGGGTGTCTCGAAGGGGGAACAGGTGTCTCGAAGGGGGACCGGGCGCCTCGAAGGGGACCGGGCGCCTCGAAGGGGACCGGGCGCCTGGGAAGGGAAGATTGCGTCGGCAGGGAAGGTCCGGCCGTCAGCAGGGAACGGTCTTGACGTACAAGGCCCGCGGCCCCGCAACCGTCCCGTACCGCACGTCCTTCGTGGCCCCCTGCGGCAGCCTGCCGTGCGGACCGGCCCGGTGCGGGATGACGATGGTGTAGCACGCCGGCCGCTTGGCGCACAGATTCGTCAGGCGTACATAGCGCTGCTCGCCCAGGTTGAAGAACTTCCGCACCTTCACACACCGCGGCACCTGCTCGGCGGCCACTGCCTCCGACGCCATGGACAGCGTCAGCGACGCCGCGCACGCCGCACCCGTCAGCGCCATGGCAACGATCTTCCGCATGTGATCTCTCCCCCCGACAGCGCCGGCGGTCCCGGTGGCCCGGCGATCACCGCCGGCCTCGAAGTCCCTGCCGCCCTGGCTGTTCGTGCTGCTTCTGATGGAAAACTCCCCCAACGGGGACGGGCAGGCCGACTACCCCAGCCCCGCGATGGACGTCCCGTGGCTCCGCCCCATTCTGCATAGGCAGCCGCCGGAATTCAGCCCTGGCAACCCCACGACAGTGCATCGGACACGCAACAGCGATAATTTCGCAACCGGACCGCGCCCGCAATCAGGGAACCGAAACGGCCTGATACGGGGCGTATTCGTCACATCACCCCAGGGGCACGCAGGCTCCGCCGCATTCTCTCCCCCCGCCCCCCTCCCCTCCCCCCTCTCGCTCAATCGCCCCCGGACGGTCGAGCCGTCACCACCTTCAGGCCACGGTCCGCGAACTCGCGGCGCGTCGACTCCTTCGCTCCGCCGTCCGTGATGAACGTGTCGAAGACATCCGCGTCGCCGACCCTGGCGAAGCAGCGCTCGCCGATCTTCGACGAGTCCGCGACCACCACCGCACGCCGGGAACGCTCGGCCATGAGGCGGTTCACCCGGGCTTCCGCCTCGTCGTGCACCGTCGCCCCCATCATCGGGTCCATGCCGTTGGCCCCGATGAACGCGATGTCGATGGAGATCTGCTGCAGTACCAACTCGCTGAAAGGGCCCACCAGTTCAAACGACCGCGAGTGTGCCACGCCGCCCGTCAGGACGATTTTGATCTGCGGGCGTACCGCCAGCTCATTGGCGATGTTGAGGGAGTTGGTGACGATCGTCAGATGCGGTTGCGGCCCCGCCTCCGCGAAGTCCGGACGGGTGGCCAGCACCCGGGCGATCGCGGTGGTCGTCGTCCCACCGCTCAGCCCGACGACATCCCCACGCTCGACCAGCTTCGCCGCCGCCTTTGCCACCGCCTCCTTCTCCGCCGACCTGTGTGCGTGCTTGTACCGAATCGGAAGGTCGTACGCCACCGAGCTGAGCACCGCCCCGCCCCGGGTGCGGGTCAGCAGCTGCTGCTCGGCGAGGGCATCCATGTCGCGCCGCATCGTGGCAGCCGAGACCTCCAGCTCGGTCGCCGCCTCCTCGACATCCACCCGGCCTCGATCCCCGAGCAGCTCAAGCAGTGCGTTCATTCGTTCATGGCGCTTCATGGCGCGAGCCTAATTCGTTTCCACCGACCACGGTGCGGGCCGAGCAATGCCCCTCGCGCCCCCCGCCCCGGTTATCCCGGGGCCCGCCTCCATGAGGCCGTACCGACGTCCCCACCACCCGAGCCGGAACCGAACATCTCATCCTTCACCGATCACTCCCGTCGCTCATCGCTTCCGTCATTCATCGGTGCCGCCGCTCACCGTCCCGCCCGTCCCGCCACGCGTTGCTCCCGTCGCTCCTCGCTCCGGATGCCCCCGGGCTTGTCACCTGTCCACCCGCCCTTGCTCTCTGCTGCGCGCCGTTCGTCTCTGTGTGCCGCTCGTCGAACCGCGCCTGGGGACAGGCATCGAACCAGTGCCAGGCGCTGTTCCTCGGCACATGGTTGCCGAGCGGCGATTGCCGGGGGCTGTGCTCGCCGTCGCGGATCCAGCCGCCGCCGTCGGGGACGAACGACCATGGCCCGGCTCCCCCGCATCGTGTGCCCCTGGAAGCAATCTGCGGGCCAGCGGTTCGCATGCCGCGCCGGCGCTCTGGGCCATGAACGCCGCGGACAGCAGGGTGATGGCTTCACCGGGTATGTCCGTGTCGCCCAGTGCGGATCGAACTCCACGACCGTTCCTCCCCTTGCCTCCTTCTTCCTTCCTCCTTCCTGACTGTTGCCGCCTGCTTGTGCCTGATTCCTCCCGCTCACCCCTCCGGCGCGCCGGTTCCTCACCCCCGGGCCGTTACCCCGGCGGTACGCAGATCGGGGACCGCCGCCGGGGTGCCCAGTACGCCCAGCAGTCGTGCCGCCTCCTGGGCGACCGCTTCCCGGGCCGGCTTGACGTACTTCCGGGAGTCGACGAGGGCCGGGTCGGCGTCCAGGGTGCGCCGTATCGAGTGGGTGAAGACGGAGACCAGATGTGTGGAGATGTTGATCTTCGTCATTCCGGCGGCGATGGCGCGACGCAGTTCGTCGTCCGGTACGCCGGACGAGCCGTGCAGCACCAACGGCACCGGCAGGGTCGCGCGCAGCGCCGCGATCAGGTCCTTGTCCAGTTCTGCGGTGCGCTCGTGCATGGCGTGCGAGGAGCCGACGGCGACGGCGAGCGCGTCCACCCCGGTGGCGCGGACGAAGGCCAGGGCTTCGCCGGGGTCGGTGCGTACGCCCGGTGCGTGCACGCCGTCCTTTCCGCCCACCTTGCCGAGCTCTGCCTCGACATAGACGCCCCGGTCTTGGCACCAGGCGGTGAGCGCGGCCGTGGTGGACACGTTCTCCTCGTAGGGCAGCGCCGAGGCGTCCACCATGACCGAGCCCGCACCGGCCGCGACTCCCTGGTGGACCAGCTCGGTGTCGGTGATGTGGTCGAGGTGTACCGCGATCCGGGCGGTGGAGTGCTCGGCGAGGGCGAGCGTGGCACGGGTGATGGGCAGCAGGCTGCCGTGGTAGCGGATGCAGTTCTCGCTGATCTGGAGGATCAGCGGGATGTCCGTACGTTCGGAGGCGGTGACGAGCGCCTCGGCGGTTTCGAGATGGATGACGTTGAATGCCGCGGCACCGACCCCCGCTTCGCGTGCGGCGTCGACGATGGCCGAGGTGGGGACTAGAGGCATGGGGTCCTGACTCCCTTGTGGAAGGGGTGAGTTGGTGGGGGAGGAGGGAGGGGTGGGTAGGGAGAGGGGGTGGGTTAGGACGCGGCCGGTTCGTGGAGCATCACCGAGCGCGTGAGGCTGCGCGGGTTGTCGGGGTCCAGGCCGCGGGCGCGGGCCCGCTCCAGCGCCACTCGGTGCACGAGCACCAGGTCGGCGAGCGGATCGCGGGCATGGCACACGAAGCGCGCACCGGTCCGTACGACATCGGCCTCCAGTCCCTCCGGCGCCCGGCCGAACAGCCAGGTCACCCGGCCCGGTGCAGCTATCGCGATCGGGCCGTGGCGGTACTCCATCGCGGGGTAGGACTCCGTCCAACTCTGCGATGCCTCGCGCATCTTGAGAGCGGCTTCATTGGCCAGGCCGTATGTCCAGCCCGTGCCGAGGAACGAGAACTGCTCGGCGTCCACCCACTCCTTCTCGATCGGCGCCGCAAGCGCCTCCTCGGCGTCGTGCACCGCCCGGGTGACGTCCTCGCCGACATGCGCGCGCAGCAGCGTCAGCGCCGTGGTCGCGAAGCGGGTCTGCACGACGGACCGCTCGTCGGCGAAGGGCAGCGCGACCGTCTCGTCCGAGAGGGTGACCGCCGGTGTCTCCGGATCGCCGATGATCGTCACCGTCGGGATGCGCCCCTTGACCGCTTCCAGTACGCGCAGGACCTCGGTCGTCGTCCCCGAGCGCGTGATGGCCACCACCGCGTCGTAGCCGCGGTGGTGGCCCAAGAACGCCTCCGAAGCGGGGAACGGGTCCGTCACCCCCAGGCCGGCGCCCTCGCGCAGTGCTGCGTACGACTGCGCCATGAACCACGAGGTCCCGCATCCGATGACGGCCACGCGCCGGCCGGCCGCGGGCAGGGGGCCGCCGGCGGCGCCGATCCGCGCGGCCTCCCGCCAGGTCTCCGGCTGACTGCGCAGCTCCTGCTCCATGTACGAGGTCTCGCTCATGACCTGCCCTTCCGTGATCGTGTGGTCGATGGGTGTCGATGGTGCTGCGTGGAACTGCAAGATTCTGGTTCGTTGCAATCGACTCTACGCAGTCCCGTCCCGCTGATCCATCCCTCGTGCGGGTGGATGCAGCAGAGGGGATCGCGGACTGGGGGTGGGCTGTCTTGTCGTGTTGGTTGGAGGCGGGGTGGGAACGGGTATGGCCAAAAGGAGGTGATGGACTGTTGACAGCTGCGTGAAAGATGCCTGATATTCGCAAGATCAGTCATGTGGCTCGTCCACGGCCCGTGACGCAGTGCCCCGAGACTCCGCACGCAGTTCCGCAGACACGCAGCAAGGACGTTCCGCCGCACAAAGGACTCCGTATGTCCACTGCCCCGCTCTCCGCGACACCCCCGCCCCAGCCGTCGTCCACGACAGCGCGCCGCACCGGCCGGCTGTTCGCGCTCACCGGCGCCGTCGTCGGCGTCATCTACGGCTATGACACCGGCAGCATCTCCGGTGCCCTCGTCTTCCTGAGCAAGGACTTCCACCTCACCGAGACCGAAAAAGGGCTGGTCAACAGCGTCCTGGTGTTCGGCTCGATTCTCGGCGCGCTGATCGGCGGCAAGCTCGCCGACGCGCTCGGCCGCAAGGCCGCGATGCTCATCGTCGCCGGCTCGTACGCGGTGTTCGTCGCGCTGTCCGCCGGCGCCCCCAATGTCGAGACGCTCGACGCGGTCCGGTTCCTGCTCGGCGTCGCCATCGGCATCTCGATCGTCGCCGCCCCGCTCTATGTCGCCGAATCCACCCCGGCTCGTATCCGGGGCGCCTCCGTGGCCGCGTATCAGGTGGCGACCGTCGTCGGCATCGTCATCACCTACTTCGTCAACTGGGGCCTCTCCGGAGGCGGTCACTGGCGCTGGATGCTCGGCCTCTCCGCGATTCCCGCGGCACTGGTGATGATTCCGCTGCTCCGCCTGCCGGACACGCCCCGCTGGTATGTCCTCAAGGGACAAACGGAACGGGCCGTCGAGGTCATGGCGACGACCGACCCGGACGTCGATCCGCGCGCCGAGGTCGCCTCGGTGCAGGCCGCACTCGCCGCGGAGAGCGGTGGCTCGGTGCGCTCGCTGCTGCGCAAGCCGTACGCCCGCGCCGCGTTCTTCGTCGTCGGCCTCGGCTTCTTCTGCCAGATCACCGGTATCAACGCCGTCACGTACTACAGCCCGCAGATCTTCGAGGAAATGGGCTTCACCGGCAGCGGACAGAACTTCCTGCTGCCTTCCTTCGTCGAACTCGCCTCGCTGGCCGCGGCGGTGCTCGCCATCCTCATCATCGACCGCATCGGCCGCCGGGTGGTGCTGCTCTGCGGTATCGGCACGATGGCGGTGATGCTCGCCGTCCTGACCGTGGTCTTCGGCATGGGAGACCTGCACGGTGCCACCACGTGGGTGGGCTTCGGCGCGATCCTCCTGTTCACCGCCGCCTTCAACTTCGGCTTCGGATCGCTGATCTGGGTCTACGCGAGCGAGGCGTTCCCCGCCCAACTGCGCTCCACGGGGGCATCGGTGATGCTCACCGCCGACCTGGTGGCCAACCTGCTGATCGCCCAGTTCTTCCCCTCCCTCATGGCCAGGGCGGGCGCCGCAGCGACCTTCGCCGGTCTGGGCGTGCTCGCGCTCGCCGCCCTCGTCTTCGCCGCGTTCACCGCGCCCGAGACCAAGGGCCGCCACCTGGAAGAGATCCAGGAGTACTGGCGCAACGGCGGGAGCTGGCCCGACACTTCCGTGCCCGGCCCAGTCGGCGCCGGACCGTTCGACAATCCGGCCGCATCGTCTCCCTCGACTCCATAAGGTGACCGCATGGGCGTCTTTTCCTGAGCTGACGGACAGCGAACGCGTTTCCCACCCGACGACGGCCGCCGGGTGCTGTCCGCCTGCCCTCCCATCACTGCTCAGGAGTCATCGCCCATGCCGTTCCCCGTGTCCGCCGCGCATCGCCAACCAGCCGTCCCCGGCCGCCCGTCCGGTGCCGCGTCCAGCCTCCAACGGGGCGGCGGCAGCCGCCGTCTCGACAGCCGTATCGAGCGCCTGCGGGAGGCCGCGCGGGCCGACCGGCGGCTGGACGGCGTGCTGCTGTACGGGTCGTGGACGCTGGGGGAGGCCGACGACCACTCGGACATCGAGGCGTACCTCTTCGTCCGCGACGAGGAGGAAGCGGGCTTCGACGGGCCGGAATTCGTCGGCCGGTTGGCGTCGTTGAAGCTGGCGTACACCAACATGTACGGCGTTCTCGCCGTGGTCTTCGACGACCTGATGCGCGGTGAATTCCCTGTCGAGGCCGCCGGACCCGGGGTCGCCCGGGTCGCCACCTGGCAGGGCACGGTGCATCTGCCCGACCCCGACGCGGCCGTGTTGCTCGACCGCAGCGGGCGGCTGACCGCGGCGGCCCGCACGCTCGCCGAGCACTGCCCGCCCGACCCGCTGACCACCGCCCAGCAGCTCACCGACGAACTCACGAACTGGACGCTGATGCTCGCCCAGGTGCTGGCCCGCGGCGAGACGGCCCGTGCCCACGCACTGCTGCACACCGTCATCGCCCTGCAGCAGCTCCAGCTCTGCCGGCTGCTGCGCGGATCGACCGTGCACTGGCCGACACCCAGCCGGGCGCTGGAAGCGGATCTTCCGGCACATGACGTCGAGCGGTACACGGCGACCACCGCGCCCGCCCGCCGGCCGGACCTGCGGATCGCCGCGCGGCGGAGCTGGCAGTGGAGCCGGGAGCTCGCCGCGGAGGCGGCGGCCCGGTGGGGCACGGTATGCCGCGCCGGACTGCACGACGAGATCGGCGCGCTGCTGACCGCCCGCGACGGCGGACGGACGGCGTAACCGCCCCCGGACAGCAGGTGGCCCGGACCACCGGGGAGATCCGGGGTCCGGGCCGTGCTGCGCGGGGCGGTATCTCAGGACGGCGGCTGCTCCCGGTACCCCTCCAGGGCCGGAGCGGTCTTCGTCGCGACGAACTCGGTGATCCGGTACTCGCAGACCCCGGCGACGACGAATGGGTCCGCGGCGGTGATCTTCTCGACGGCCGCACGGTCGATCCCGGCGGCGAGGATCACGCCGCCGTTGCGCGGGTTCTTGCGGCCGGAGGCGATGAAGTGCCCGGCGGCGTACTCCTTGTCCAGCCACTCCACGTGGTCCTGGAGGGCGGCGTCGACGCGTTCGAGGGGCGCGGTGTAGGTCAGTTCCAGTACGAACATGGCTGCAATATACGAGGCGGGGGCGTGCGACACGGACGTGCCCTGCCGGGCGGGGAAACGCGCAGGCCGGAGGGGATGGGCCGGGGCGCTGAGCGGCCCTGCGCTCCCGTTGGGGGATTCGGTAGCGTTGCGGTCACCATGGACACTTCCGGAATCATCTCCCGCGACGACGAGCTGCGGCACTGGCCGACGGACGAAGCCGGGGCCCGCGCGGTCCAGGACCGGTTGCGGGCCCGTGTACGGCTCGACGAGCCCGGCCCGGAACCGGGTTTCGAGGGCACCGTGGTCGGTGTGGACGTCGCCTACGACGACGCGCGCGACGTGGTCGCCGCGGCGGCCGTCGCCCTCGACGCACGGACGCTCGCCGTCGTCGACGAGGCCACCGCCGTCGGCGCGGTCTCCTTCCCCTACATCCCGGGGCTGCTCGCCTTCCGAGAGATCCCCACTGTGCTGGACGCGCTCGCCCGCCTCGCCCGCGCACCCGGCCTGGTGGTCTGCGACGGCTACGGGCTGGCGCACCCGCGGCGCTTCGGTCTCGCCAGCCACCTCGGAGTGCTGACCGGACTGCCCACCATCGGCGTGGCCAAGAACCCGTTCACCTTCCGGTACGCGCCGCCGGGGCCGGAGCGCGGCGACACTTCGCCCCTCCTGGACGACGGGACGTCCACGGGGGAGCCCGAGGAGGTAGGACGTGCGCTGCGCACCCAACGGGGCGTCAAGCCGGTGTTCGTCTCCGTAGGGCATCGCGTCGACCTCGACCGGGCGTGCGCGCACACGCTCCGTCTGGCGGCCTCCTACCGGCTTCCGGAGACGACCCGGGCCGCCGACTCCCTGTGCCGGCGGGCCCTCGCGGGCGCCTGACGGCCCGGCCGCCCGCTACCGCCGGACCACCCGGAAACCGATCCCGGCGTCCTGGAGACGGCGGGTCAGCGCGTCTCCCATGGCGACCGCGGTCGTCACCTGGCCCGATGTCTCCGGCAGGTCGTCGAAGGCCAGGCTCAGTGCCGACTCGGCGAGCATCTTCGCCGTCTCGTCGTAGCCGGGGTCGCCGCCCGCGACCTCGGTGACCAGTTGCTCGCCGCCTCCCGAGGCGACGAAGCGGACCCGGAACCAGCTGCGTGCGCGCCGCTCCTCACCGGGCCCCTCGCCCGGTTCCAGACGTCCCGACAGCCAGCGGCGGGCGGGCGGCACCTGGGCCAGCGCGCACACCGCACCGGCGCCCAGGGCCGCTCCCGCGGCGGTCGGCAGCCGGCGCACGGCCGCGTAGTGGCGGTAGCGGAAGTCGGGCCCGTAGCGGTCGAGGGCGGCGGCCGAGCGGGCGACGATCTGCGGGTCGACGGTCGGCAGCGGGATTCCCCAGGTGCCGGTTTCGGCGCTCCGGAGGGGCGGCCCGAACGGTGCGCGCACGGTGCGGCCGGCGGGCCGCGGTTCCACCCGACGGCGCTCCCGGGCGACCCGCGCCATGGCGGCCGGGCGCGAGACGGCGGTCAGTGCGGAGGCGAGGGTTCCGCCGGAGAAGGCCCCGTTGGTCCGCACGAAGCCGTCGATGCGCAGCGGAACGCCCTCGGGGAGCAGCCCCACCGTGTAGTGCACCCCCATGTCGTGCGGCACGGAGTCGAAGCCGCAGGCGTGGACGAGGCGCGCCCCGGAGGCGCGGGCCGTCGCATCGTGGCGGAGGTAGACGCGGTCGATGAACTCCGGCTCGCCCGTGAGGTCGAGATAGTCCGTGCCGGCCGCGGCGCAGGCCGCGACCAGGGGCTCGCCGCGGAGCAGGTAGGGACCGACCGTGGTGGCCAGGACCCTGGTGGCGGAGGCGAGGGCGTGCAGCGAACCGGGGTCGGCGCTGTCGGCCGTCAGGAGCGGGAGGCCGGCGCAATCCGGGTTGATCGCGGCCAACCGGTCGCGCAGCCGCTCCAGTTTGGCGGTGCTGCGTCCGGCGAGACCCCAGCGGCAGTCCGCGGGGGCGTGCCCGGCCAGATATGCGGCGGTGAGCGCGCCCGCGAACCCGGTTGCTCCGTACAGGACGAGGTCATGGGCCCGTCCGGAGGTGTCCTGCGGTCGCATGGTCCGTCCTCTCGGGGTGACGTCCGGACCCTAGGGAGCCACGGGCGCCCCGTCAACGACCAGCGGTCCCGGCCGGGTTGGCGGCCCGCTCCGTTCAGGTGCCGGGGCTTGACGCGCCGGGGGAGCGGGATCAGATTCGTCGATGACATGGGACATCCGATGTCCGGGTTGCCGGTTGCGGACGGAAGAAGGCGTCGGGCGGCTGCTGGAGGAAGGCGGGCTCCTGTGATGGCGTATCCCGCGGACGGCCCCCGTCGGGCGGGGAGGCGGCGCTGGTACGAGGAGGTCACCCCGCGCCGGTGGAAGGCGATGTTCGCCGCCTGGATCGGCTATCTCCTCGACGGTTTCGACTTCGTGCTGATCACGCTGGTGCTGACCGAGGTCGCGGGTGAGTTCCACCTGGACACCGCGACCGCCGCCTCGCTCGTCTCCGGCGCGTTCGTCACCCGCTGGCTGGGCGGTGCGGTCCTGGGCGCGCTGGGCGACCGCCACGGCCGCAGGGTCGCCATGGTCGCCGGCATCCTGCTGTACTCGCTGGGCACCTTCGCCTGCGGATTCGCCTGGAACTACACCAGCCTGTTCGCCGCGCGGCTGGTGATCGGCCTGGGCATGGCGGGGGAGTACAGCGCGAGCGCGACGTACGTGCTGGAGACCTGGCCGGTCCGGCTGCGCAACCGGGCCTCGGGATTCCTGATCTCCGGTTACGCGGGCGGAACGGCCCTCGCGGCCGGGCTCTACGGCTGGGTGGTTCCCTCCTGGGGCTGGCGCCCACTGTTCTGGATCGGGGTCCTGCCCGTCCTGGTCGCCCTATGGGTACGCAGGTCGCTGCCGGAAGCCGGCGACTGGCAGGCGGAGATCGGCGGCGCGCCGGCCGGGGGACCGGAGCGGCATCCGGAACGCCCGAATCCGTTCCGCCCGTTGTTCACCGGACGCGTCCGCGGCTGGGTCAACACGGTGCTGGCGGTGATCGCGTGCGCCGCGCTGTGCTGCGTCTTCACGCCCGCCGGCGCGGGACTTGGGCTCTGGCCGGCCGCCGCCGCGGCGCTGTGCCTGCTCGCGTTCGCCGGGCAGCTCGGCGGGCGCCGGGGAGCGCTGCTGTACGTGTCCCTGACGGTGACGGTGTTCTGCGCGTTCCTGTACAGCTGGCCCCTCCAGGCGCTGCTGCCCACGTACCTGAAGACCGAGTTGGGCTATGCGCCGGGGCAGGTCGCCGACGTGATGTCCGCCGCGGGCCTCGGCACGATGGCCGGCTGCTGGCTGGCGGGATTCACCGGCGACCTGCTCGGCACCCGGCGGGCGTACGCGTACACCCTGCTGGCCTCGTTGGCGCTGGTCTTCCCGGTGTTCGCGGTCCGCGGGAACCCCGTGGGGCTCGGGGTCCTGCTCTTCGGGCTGCTCGCGCTCAGCCAGGGCATCTCCGGCATCCTGCCGAAGTACATCGCGGGCCACTTCCCGACCGCGACCCGCGCCGCGTCACTGGGATACGTCTACAACGCGGGCGCCCTGGGCGGTGCGGTGGCGCCGGTGCTCGGGGCGCGGCTGGCCGAGGGCATGCCCTTGGGACGGGCTCTGGCGGTGCTCACCTTCGGGCTGACGCTGGTGGTCGTCGTCCTGGTGGGCGGCGATGTTCCGCGGAGGCTGGGTCGGCTGGTGGACCGTCAGCTGACCGGAGACCACCTTGCGCCCGATCCCGGGGACCGGGGCGCGGGAGCGGGGGCCGGTCCGGGGGAGGCGTCGCCCGGCGCGGCATGAGCGGGACCAGACGGATGCCCGCGCCCCATGAGGAGCGGCCCGTCCTCATTCGGTGCTGTCGGCCTGCCGCCCCAGCGCCACCCCGCGCACCCCCTCCAGCTCGGTCAGCGCCTCGACCAGGGGGTGCGCGGAACCGTTTCCCTCCAAGCGGAGCAGCACCTCCGCCGGGACCCAGGCATCGCCCGTGCCGTTCTCCACCTGGACGTCGGTGACCCGGAAGCCGCTGCCGGTGCACAGCTCCAACATCCGCCCCAGCAGTCCGTTCTGCGACCGGTAGGACAGGCGCAGCTCGACCCGGTCGAAGGACCGCCCCGACCCGATCCGTTCCGAGATCTTCGAGAAGCCGCGCACGATGAGGAAGTGCACCGCGGTCGCGCCGACAGCCAGCAGCGGCAGCCCGCCGCCGCACGCCATGCCGATGGCGCAGGTCAGCCAGATGGTCGCGGCGGTCGTCAGCCCGCGGACCGCGTCCTTCCTGACGAAGATCAGTCCGCCGCCGATGAAGCCGATACCGGAGACGACCTGTGCGGCTATTCGGGACGGGTCGAGGGTGACGCCGTCCATGCCCAGTACCGATCCGAAGCCGTGGATCGACACCTCCATGAACAGCGCGCTGCCCACGCCGACGAGGGTGTGGGTGCGCAGCCCGGCACTCTTCTGCCGGGCCTCGCGCTCCAGCCCGATCAGCGAGGACAGCAACAGGGCTATCGCGAGCTCGGCGAACTGCCGCGGCCCCTGGCCGTCGTGGACGTCGAACAGTGTGGTGGCGAGGTGTGACATGGCCGCATTGTCCCTCCGCCGGCCCGGCGTTCGGCGCTGCGCGGGCCGTTGTCAGTGGTCGCGGTTAGCGTGGAACGCGATGGGCGGCGCGGGCGTACGCGCGGCCCGCCGGGAGGCGCCGCGGCCGGTGCCGGACGGGGGAACGGACGTGGAGGCAGGCATGGCGAAGACGGCGGGACCGGCGGCGCAGCCCCGCCGCTCCATAGCCCCGGGGGAGTTCATCGCCGAGTGCGGCGGGGGATAGCGGCGCGGCGGAGGCAGGCGCGCGAAGGCCCGCGACGGCGATGGCAGTTGAGCATCGTCGGCGTGGGCTTTTCCCGTGGTGGCCACTTGGCTCGGGGGGCTTGTGGAAAGTGGAACACGTTCTTAACATCACGAGTGTTACATCAGAAGTGTCACAGTGCGGGAGGCGTGGGGCGCGATGACGCAGTCAGGGAACGGCCCGCTGAGCGGGGTGCGGGTGGTGGAGCTCGCCGGCATCGGCCCCGGCCCCTTCGCGGCCATGCTGCTGGCCGACCTGGGCGCCGACGTCGTCCGGGTCGACCGGCCCGGAGGCGCCGGGCTGCGCATCGATCCGGCCCACGACATCACCAACCGCAACAAACGCTCGGTGCTGGTGGATCTGAAGCAGCCCGCCGGGGTGGCGCAGGTGCTCGACCTGGCCGAGCGGGCCGACGTCCTCGTCGAGGGGTACCGCCCCGGTGTGGCCGAGCGGCTCGGCGTCGGGCCCGAGCAGTGCCTGGCGCGCAACCCGCGGCTGGTCTACGGCCGGATGACCGGCTGGGGACAGGAGGGCCCGCTGGCCGGCACCGCAGGGCACGACATCGGCTATATCGCCATCACCGGCGCCCTCGGCATGATCGGCCCGGCCGACGGCCCGCCCGCCGTCCCCGCCAACCTCGTGGGCGACTACGCAGGGGGCTCGCTCTATCTGGTCATCGGCGTGCTCGCGGCGCTCCAGCACGCCCGCGCCGAGGGCGGCAGCGGCCAGGTCGTCGACGCCGCCATCGTCGACGGCACGGCCCATCTGACAGCCATGATCCACGGCATGCTGGCGGCCGGCGGCTGGCAGGACCGGCGCGGCGTCAATCTGCTCGACGGCGGGACGCCGTTCTACGGCACGTACGCGACCGCGGACGGCGGCTATATGGCCGTCGGCGCGCTGGAGCAGCGCTTCTACGCCGAATTCATCCGCCTGCTCGGCATCGAGGACGAGGTCCCCGCCCGCGACGACCTCGCCGCCTGGGACGAGCTGCGGACCGCCATCGCCGCCCGGTTCCTGACCCGTACGCGGGAGGAGTGGACCGCGGTCTTCCAGGAGTCCGATGCCTGCGTGGCGCCTGTGCTGTCGCTGCGCGAGGCCCCCGGGCACCCGCATCTCGCCGCCCGCGGCACCTTCGTCGACCACGCCGGCATCACCCAGCCCGCCCCCGCGCCCCGCTTCTCGGACACCCCCGGAACGCTGCGCAGACCCCCCGCCCAGCCGGGCGCGGACACCGAAGAGGTCGCCCGCGACTGGCGGATCCCCAGCCTCTCGGTCCCGCCCGAAGACCCGTGCCGCACCGAGCGGAAGGACCCGGTCGGCTGATGGAACCCGCCACCGCGCCGCAGTACGCCGCCGCTCCGCGCCAGGCCGCCGAAGGGGTCGCCGCCCCGGACCGGGCCGGACCGGGCGCCGTCCGCGCCGCCGGGGCGTACGGCTTCGACGCGCCCAGCGCCACGGGCTTCCCGGCGGACCGCACGGAGCAGGCCGGGATCGGCCCGGCGATCCTGACCGTCCACCTCATAGGCTCCGACCCCGCGAAGCTGATCGAGACCGTCAGGAACCGGCTCTGAAGGGACCGCGCCGATGCCGCGTCCGCCCGGACGTCGGCCTCCGGACCCCATGCCGAGCCGACCCGCCGCCCGCCCCGCACCACTCCTCGAAGGGACAACAGCGTGAAGCGCCAGCTCTTCACCGACGACCACGACGCCTTCCGCGAGACCGTACGCACCTTCCTCGCCAAGGAGGTGACGCCGTACTACGAGCAGTGGGAGAAGGACGGCATCGTCAGCCGGGACGCCTGGCGGGCGGCCGGCAGGCAGGGGCTCCTCGGACTGGCCGTGCCCGCGGAGTACGGCGGCGGCGGGGAGAGCGACTTCCGCTACAGCGCGGTGCTGGCCGAGGAGTTCACCCGGGCCGGGGCCGCCGGGCTCGCCATCGGACTCCACAACGACATCATCGGCCCCTACCTGACCTCCCTCGCCACCGACGAGCAGAAACGCCGCTGGCTACCCGGCTTCTGCAGCGGTGAGACGATCACCGCCATCGCGATGACCGAGCCCGGCGCCGGCTCCGACCTCCAGGGCATCCGCACCTGTGCCGAGGACCGCGGCGACCACTGGATCCTCAACGGCTCCAAGACCTTCATCTCCAACGGAATCCTCGCCGACCTCGTCATCGTCGTCGCCAGGACCACCCCCGAGGGCGGCGCGCACGGTCTGAGCCTGCTGGTCGTCGAGCGCGGCATGGAGGGCTTCGAGCGCGGTCGCAACCTCGACAAGATCGGCCAGAAGTCCCAGGACACCGCCGAGCTGTTCTTCCACGACGTGCGGGTGCCCAAGGAGAACCTGCTGGGTGAACTGAACGGCGCGTTCGTCCACCTGATGACCAACCTCGCGCAGGAGCGCATGGGCATAGCGATCGCCGGGATCGCCGGCGCCGAGCATCTGCTGGAGATCACCACCCGGTACGTCAAGGAGCGCGAGGCGTTTGGACGGCCGCTGGCCAAGCTCCAGCACATCCGCTTCGAGATCGCCGAGATGGCCACCGAGTGCGCCGTCACCCGCACCTTCCTCGACCGCTGCATCGCCGACCACGCGGACGGCACACTCGACGCGGTGCACGCCTCCATGGCCAAGTGGTGGGCCACCGAACTCCAGAAGCGGGTCGCCGACCGCTGCCTCCAACTCCACGGCGGCTACGGCTATATGACCGAGTACCGCGTGGCCAAGGCGTTCACCGACGGCCGCATACAGACCATCTACGGCGGGACGACCGAGATCATGAAGGAGATCATCGGCCGCTCCCTGCTCGGCTAACCCTCCCCGACTGCGTCTCCCCAGGCCCGGGTCGTCAGCGGCTGACGCCGCGGGCCCTCGGACCCCCGGCCGGAAAGAAAGGCTTTCCTGTGAGCACCGAAGCGTATGTGTACGACGCGATCCGCACCCCCCGCGGCCGTGGCAAGGCCAACGGCGCACTGCACGGCACCAAGCCGATCGACCTGGTCGTCGGCCTGATCCACGAAGTGCGCCGGCGCTTCCCCGAGCTGGATCCGGCCGCGATCGACGACATCGTCCTCGGCGTCGTCGGACCGGTCGGCGACCAGGGATCCGACATCGCCCGGATCGCCGCGATCGCCGCCGGACTGCCCGACACCGTCGCCGGCGTCCAGGAGAACCGCTTCTGTGCCTCCGGCCTCGAAGCCGTCAACATGGCCGCCGCCAAGGTCCGTTCGGGCTGGGAGGACCTGGTGCTGGCGGGCGGCGTCGAATCGATGTCGCGGGTCCCGATGGCCTCCGACGGCGGTGCCTGGTTCGCCGACCCGATGACCAACTTCGACACCGGATTCGTGCCCCAGGGCATCGGCGCCGACCTCATCGCCACCATCGAGGGCTACTCCCGCCGCGATGTCGACGAGTTCGCCGCGCTGTCCCAGGAACGAGCCGCCGCCGCCTGGAAGGACGGCCGCTTCGAGCGCTCCGTCGTCCCCGTGCGCGACCGCAACGGCCTGCTCGTCCTCGACCACGACGAGCACATGCGCCCCGGTACCACCGCCGACTCCCTGGCGGCCCTCAAGCCGTCCTTCGCCGCCATCGGGGACGCCGGCGGCTTCGACGCGGTGGCCCTGCAGACGTACCACTGGGTCGAGAAGATCGACCACGTCCACCACGCCGGTAACTCCTCCGGCATCGTGGACGGCGCGGCACTGGTCGCCATCGGCTCCAAGGAGGTCGGCGAGCGCTACGGCCTCACCCCGCGGGCCCGCATCATCTCCGCCGCGGTCTCCGGCTCCGAGCCGACGATCATGCTCACCGGCCCGGCGCCGGCCAGCCGCAAGGCCCTCGCCAAGGCCGGACTCACCATCGACGACATCGACCTCGTCGAGATCAACGAGGCGTTCGCCGCCGTCGTCCTGCGCTTCGTCAAGGACATGGGCCTGAGCCTCGACAAGGTCAACGTCAACGGCGGCGCCATCGCCATGGGCCACCCCCTCGGCGCCACCGGCGCGATGATCCTCGGCACCCTCATCGACGAACTGGAGCGGCAGGACAAGCGCTACGGCCTGGCCACCCTCTGTGTCGGCGGAGGCATGGGCATCGCCACCGTCATCGAGCGCCTCTGACCCCTCGTCCCACCCACTACGGAGTACGAACCATGAGTGAATCCGCTGCCGTGTCGACCATCCGCTGGGAGCAGGACGAGACCGGCGTCGTCACCCTGGTCCTGGACGATCCGGACCAGTCCGCCAACACCATGAACAACGCCTTCAAGACCTCCCTCACCGCGGTCGCCGACCGCCTGGAGGCCGAGAAGGACAGCATCCGCGGCATCATCTTCACCTCCGCCAAGAAGACTTTCTTCGCCGGCGGCGACCTGCGCGACCTGATCGCCGTCACCCCCGAGCAGGCCCAGCAGGCGTTCGAGGCCGGCAACGGCATCAAGCGCGACCTGCGCCGCATCGAGACGCTCGGCAAGCCCGTCGTCGCCGCCATCAACGGCGCGGCGCTCGGCGGCGGTTACGAGATCGCCCTGGCCTGCCACCACCGCGTCGCCCTGGACACCCCCGGCACCAAGATCGGCCTGCCCGAGGTCACCCTCGGCCTGCTGCCCGCCGGCGGCGGGGTGACCCGTACGGTCCGGCTGCTGGGCATCACCGACGCGCTGCTGAAGGTGCTGCTCCAGGGCACGCAGTACAACGCCACCCGCGCCAAGGACAACGGGCTGATCCACGAGGTCGCCCAGACCTCCGAGGAACTGCTCGCCAAGGCCCGGGAGTTCATCGACGCCCACCCCGAGTCCCAGCAGCCCTGGGACGTCAAGGGGTACAAGATTCCCGGCGGCACACCGGCGCACCCGAAGTTCGCCGCCAACCTCCCGGCGTTCCCCGCCAACCTCAAGAAGCAGCTCAACGGCGCGCCGTACCCGGCGCCGCGCAACATCCTCGCCGCCGCCGTCGAGGGTTCCCAGGTCGACTTCGAGACCGCCCAGACCATCGAGGCGCGCTACTTCGTCGAGCTGGTGACCGGCCAGGTCTCCAAGAACATGATCCAGGCGTTCTTCTTCGACCTCCAGGCCGTCAACTCCGGTGCCAGCCGCCCCAAGGGCATCGCGCCGCGCACGGTCGAGAAGGTCGCGGTGCTGGGCGCCGGCATGATGGGCGCGGGGATCGCCTACGCCTGCGCGAAGGCCGGTATCCAGGTCGTCCTCAAGGACGTCACCCCGGAGGCGGCGCAGAAGGGCAAGGCGTACTCCGAGGGGCTGCTCGCCAAGGCGCTGGCCAAGGGGCGGACGACAGAGGCGCAGCGCGACGAGCTGCTGGCGCGGATCACGCCCACCGCCGAGCCGGCCGACCTCGCGGGCTGCGACGCCGTCATCGAGGCGGTCTTCGAGGACGTGGCCCTCAAGCACAAGGTGTTCAAGGAGATCCAGCACATCGTCGCGCCCGACGCGCTGCTGTGCTCCAACACCTCCACCCTGCCGATCACCCTGCTCGCCGAAGGCGTCGAGCGGGACGCCGACTTCATCGGTCTGCACTTCTTCTCGCCGGTCGACAAGATGCCGCTGGTGGAGATCATCAAGGGCGGGCGGACCGGTGACGAGGCGCTGGCCCGCGCCTTCGACCTGGTGCGCCAGATCAAGAAGACCCCGATCGTCGTCAACGACTCCCGCGGTTTCTTCACCTCCCGCGTCATCGGCCACTTCATCAACGAAGGCGTGGCGATGATCGGCGAGGGCCTGGACCCGGTCTCCGTCGAGCAGGCCGCCGCCCAGGCCGGCTACCCGGCCAAGGTGCTGTCGTTGATGGACGAGCTGACCCTGACCCTCCCGCGCAAGATCCGCAACGAGACCAGGCGGGCCGTCGAGGAGGCCGGCGGCAGCTGGCAGCCGCACCCGGCCGACGCCGTCATCGACCGCATGGTGGACGAGTTCGAGCGCCCCGGGCGCAGCGGCGGCGCGGGCTTCTACGACTACGGCGAGGACGGCCGGCGGACTGGCCTGTGGCCGGGGCTGCGCGAGCACTTCCAGCAGGAGGGCGCCGCCATCCCGTTCGTCGACATGCAGGAGCGGATGCTGTTCTCCGAGGCGCTGGACACCGTCCGCTGCCTGGAGGAGGGCGTGCTCACCTCCGTCGCCGACGCCAACATCGGCTCCCTCTTCGGCATCGGCTTCCCGGGCTGGACCGGCGGTGTGCTCCAGTACATCAACGGGTACCAGGGTGGGCCAGGGCGGGAAAAAGCTGCTGGGCCAGGGCGGGAGAAGGTCGCCGGGCCAGGGCGGGAGAAAGCCGCCGGGGCGGGGCGGGAGGAGCTGGTCGGCCTGCCCGGATTCGTGGCCCGCGCCCGTGAGTTGCAGGCGGCCTACGGCGAGCGCTTCGCGCCCAGTGCGCTGCTGGTCGAGAAGGCCGAGAGGGGGGAGCGGTTCGGCGACTGAGCCGGGCCGGGGGCGGGCCGCCGCGGCCCGCCCCCGTCAGCCCTCGCTGCGGCCGCCGCCCTCGCCCCTGCCGAACCACTCCCGCAGCTCTTCCTTCATCGACCGCTGGAAGGCGGTGACCAGTGCCTGCACGACCATCGGCTGCATATGGGCGGAGAGCGACTTCATCCGCGCCATCTCCTCCGCGTCCGGCCCGCCGTCGCGGTACGGACCCCATACCTCGTCCTTGAAGAGCCGGCTCAGCTCGCGGGCCGCCGAGCGGGTGTGCTCGATGACGACGGTGCGCGCCGCGAGGATCGTCTCCAGCGCGATCGGGACATCGAGCAGCCGCGTCCCCAGATGCAGCAGCCCCGGATCGACCCGGTAGACCTGCGGGTCCGCGGTCCGCACGAGTACGCTCATCGCCGCCAGCCGGTCCAGGTCCTCCTCGGTCAGCTCCCGGCCGGCCCGCCGCTCCAGCTGCTCCCTGGTCGCGTCCTCCGCCGTGTCCGGGATCCAACTGGCCACCAGTGCCCGGTGAATGGCCAGGTCCTGGGCGCTCAGGTCGGGCGGCAGCTGCGCCAGATAGCGTTCGATCGCGGACAGGGTCAGGCCCTGGTGCTGGAGTTCCTCGATGAGCGCGAGCCGCGAGAGGTGGTCCGGTCCGTAGCGGCCGACCCGGCGCGGGCCGATGTCGGGCGGCGGCAGCAGACCGCGGGTGCTGTAGAAGCGGATCGTGCGGACCGTGACGCCGGCGCGTGCGGCCAGTTCGTCGACCGTCAGGTCGGGGGCGGACTCCATCATGTTCAACAGTATTGCTGTCTCACCACTCTTGTGAAACCTTCTTCACCGCTCGGCGCCGCCGTCAGGAAACCCGTTCGGTCCGCAGACCAGGTCCATGCCCTCGGGAGGCCGCCTTGACCACGATCCTGCGCATGCCCGGCGATCCGGGTGAACTCACGCTGCCCGCCCTGCTGTTGCGCAACGCCGAGGACCACGGCGCACTGCCGGCCCTGTCCTGGCGCGCGCCGGACGGGACCGGCCGGCGGACGCTCGGCTGGGCCGAGGTCCGCCGCCGGGTCGGCGAGCTGGCCGCCGGGTACCGCGCGCTGGGCGTACGGCGCGGCGAGATCGTCCTCCTCATGATGGGCAACCGCCCCGAGCACTGGCTCAGCGACCTCGCCCTGGTGCACCTCGGCGCGGTCCCGGTCACGGTCTACGGCACCGCGGCTCCCGGCCAGATCGCCCATGTCGTCCGGCACAGCGGGGCCCGGCTCGCCGTGGTGGAGGGCCCGCGGGAGCTGGGGCGCTGGGCGCCGCTGTTGGACGACGCAGGCGCCCGGCTGGAGCGGCTGGTGGTCGTCGAGCCGCCGGCGGACGGGCCGCGGCCCGGCGGCCCGGCCCCGGCGGGCGCGTACGGGACGTATGCGGAGCTGGCGGCGCGGGGTGCCGAGCTCTTCGACCCCGGCGCGTTCGAGGCGGCGTGGCGGCAGGTCGACGCGGGCGACACCCTGACCGTCGTCTACACCTCCGGCACCACCGGCGACCCCAAGGGCGTGGTGGTCAGCCACCGCAACGTGCTGCTGAACGCGGTGGCCCTGGACGGTGCGGTGGACCTCCCCGACCACGCCGAGCACCTCTGCTACCTGCCCTTCGCGCATATCGCCGAGCGGATGCTGGGCATCTACCTGCCGGTCTTCCGCGCCGCGCACGTCCACCTCTGTGCCGATCCGGCGGCGGTCGCGGCGAGCGCGCGCGAGCTGCGGCCGGTCCAGTTCTTCGGCGTCCCGCGGGTCTGGGAGAAGCTGGCGGCGTCCGTACGGGCCGCGCTGGCGCAGCTCCCGGAGGAGGCGCGGGCGGCGGTCGAGGCGGCGGGGGAGTGTGCCCGCGCCCACGTGGACTGCCGGCAGCGCGGGGAGCAGCCGTCCGCGGAGCTGGCGGCCGGGTACGCCCGGGCGAAGGCCGAGGTGCTGGACCCACTGCTGGCCCGGGCCGGTTTCGACCGGCTGGTGTGGACGGCGAGCGCGGCCGCGCCGATGCCTCCGGAGGTGGTGCGCTTCTGGGCCGGTCTCGGCATCGTGATCATGGACGCGTGGGGGCTGACCGAGACGGTCGGCGTCGCCACGACCAACAGTCCCGGCGGATTCCGGCTGGGCTCGGTCGGCCGGCCGATCGACGGTCTGGAGGTGCGGACGGCACCGGACGGGGAGATCGAGGTCCGGGGCCGGACGGTGTGCGCCGGCTATCTGCGGGCCGACGGGACGGTGGAGCCGGCCACCGACGCGGACGGCTGGTTCGCGACCGGCGACCTCGGCCGGGTCGACGCGGACGGGTTCCTGTGGCTGACCGACCGCAAGAAGGAAATGATCGTGACCTCCACCGGCAAGAACGTCTCGCCCTCGTTGGTCGAGAACACCCTCAAGGAGCACCCGCTCATCGGCCAGGCGCTGGTGCACGGTGACGGCCGGTCGTATCTGGTCGCGCTGTTGGTGCTGGACGCCGAGCCGGCTGCGGCCTGGGCGGCACGGCGGGGCATCGCGGGGACGGTGGCGGAGCTGGCCCGGCACCCGGCCGTCCGGGAGGAGGTCGAGCGGGCCGTCGAGGCCGCCAACGCCCGGCTGAACCGCACGGAGCAGGTCAAGCGATTTTCGCTGCTGAGCGAGGAGTGGGGGCCCGAAAGTGGCGAACTAACACCGTCGTTGAAGCTGCGACGCCGTGTTGTTCGCCACAAATACGGACAACTCCTGGAGCGAATGTACGCCATGTGATCTTGCGCACAGACGGGGGAGCGGTTTCCGGGGAAGGTGTGCCGTCGGCCGTTCGCGCGATCCGCGGAGCCGGTTTTTGGTCCTGATCTCCCTGAAAGCGAGATGAACCAGTAGTGAGCGCAGAAACCGTCATCGATGAAGCACAAAGGTCATCAGACGGGGGGAGTGGGACCCGGCAGGACGCGGGCGACGCCGGTTACAGCAAGGGGCTGAAGGGCCGGCACATCAACATGATCGCCATCGGCGGGGCGATCGGCACGGGTCTGTTCCTGGGGGCCGGCGGCCGGCTGCACTCCGCCGGACCGGCGCTGGCCATCGCGTACGCGGTGTGCGGCCTCTTCGCCTTCTTCGTCGTCCGGGCCCTCGGTGAGCTGGTGCTGCACCGCCCGTCGTCCGGTTCGTTCGTCTCCTACGCCCGGGAGTTCCTGGGTGAGAAGGGCGCCTACGTCGCGGGCTGGATGTACGTCGTGAACTGGTCGACCACCGGTATCGCCGACATCACCGCGATCGCCCTGTACACGCACTACTGGAGCCTGTTCACCAGCATCCCGCAGTGGGTGATGGCGCTGATCGCGCTGGCGGTGGTGCTCTCGATCAACCTGATCTCGGTGAAGATCTTCGGTGAGATGGAGTTCTGGTTCGCGATCATCAAGGTCGCGGCGCTGGTCGTCTTCATGTTCATCGGCATCTTCCTGCTGGCCACCCAGCACTCGGTCGACGGCCACACCCCGGGTCTGCATCTGATCACCGACAACGGCGGCACCTTCCCGACCGGTCTGCTGCCCGTGGTGATCGTGCTCCAGGGCGTGGTCTTCGCCTACTCCGCGGTCGAGCTGGTCGGTGTGACCGCCGGTGAGACCAGCGAGCCGCACAAGGTCGTGCCCAAGGCCGTGAACTCGATCATGTGGCGGGTCGGCATCTTCTACGTCGGCTCGGTTGTCCTGCTGGCGATGCTGCTGCCGTGGAACGCCTTCAGCGCCAACGAGAGCCCCTTCGTCACCGTGCTGTCCCACGTCGGCATCCCGCACGCCGGCGACGTGATGAACCTCGTCGTGCTCACCGCGGCGATGTCCAGCCTGAACTCCGGGCTGTACTCCACCGGCCGCATCCTGCGCTCCATGTCGATGGCGGGCTCCGCGCCCAAGTTCGCCGGCCGGATGAACCGCAACCAGGTGCCGTACGGCGGCATCATGCTCACCTCCACGGTGTGCGTGCTCGGTGTCGGGCTCAACTACTGGCTGCCGGGCAAGGCGTTCGAGATCGTGATCAACATCGCGGCGCTGGGCATCGTCAGCACCTGGTGCACGATCATGATCTGCCACATGGTGTTCGTCCGGCGCTCGAAGGCCGGGCTGGTGCAGCGTCCGCGGTTCCGCCTCCCCGGCACGCCGGTCACCGACATCGCCACCATCGCCTTCCTGCTCGGCGTCATCGTGCTCATGTGGTTCGACGACGGCGTCGGCCGGCAGACCGTGATGCTGATCCCGGTCCTGGCCGCGGCGCTGGTCGGCGGCTGGTTCGCGGTGCGCGGCCGGGTCAACCGGATCGCCCAGGAACGCGAACTCGCCGAGTAGCCGCGCCGTCAGGCGCGCCCGAGTGATCGAGGGCGGCTGCGGAGGCCCGACGGGCTTCCGCAGCCGCCCTTTCGCACGGTCCGCGTGCCCGGAGCGGCGGCCCGATCCGGCGCTCCGGGCCGATTGTCAGTGGTCGCCCGTACCGTGGGGACATGGCTGAGGGAACGGGGGATGCCATGGGAATCGTCTATGTCACAGGGGACGCCACGGTGCCGCAGGGCAAGGGCGTCAAGATGATCGTGCATGTCTGCAACGACCTCGGCGGCTGGGGCAAGGGCTTCGTGCTCGCCGTCTCCCGGCGCTGGCCGGAGCCCGAGCGGGCCTACCGCAGCTGGCACCGCGAGCGCGCACGGAACGACTTCGGCCTGGGCGCCGCCCAGTTCGTGCCGGTCGCGGATCGTCTGTGGGTGGCCAATCTCGTGGGGCAGCGGGGGATACGGACGGGCAGCAAGGGCGTTCCGGTGCGGTACGAGGCGATAGCCGCCGGGCTGGGCCGGGTGGCGGACAAGGCGCTGGAGCTCGGCGCCTCGGTCCATATGCCGCGTATCGGCTGCGGGTTGGCGGGCGGCAGGTGGTCCCGGGTGGAGCCGCTGATATCCGCGCGGCTCGTCGGGCGCGGGGTGGCGGTGACGGTCTACGACCGCTGACGACCGACGGTCGCCGCCGGCCCCCGATGCCCAGCGGCCCCCGATGCCCAGCCCGGCGGTCGCCGACGGCCGGTGGCGCCGCGGGGGCTGCCGCCGGCCGGCGCACCGGGACCGGGCGTCTGCCGGTCAGCCGCCGAGCAGCGGATAGTGGTCCGAGAGATCGGTGTAGGTGTAGTCCTTGTCCCAGCTGGAGACGGTCCAGGGTGCCGACTCCTCCTTGAGCACCGTGTTCTGCCAACGGGCTGGCCGGGCATGCCCGTTGCGGAAGAGGACGTGGTCCAGGTCCTCGCGGGCTGAAAGACCATCATCTGCCGTCGGACTGGGCGTCGTTCGGCGCGTGCTACGACGCCGTGGTCGTCGAGCGGCTGGAGCTGAACCGCTCGGTGCGCGATGTCCTCGACGAGCTGGCCCATCCGCAGAAACCGCCGGTGCGGTGGCTCCCGGCGCTCCTGTGGCGGCCGTTCGCCGCGCTCGCCGCGCACTACGCGCTGCAGGTCACCGTCGGAGTGCTGCCGCCCGTGCTGCGTGAGCGGCTGGGGCTGTGCTGGACGGACCGGCAGCAGCGGCGGCTGCGGCGGTTCGCCCGCGTGGTGCGCTGCCTGACGGCCCTGGTGCCGCCGCCGCTGCGGATCGCCCCGGCGATGTTCCTGGCGTACCGGAACACGCACCGGCCCGGGACGGACCCGCATACCCGGCGACCCCTGGGGGCCACCGTATGATGAGTAATGATATGAATGCGGTACGAATGGTCCCTCGTCCCCCGCCGCCTGGAGGCGTGCTCTGGTCGCTGGTCGGGGACATCCGGACGCTGCTGACGCTGCCCGCCGCGCTGACGCTGCAGGTCGCGCACCCCGCGGTGGGGGCCGGTGTGGACGACCACTCGGTGTTCCGCACGGACCCGTGGGGGCGCGGCGAGCGCTCGCTGGTCTCGCTCCAGCTGTGGGTCTACGGCGGGGAGCGGGCGGCCGAGGAGGGGCGGCGGCTGCGGAAGCTGCACCGGACCATCCAGGGCACCGACGCCCACGGCCGCAGGTACCACGCACTGACACCTGCCCACTACGCCTGGGTGCATGCCACCGGCTTCCCGGTGTTCCAGCACACCCAGCGCTATCTCGGGCGCCCCTTCACCCCGGCGCAGGAGCGGCAGCTCTACGCGGAGTGGCTCCAGGTCGGCCGGGTCCTCGGCATCCACGACCGCGATATGCCGCAGACCATCGAGGAGTTCTGGCCGTACTACCGCAAGGTGCTCGATACCGAACTCGAAGAGACGGTCGTGGTACGGGAGTTGATCGCCACCGACCGGCCGCTGCCGGCGCCGGACCGCGGCCCGCGGGCGGTGCGGTGGCTGCTGCGGCTGACCTGGCCGGTGCTGCTGCCGCGGTTCGCGCGCTTCCGGCGGTTCGTCACGATCGGGCTGATGCCGCCGGACGCGCGGCGGGCCATCGGACTGGAGTGGACCGACGAACAGGAGCGCCGGCTGCGGCAGTTCGGGCGGGTGGTGCGGATCGTGGTGCCGCTGCTGCCGGAGCGGCTGCGGTTCATGCCGCCCGCGCGGCGGGCGCGCCGGGCGTACCGGGCGGCCCGCCGCTAGCGGCGGCGGGCGGCGCCGGGGGAT